>CAYWKN010000081.1:1426-10197 GCA_964458765.1 uncultured Verrucomicrobiota bacterium
ACACGAAAGGAATCCGCCATGAATGCCTGCGACCTGGCCTCCAAGACCTGTATCCCCTGCAAGGGTGGAGTCCCGCCGCTCGAAGGTCAGGCGCTCTCCGCGCTCCACACCGGCCTCGGGAACGGCTGGCAACTCGTCGAAAGCCGCCGACTGGAAAAGGAATTCGCGTTCCGCAACTTCCGCGAAGCGCTGGCCTTCACCAACCGCGTCGGTGATCTCGCCGAACAGCAGGGCCATCACCCGGACATATACCTGGCCTGGGGCAAGGTGCGACTGCTGCTCTGGACACACAAGATCAACGGACTGACGGAAAGCGACTTCATCTTCGCGGCCAAGACGGACCTGCTGTATGCTCCCACACCCGCGACCGGAGGACCATGACAGCCATCGGACTCAAAACCGGCGAAGTCAAACTGGCCCCCTACTCCCCCTTGTGGCGGCGCAAATTCTCGGCGGAAGCCCGACGCCTGCAGCGCCATCTGCCTTTCCGGAGCTACCGCCTGGAGCACATCGGCAGCACCGCCGTGCCCGGACTGGAGGCCAAGCCGATCATTGACATGGCCATCCGGATCCCGTCCTTACGCCCGCTCACCCGCTGGATCCGAGCCCTCGAAGCGGCAGGATACACGTACAAGGGGGAATACGGTCTGCCAGGACGTCATTTCTTCACACGCGGCGTCCCCGTCACCCACCATCTGCACCTGGTGGCCCCCGACACCCGCCACTGGGACGACTGGATTCTCTTCCGCGACTACCTGCGGACACATCCCTCCGCCGCGGCACTGTACGACCGCACCAAGCGGCAACTTGCCCGCCACTTTGCCTCCAACCGTGACGCCTATACCCGGGCCAAGACACCGCTCATCCGGAAAATCATGGCCGCCGCCCGCCGCTGGCACGCAGCCGACTCTACCCCCCCCGCGTGACCCACCTTTGAAAAAACCTAAAAAAGAGTTGCCAACGGCGTAGCTTTCCCCTATTTTGCATCGCTAAGGATGAGGTGTCAGGGATCGTGTAGCACGGAGGTGAACGGTCAAGCTGGTGATGTAGACAATTGATTGTTGGAGTAGTGTTTGTTTTTTTTGAAAGTTTAATGCAGTAGGAGTTAAGGTGAATATTTACGTTGGTAATCTTTCGTATTCGACGACACAGGATGAACTTCGTGACGCTTTTGCAGCGTTCGGCGCCGTGGAATCCGTGAACATCATCCAGGACCGTGAAACCGGCCGTTCCAAGGGCTTCGGGTTCGTGGTCATGACCGACAAGGCCCAGGGCGAAGCCGCCATTGCGGCGATGAACGACAAGGACATTGGCGGTCGCAAGATCAAGGTGAACGAAGCGCGTCCCCGCACGGACAGCCCCTCTGGTGGCGGCCGTGGTGGTGGTGGCGGCGGCTTCGAGCGCCGTGAACGCCGCTGGTAAACGGGCGTTCCGTTCGGAAAAGCCAAGGGCCGGGGATTTCCCCGGCCCTTTTCCTTTTCAGAAGAAACTCAACTGGCCGCTATCCTTCGGCCGCCGCTTGTGCCGGGCCAGCCGCGGCTGGCCGGCTTCCCCGAATTCCCCTTCTTCGAGGTTCGCCAGAATCTCCTTTGCCCGGTCAATGACCTCCACGGGCAGACCGGCCATCCTCGCCACCTGGATCCCGTAGCTCTTGTCCGCCGCGCCGGGGACGATGCGACGCAGGAAGACCACCTGGTCATCCCGGTCGCTGACCAGGACATTGTAGTTTTTCACGCCTCCCAGGGTCAGCGCCAGGTCGGTCAATTCGTGATAGTGCGTGGCAAACAGTGTCTTGGCCTTGGATCTTTCGCTGTTGTGCAGGTACTCCGCCACCGCCCAGGCGATACTGATGCCGTCAAAGGTGCTTGTGCCCCGTCCGATTTCATCCAGGATGATCAGGCTGCGCGGCGTCGCGTTGTTGAGGATGTTCGCCGTCTCCTGCATCTCCACCATGAAGGTGCTCCGCCCGCGGGAAATGTCGTCGCTGGCCCCGACCCTCGTGAACACCTGGTCCACCAGCCCGATTTCGGCTTCGGCGGCCGGAACGAACGAGCCCATCTGGGCCATGATGACGATCAACCCCACCTGCCGGATGTACGTGGACTTGCCCGCCATGTTAGGCCCTGTGAGGATGACCAGCTGGTGATCGCTCCCGTTCAGCAGAGTGTCGTTCGGCACGAAGCGCTCCGCGTTCGTCATCTGCTCGATCACCGGGTGCCGCCCTTCCTTGATCCACAGGCGGTCCCCGGAGCCGATCCTCGGGCGGGCGTAGCGCAGCGTCGCCGCGCGATCCGCCAGCGAGCCGAGCACATCCAGCGCCGCCAGCGCCGCCGCTGTCCGCTGGATATCGCCTGTCACCGCCACCACGCGGTCCCGTATCTCCAGGAAGATCTCGTACTCCATGGCCGCCGCCCGGTCCTGGGCGCCGGTGATCTTCTGCTCATACTCCTTCAGTTCCGGCGTCACGAAGCGTTCCCCGTTCACCAGCGTCTGCTTGCGCTGGTAGTCAGCCGGGACATTGGCCACCTGGCCCCGGGAGACCTCGATGTAGTAGCCGAACACCTTGTTGTGCCGGACCTTGAGTGTCTTGATCCCGGTCCGCGCCTGTTCGCGGGTCTGGAATTCGGCCAGCCACTGACGGCCCTCGGTGGCCGCCGCCCGCAGTTCATCCAGCTCCGGCCGGTACCCGCGCCGGATCATGCCGCCCTCCTTCAGCAGGGCAGGCGGTTCGTCGTCAATGGCCCGCTCGATCAGGCCGGCCAGTTCGGGCATCAGAACGATTTCGCCGCCCAGTTCGCGCAGCAACGGGCTGGCGGAGGGGCTGACGCTCTCCCGCACTGCCGGCAGCGCCGCCAGCGACTGTCCGACAGCCCGCAGGTCCCGTGCGTTACCCCCGCCTGCGCTTAACCGGGCCACGAGCCGTTCAAGGTCCCGTATGTCCTGCAGCCGCTCCCGCAGTTCGCGGAGAAGCTGCCGGCCGGCCACAAGTGTCTGAACCGCATCCAGCCTGCGTTCGATCGCCTCCACCCGCGCCAGGGGCCGCGCAATCCATTCCCGGAGCAACCGCGCCCCCATCGGTGTTTCCGTGACATCCAGGACCCCCAACAGGGTCGTCGCGCCCCGGCGCTCGTCGCCCCGGCGCGGCAGCAGGTCAAGGTTCACGGATGTCGCCTCGTCCACCGCCATGAAATCGGAAGGCTGCATGACGCGCAGCGTCCGCACGTGGCGCACATCCCGGCGCAATTCCTCCTGGACATAGTGCAGCACGGCTCCCGCAGCGCCCACCGCCGCCGGCTTGTTCTCGCACCCGAATCCGTCAAGTGAATGCACGCCGAAGTGCCGCAGCAGCCGGTCCCGCGCGACGTCAAAATGGAACAGCCAGTCTTCCACACCCTGGAGCGAGAGGGCCCCGGACGGAGCCAGCATCCGTGCCCACGGTTCCCCGGTCTGCCCCGCCGGCGCCACGCACTCGCTGGGTGCGCACTGCTGCAGCGCATCCGCCACGGCCGCGGCCGACTCCGCCTCCTCGATCCGGAAGGCGCCCGTCGAAATATCGAGCAGGGCCAGGCCGATACGGCCCTCCTGGCGGCAGATCCCGGCCAGGTAATTGTTGCGCGCGGCGGAAAGGATGGTGTCCTGCATCGCGGTGCCGGGCGTCACGATGCCGGTCACCTCCCGGCGGACAATTCCCTTGGCCGCGGCGGCATCCTCGACCTGGTCGCAAATCGCCACCTTCTTGCCGGCCCGGATGAGCTTCGCCAGGTAGGCATCGGCGGAATGGTACGGCACCCCGCACATGGGAACGTCCTGGCGCTTGGTCAGGGCGATATCCAGGATCCGGGAAGCCTCCTTGGCATCCTCGAAAAACATCTCGTAGAAATCGCCGAGCCGGAAAAAGAGGATCGTGCCGTCCGGCAGCTTGCTGCGCACCTGCCGGTACTGCGTCATCATCGGCGTCAATGTCGTGCCACTCATCCGTGATTCACCCCTGC
This sequence comes from uncultured Verrucomicrobiota bacterium, assembly GCA_964458765.1. Lineage (GTDB taxonomy): Bacteria > Verrucomicrobiota > Kiritimatiellia > CAIKKV01 > CAITUY01 > CAIVSY01. The sequence continues at coordinate 5,419 of CAYWKN010000081.1, forward strand.
CGCAGCGGCGCCAGTTCGTTCGCGAGGATGCGCCACTCGTCCACCGTCAGGATCTCCGGCCGCGTCCGGGGGTCGATCCCCGCCGCCCGCAGCGCGCCGGCGATCGCTTCGGGATCGGCGGCGGGCAGCAGGCGCTTGAGAATGGTGCCCATCTGCTTGCGGCGGAATCCGAAAACATCTTTCGTCAACCGGAAGAAATCCATCCTCCCCTTTTCCTCACGATCCTGCAGCCGATCCAGGCGGACCACCGCCGACCGGATCTGGGGCGGCGGCCAGAAACAGGTCGGACTGATGATCTTGCGAATCTCCACATGGTACGCCTGTTGCGCCCAGACGCCCAGCAATCCGCGGGCTTCCTGACCCGGCCCCGCGGCCAGCCGATCGCCCACTTCCTTCTGTACCGTAACGGTAATCCGTTCCGGCGGTCGCGGCAACGCAAACAGTTCCATCAGGATGCGGCTTCCGACGGAATACGGCAGATTGGAGACCACCTTCGTCACACCCCATCCGGCCAGCATGCCGGGATCCAGTTCCACCGCGTCGGCCTGCAGGATGCGCATACCTTCGCGGCCCGCGAATTCCTCCTGCAGGTACGCCGCCAGCCGCCGGTCCTTCTCCACCGCGATCAGGGTTCCAGCCCTCCGGGCCAGCACTTCCGTCAGCACCCCCAGCCCCGGCCCGATTTCCAGCACCACATCCCCTGCCCCGACACCGCTCTCCTCCAGGATGATATCCCGGATATGGACGTCTATCAGGAAGTTCTGTCCCAGCGAGTTGGATGGCTCCACCTGCAACCGCCGCAGCAGAACCTGAACCTGGGATGGACTCGTTAAGTTCACAACCGCGTCCCTTCCATCCCGTCAAGGCATCGAGACCTCGACCCGCTCGATATGCGCGTCCTTCCGGAGCACCTGGAGCCAGGACTGGAACAGCCTCCGCGATTCCTTTCGCCGCAAGTCCTTCTCAATGTTGGAGCGGACATCTTCAAACGGGACAACCCCCGCCTTCTCGCGCTCCTCGATCCGGAGCAGATAAAAATCGCCATCCATTTCCACCACGCCGCCGGACTGCCCGGGCCCCAGGGCGGCAATGGCGCGGGCCAGTTCCGGACGCAGATCCGGCACCGCGACCCATCCCCAATCCCCGCCCTTGGCAGCGCTGGGGTCCTCCGAAAAACGCCGGGCACAATCCCCGAAATCCTCGCCGGCCTGCAGCTTCCCCGCCACGGACTTTGCCAGCGTCTCCCGGGCGGCCCGGTCGGTCCCGTTGGTGCCGCCCCGCACCAGGATGGCCCGCAGCTTGACCCGTTCCGGACGCTGATACCTGTCGCGGCCCGCCTCATACGCGGCGCGCACTTCCCGGGGCGACACCACAATCCTGCTGTCCACTTCCCGGCTCCGCATGAGCCCGACGATGATCCTGTCCCGCAGCCGCAGCCGCCATTCCTCCAGTGTCAGGCGTTCGGCCTGCAGCGCCTTGAGAAACTCCTGCCTGTCTCCGTCGAAACGTTCCTGGATGAACTCGCTCACCCGCGCCTCAACGTGCTTTTCCACCGCAGCCTTGTTGATCTTGGTGTCGGCCTCGTAAGCCCCGAGGATCAGACGGGTGGCGATCAGATCCTCCAAGGCTTCCTTGTACAGTTCACGGTACCGGGACTGCCATTCGCTGTCCTTGCGCGCCGGTTCCATCTCGGCCAGCGCCGGCGCCATCATTTCCTTGATCTCGCCCACAGTAATGAGGCTGTCGTTGACATACGCCGCGACCCCCTCAATGGTGACGGGCTCACCCTCGCCGGGCAACGCGGACAGCAACAGAACAAGGCATAAACCAGCAGCATATCTCATTGCGCTTCTCCGAAACACTCGCGCAGGCACAGGCAGGCCGCACGATACGGGTGTGACTATCGCACATGGGTTCCCTCCCCGCAACCGCAAATCTAGCCGCAGATGGAAAGCAAAATCCCAACTGGCCGCCGCCCGCATTTCCCGATAGACTCCCCCCCATGATCCGCCGACGCAGCGTCCTGTTCCTTCAACTGCCCCAACTGGACAACGACACGTCCGCGTCTTCCGAGAACCTCCCCATGGCGGCCGCTTACCTGGAGCACGCCGCGCGCCGTTCGGGAGAGGGACATCACCACGAATTCCTCAGGCTCGATCCCGCACTGGACCGCGCCTCCACCCCGGTCCTGGCCGACGCCATTGCGCGCCGCCGGCCGGACGTGATTGCCGCGACCCTGTACCTCTGGAACATCGAATGGACGCTCCGTCTCCTGCGCGTTGTCAGGAAGCGGGTCCCCCACATCCGGATCGTCGTGGGAGGTCCCGAGGTCTCCCGCGAACATCCGTTCCTGTTCCGGTCCAAGGTGCCGGACTTCGCGGTGGCGGGCGAAGGCGAGAATGTATTTCCGGCCATCCTGCGCGCGCTGCGGGAAGGGGGCGCGGTCGGTTCTACCACGGTCGCCGCCCGCCGCCGTGGCGGCTATTCCTGGGGCCGAACCGCCCCGCGCCCGGTGGATCTGGCCGAAGCCATTCCGCCGCTCCCGGTGGATGCCTGCGGACCGGACCGGAACGGCATGGCCTACCTGGAGACTTCCCGGGGTTGTCCCATGCGCTGCTCCTACTGCCGCTATGCCCACCTGCGTCCGCATGTTTCCTTCCTGCCCCCCCAAGCCATCGCCTCACGAGTCGCCGGCCTGCGGGACCTCGGCGCGCGCGAGATCCGTTTTGTGGATCCGACCTTCAACGCCCATCCCCGCTTCCCCGAGGTGGTCCGGGCATTGGCCGACCTGAACCGCGGCCGGACGTTGCGCTTCTTCGCCGAAGTCATGGCCGAGAAGTTGACGCCCGACCAGGTGCGGTGGATGGCCGCGGCCAACTTTGCCGAAGTGGAAGTCGGGATGCAGAGCCGTGATCCGGCGGTGCTCCGGGAAATCCGTCGCCCAACCCGTCTCCCGCGACTCGGGCACGGGGTCCGCCTGCTGGCGCGGCACGGCATCCGGGTTACGCTCGACATCATGTATGCCCTGCCGAAGCAGACGGCGGCCGATGTCCTCGGCTGCCTCCGGTGGGGGCTCCGCCAGCCCCGGTTGAACCTCCAGTGCCTCCAGACCCTGCTGCTCCCCGGCACCGAGCTTCGCGCACGGCGGCAGGCGTGGGGGTTGGAGGCGCTCCGGCTCCCGCCATACGCGGTAACCGCCACACCGTCACTGTCCCGCCGCGACATCCAGCGTATCGAGGCGCGCATTGCCAGGCATCCGCAGCTCCGATCCGACACCCCATCCCACGGGTTCGTCGGAACGCGGTTCCCCGATCTTTTCGACGAACAGGTGACGCTGGACGCCACTTCCCTTTCCGCACCCCCGCCGCCGGGCCGGGACAACCGGAGGACGTACGTAATTGAGGGACAGGACCTGTTCGCCCGCCGCGCACAAATCGCGCGCCTTGTCTCCCGCCTCCTCCGTGCGGAGCCCGACACACTGTTCCAGTTCGTCCTGAAACCGCGGACCGAGGAACCCCTGGACCTGTTGGACGTGTTGATCGCCGCCATCCGGAAGGCGCCGCCGCATCTCGTGGACCGTTATGGCGGCATCCAGGGTAACGGCAGGATTGCCTCGCGCCGGATCCGGATCCTGCTGCCCCGCCGACGGCATTTCTCGCGGGGCTGGATATCCGCCGCGGAAGACGTCTTGTCCGGCGCGTTCTTCTGACCTAGGCCGCCAGCACCACCATGGTGCGGTTGCAGCAATGCGGATCGAAGACACCCCGGCCCTTCCGGACCACCACCACCTCCGCGCCGCACACCGGGCAACGATAGAAGACGGCCCTGCGGCGCGTCGTGCGCATCGGCTTGTTGCAGCAATGCGGATCAAACGAACCCATGGTCGTTCCGACCACGATCACCTCCGCACCGCACACGGCACAGCGGTAGACCCATCCACGGGGGCTTCCCGCCGGCGTCATGCCCCACCTCCGCCGGCCGGGGCGTTCACCCGTTCCATCCACTCGCCGCAGCACTTCAGTTCCATCACCCCGACCCCGCCACGGGAAATCATGACCACGTTCCCGCAGGCATGGCACACGTAGGCCGCCCCGACGTTGATCGTCAAGGCCTGTTGCCACTCCTCGAGTTCCCAATCCGGCTGCTCGTTCGCTGGTGCCGCCATACCCGCCTCCTTACAGTGATTTCACCGATTCCGCCAACTGCCGGCCGAACTCCCGGCACTGCGCAAGGTCCGCCGGACCGGGCTGCCACTTGACCCGGATCCCTTCCCGCGCCAGGGGAATGGAGCATCTCTTGAAGTGCTCTTCGATCTCCTTGACACTTTCCCCGCTCCATCCATACGAACCGAAGGCGGCGCCGGTCTTGTTCCGAAAGCGCAAGCCCCGCATCTCCTCGAGAATCTTCGAGAGTGACGGCAGGATACCGTTGTTATGCGTGCAGGACCCGATCACCACAAGTCCGGACTTGAAAATCTCCACCATCAAGTCGTTGGAGTCCGTCAGGGCCGCGTGGAACACCTTGTTGTCCACACCCGCTTCCGTCAATCCCTCGCCAATGGCCTTGGCCATGCGCTCCGTGGCGTTCCACATCGTGTCATACACGATCACAGCGGTCCGCGCCGGTTTCTGCGCCGCCCATTCCTGGTACTGCCTGACGATCTGCAGGGGATCCTTGCGCCAGATGATCCCGTGACTCGGCGCGATCAAGGTCACAGGCAGGTTCAGCGCCAGGACCTCGTCAATCTTCCTGGCCACCCTGTCGCTGAACGGGGTAAGG
>CAYWKN010000082.1:0-9771 GCA_964458765.1 uncultured Verrucomicrobiota bacterium
GGCGGTGGGGGCGGGTTTTTCGGTGGTGCGTGATTTTGTGGGGCATGGAATCGGGCGGAAGATGCACGAGGAGCCGCAGATTCCGAACTATGGTCCCCCGGGCAAGGGGCCGTTGTTGAAGGCCGGGATGACGCTGGCGATCGAGCCCATGGTGAATTTGGGAGGGTATGCGGTGGAAGTGCAGGCGGACGGGTGGACGGTGTTGACCGCGGACCGCAAACCGTCGGCTCATTTTGAGCACACGGTGGCGGTGGGCGAGGCAGGGCCGGAAATCCTGACGCGGGATGGGGCTTGAAAGAGAGTTTTTGGTATGGACAGAGCGTCGGTTGGTTGCTAACTTGGCGGGCTGTTTTTGGAATGGAGACAGCGGATGAAGGTCAGAAGTTCAGTCAAACGGATTTGTGAACGGTGTAAAATTGTGCGCCGGCGGGGTGTTGTGCGGGTGATCTGCACCAATCCGCGTCATAAGCAGAGACAAGGTTGAGGAGTATTTCATGCCCAGAATACTAGGTGTTGATATCCCCGGCAAGAAGCCGATCGCGTATTCCCTGCGGTATTTGTACGGGATTGGTCCCACGACGGCGCTGGAAGTGGTGGCCAAGGCGAAGGTGGATGCGGCGAAGCGGGCGGACGATCTTACGGACGAGGAGCTGGCGCGCGTCATCAATGTTCTGCAGAACGACTATCGGATCGAGGGTGACCTGCGCCGCGAGGTGGCGCAGAACATCCGCCGCCTGATCAGTATCGGCAGTTATCGCGGCATCCGGCACAAGCGCGGATTGCCGGTGCGCGGGCAGCGCACGAGCACGAACGCCAGGACCCGCAAGGGGCCGCGGCGCACGGTCGGGGCGGTTCGCGGCAAAGAGGCGCGGGCGGCGGTGAAATGAGGATAAGGACCACGTGAGGTTACAGAGAGGTACGGACTTGCCATGGCGGAAGAAGTAGAAAAAGCGGAAAAGGCCGAAGCGGGAGCGGCGGCGGAAAACAAGGCTGCGGCGCCGGAAGCGGCGGGTGCGGAAGCGGCAAAGCCGGCGCGGCAGGCGCGTCCGCGCGGCGGTCGCGTAGTGCCTTTCGGGGTGGTGCATATTCGCGCCACGTTCAACAACACGATCATTTCCGTGACGGACTCCAAGGGTGGAGTCATCGCCTGGAGTACGGCCGGCCGCGCCGGGTTCAAGGGGTCGCGGAAGAGCACGGCCTTCGCCGCCAGCGTGGTGGCGCAGGAAGTGGCGCGGCAGGCGGTGGGCCGCGGCATGCAGGAAGTGGAAGTGCGTGTCCAGGGGCCCGGGGCGGGACGGGAATCGGCCATACGCGCCTTGCAGGCCGGCGGTCTCAACGTGACCTTGATCAAGGATGTAACACCGATGCCGCATAACGGCTGCCGGCCGCGGAAACGCCGGCGCGTGTAACGGCGGGGACTTGGAAGAAAGAGGAGAATTCGAATGGGTAGATATACTGGTCCGGCCTGCAAACGGTGCCGCCGTGAAGGCATGAAGCTGTTCCTGAAGGGCGATCGTTGCCGGATGGCGAAATGTCCGATCGATACGGGGCGTCCGGCGCCCGGAATGCACGGGGCGCGTCCCTCGAAGAAATCGGATTATGGCCTGCAATTGCGCGAGAAACAGCGCCTGCGCCGTTTCTACGGTTTGCAGGAAGGGCAGTTCCGTCTTGTGTTCCAGCGCGCCTTGCGGAAGCGCGGCGTGACGGGCGAGACGCTGTTGCAGCTTCTGGAACTGCGGCTGGACAATCTTGTGTATCGCCTCGGGTTCGCCGCTTCCCGCCGGGCGGCGCGGCAGTTGGTTCTGCACGGTCATTTTACGGTCAACGGCCGGCGCGCGGACGTGCCTTCCATGACCCTGAAGGCCGGCGACCGGATCGCGGTGAAGTCCCGCAAGCCGAGCCAGGAGGCCGTCAAGAAGGTGTTGGAGGCCCAGAGCCGCGAGATGTCGCCATGGCTGGCGCTGGACAAGGACAATCTCCGGGGCGAGGTGATCCGCGTGCCTGTGAAGGACGAGATTGCGCCGTTTGTGAATGAGCAGTTGGTGGTGGAGTTGTACTCCAAGTAACAGCAGCCCGCCGCGGCGGGAATAGATTGTATTCTGGGAAGGGTTGAATCATGCCAATCAGATTGAGCAAATTCGAAATGCCCAAGAGGTTGATCAAGGAAGAGGCCTCGGCCACTCCGACGTTCGCGCGGTTTGTCGCCGAACCTTTGGAAATCGGCTACGGGCGTACCCTCGGGAATTCCCTGCGCCGGGTCCTGCTGTCGTCCCTGGAAGGCGCGGCGATTGCCTCGGTGCGCATCGAAGGCGCCCCGCATGAGTTTTGCGCACTGCCGGGAGTGGTCGAGGATGTGACCGACATCATCCTTAACCTGAAGAAAGTCCTGTTGCGTATGCAGTCCCGGGAGACGCGCTATCTGACGATCAAGGCCAAGGGCGCGCGAAACGTTACCGCGGGAGACATCCAGACGGATGGCACAATGGAAATCCTGAACCCCGGCCAGCACATCGCGACGCTGGCGGCGGATGGCGTTCTGGAAGCCGTGCTGGAAATCAAGACCGGCCGCGGATTCTGTCCGGCGGACTGGAACAAGCGGGACAACCAGGACATCGGGCGTATCCCGATGGATTCGATCTTCTCCCCCGTGACGCGCGTCAACTTCGCGGTGGAGAATACGCGGGTCGGCCAGCGGACGGACTATGACAAGCTTGTCCTGGAAGTGACCACGGATGGCCGGATCAGCCCGGATGACGCCATGAAGGTTTCGGCGGCGGTTCTCCGGCACCATCTGGATGTGTTCGTGGACTATGACAAGAATGTTGTGGAGTTCGAGGACACGGAGACGCAGGTGGATCAGGAGCGCGAGCAGCTGGTCAAGGTGCTCAACATGAGCGTCAACGAGATCGAGCTGAGCGTGCGGGCGGCGAACTGCCTGAACAACGCGAATATCACAACGGTTGGGCAGCTGGCGCAGAAGAGCGAAGCGGAGATGCTCAAGTACCGCAATTTCGGAAAGAAGTCGCTGAACGAGATCAAGGCCAAGCTGGCGGAACTGGGGCTGGGGCTGGGAATGAAGTTCGACGACGAATTGCTGAAGAGGTTGAGCGTTCCGGAAGCCGAGAAGGAATAAGGCTGGCGCGGCGGGAAGCGACGGAACAACAGGGAACATCAGGCTTGGCCGGCGCCCGCAAAAGGGCGGCGGCGTGAGGATGCCGGGAGTTGAGATATGCGACACAAGAAGAATAGCGTGAAACTGGGCCGGTCGGCGGAAGCGCGCAAGGCGTTGCTCAGTTCGCTGGCGGGAAGTTTCATTGAGGAGCAGCGGGTCACGACGACGCTGCAGAAGGCGAAGCTCGCGCGGATCGAGGCGGAACGGTTGGTGACGACGGCGAAGCGGGCTTTGGCATCCGGGAAGCCGGAGGTGATGCTGGCCGCCAAGCGGAAGGCGCTGGCCGTGCTGCGCAAGAGAGCGCCCATGCAGAAGCTCTTTGAGGCGATCGCGCCGCAGTACAAGGATCGACAGGGCGGATATACGCGCATCGTCAAGCTGGGGCAGCGCGGCGGAGATGGCGCCGAGATGGTCGTGCTGGAATGGGTGAATCTCGCGCCGGTGGACAAGCGCCGGAAGCCGAAGCAGGACGCTGCCGGGGCGGGCGCCAAGGATGAGGGCGCCAAGAAGGAAACCTGATCCCTTCCCGCTATTGCATTCGCGAAACCCGCCGTGGGCCACGGCGGGTTTTTTGTTGGAGCCATCCGGCCCGTTTGGATTATGATGCGCACTCGTCATGACACGTTCCATCATGTTTCTGGGTGCGATGGCCCTCTGGGTGGCCGCGGACGGGCGCGCGGCCGATGCGGCACGTTCCTACACGCTCGGGGACTGCCTGGCAATCGGCAAGGAGCTCGCCGCCCGCACCGCCAACGCGAGGCGCGACGTGCTTTCGGCACGGGCGGGCATCCGGGAGGCCAGGGCCGAGGCGCTGCCGCATGTGGATCTCAAGGGAGACTATACCCGGCTGGATGAGGTGCCCTCTTTCGACCTGGGAGAGGGACCGGTGGAAATCGGCACGGAGAACAACTATGGGGTGTCTGCCGAACTCAGCCAGGTGTTGTACAAGGGCGGACAGGTGCAGGCCGCGCTGCGGGCCGCCAAGGCGTATGAACAGTACGCCCGCCAGGGCCGTCGGGAGGCGGATGCGGCGCTGGAACGCGACATTGGCGTGGCGTTCCACAGCGTTCTGCTGGCGGCGGCGGAAACAACGGTGGAAAACGAGTCCGTCGCCCAGTTGCGCCGGCTTGTCGGACAATCCGAAGTCCGTTTCCGTCAGCAGACCATTCCGGAGTTCGAACTGTTGAGCGCGCGAGTCCGCCTGGCGAATGCATTCCCGCGGCAAATTGCCGCCAGCAACCGGCTGGAAACGGCACGGGAAGCGCTCCGGACCGTGGCGTGTCTGGAGGATGGCGTCTACACGCTTGCCGGAACGCTCGAACGGCGGGAAGAACACTGGGTTCTGGAGCAGATCCTGGCCATGGCGATGACGAACCGCCCGGAATTGGCCCGGATGGAGGCCCAGGTGCGATTGCGGCGGGAGGATATTCATTCCGCCGAGGCAGCCTACAAGCCCACAATCCGCGCATTCGGAAACTACCGGGGGGCCAACAGCAGCGCCTATTCGCCGATGCAAACCGAATGGGACTGGCGCTGGACGGCCGGGGTGACGGCGGAGTGGGCCCTGGCGGATGGCGGGCGGCGCGCGGCGGTGACCCTGCAGAAACGACTGGCGCTGGAGAACACACTGGCGGACAGGGACGACCTCCGGAGAGTCATTGCCCTGGAAGCGCGGCAGGCCTTCCTGGCGCTCACGCATGCCGCCGAGGCAATCCGGGTTGCCGGCGAGACGGTGGCGCTGGCCGAGAAGGGGTTGGCGATCGCCGCCGTCCGGCATGAGCAGGGGGTGTCCACCTATCTGGAGTTTACGGAAACCAATCTGGCGCTGAGCACCGCCCGGTTGCAGATGTTGCAGGCCCTGTACGCGCATGCGGTGGCCCGGCTGCAGGTCCGCCATGCCGCGGGGCTTCCCGTGGAGGAAGGAAAGGATCGAAATGAACCTGTCACGCAATGAGTCAACGGACAAGGCCCCGCGGGGCGGCAATGCCGCAGCGGGAGGTGTTGGGATCATTCTGGCGCTGGTTCTGGCGTTCCTGGTGGTGGGCATCCTGGCCTTGGCGTTGTGGCCGAAGCGGCCGGAGAAAGTGGAGCCTGTGCCGCAGACCCTGTTGCCCGTGGCGGTGCAGGAGGTGATGCGCACCAACCTGGAGGAACGGGTGGTCCTGACGGGGCGCGTGGAGGCCGAAAAGGACGTGCGGCTGGCCGTGGACGACAACGGGCGGATCCTGTGGCTGGGGGCGGACAAGGGAGACCGGGTGCACCAGGGCCAGCTTCTGCTGCGCCTGGACGATACCGTGGAAACGGCCGGAGTGGCGCGCGCCGAAGTCAGTCTGCGCCAGGCGGCGGAGGATCTGGACCGCTGGACGGCGATGCAGCAGGCGGGCGCTGTTTCGGTGCAGGATTTCGAGAACGTGAAGAACCGGCGCGATCTGGCGCGGATCGCCCTGGAGGAGGCCCGCGGACTGCTGGCGAAACGCCAGGTTCGCAGCCCCGTGGATGGCGTGATCAACGAGCGTCTGGCGGAGATCGGCGAAATGGCCATGCCGGGCAAACCGGCTTTCCAGGTGGTCAAGACCGATACCGTCAAGGTGGTCGTGGATATTCCGGAGCGTGATGTGGCGGCCATGCGCGCGGGGATGCCGCTGGCCTTCACCGTGGATGCGATCGAGGCGGCGGCCTTTACGGGAGCGGTGGTGTTTGTCGCCACGGCGGCGGACGCGGCGAGCCTGACATTCCGTCTGGAGATACGCGCAGACAATCCGGAGGGACGGCTCAAGCCCGGCATGATCGCGCGCATCGGGGTCAGCCGGGGAGGGATCCGGGATGCGGCGGTGGTGCCCTTGCAGGCGCTGATTCCTGACCAGGGGCAATATGTGGCCTACGTCGAAACGGACGGCCGGGCCGTCTGCCGGATCGTCAAGCTGGCGGCGGTGGTGGACACGCTGGCGGTCGTGCAAGAGGGATTGCAGCCCGGGGACCGCGTCATCGTGGCGGGACACCGGCTGGTCACGGACGGCGCGAGCGTGAGGGTTATGCCATGATTGTAACCCGCTATGCCGTCAAGTTGCGGGTCTCCGTATTCGCGATGCTGTTCATCCTGCTGATCGCGGGGCCGGCGGTGTATCTGACCATGCCCCGGGAAGGCGCGCCGGATGTGACCATCCCGATGGTTTTCGTGACGGCCTCCTATGAGGGCACGGCGCCTTCCGAGATCGAGAACCTCATCACCATTCCGCTGGAAAAGCAGTTCAAGGGACTGGAGAACCTCAAGAAGATGACTTCCTCCTCCGCGGAGGGGGTTTGTGCCGTTACGATCGAATTCCTTCCGCGGCAGAACATTGACGATGCCGTGCAGAAGGTGAAGGACAAGGTGGATCTGGCCAAGCGGGATCTCCCGAAAGATCTGGATGCTCCCGTCATCCAGGGGTTCAATTTCAGCACGGACATACCGGTTTTCACCTTCGCCATTTCCGGCGACAAGGACTTGGAACGGATCAAGCGGCTGGCGGAGGACTACCAGGACCTGATCGAGACGATCCCGGGCGTCCTGGAGGCGCGGCTGTTCGGTGTGCGGGAGAGGGAGATTCAGGTCAATGCGGACCTGCGGCGGCTGGCGGGCTACCGCATCGGCCTGGCGGAACTGATGGCCGCGGTGGCCGCGGAAAACGCCACGGTGTCGGCGGGCAACCTGGAAATACGGGGCGACAAGTTCCAGGTTCGCGTGCCCGGGGAATTCACGGACGTACACCGCATGCCGGAACTGGTTGTGGCGGTCCGTGACGGCAAGTCGGTGCGGCTGGGTGACCTGGCCACGGTGGCGGACGGTTACAAGGATCTGGTGTCGGTCTCGCGGGTGAACGGAGAACCCTGCGTGTCGGTGGCGGTCCACAAGCGCAGCGGCGAGAACGCCGTGCGCGTCATCCGCGAAGTTAAAGCGGTTCTCAATCGCAACGCCCCGCCGCCCGGCATCGGGATCACCTATGTGAACGATCAGTCCGAGATGATCCGGCTGATGATCGAGGACCTCGAAAACAACATTATCAGCGGATTTGTCCTAGTGGTCGCGATCCTGCTCTTGTTCCTGGGGGTCCGCAACAGTGTGCTGGTCGGGTTGGCCATTCCCTTCTCCCTGATGCTGGGATTCGTGGCCCTGTCGCTTCTCGGGGTGACGCTGAACATGCTCGTGCTGTTCGCGTTGATCCTGACGGTGGGGATGCTGGTGGACAATGCCGTTGTGATGGTGGAGAACATTTACCGCCATTTCTGCGGCGGGAAGGACCGGCTCCAGTCGGCGCTGGACGGCGCCGCTGAGGTGGCATGGCCTGTGACCACATCCACGCTGACGACCCTGGCCGCCTTCTGGCCGCTCTTGTACTGGCCGGACATCATGGGCCAGTTCATGAGTTTCCTGCCGAAGACGACGATCATTGTCCTGACGATGTCGTTGGTAGTTGCCTTGCTGGTCAATCCGGCTATCTGTTCCGTATTCGTGCAGCGGGCGGGGGCGGGGCGGGGAGCGGAGAAGCCTCATGCGACGTGGTCGAGGTTCATGGATGGCTATGAGCGGGTGCTGCGAGGCGCCTTGGCGCACCGCGGGTGGGTGACGGCGATCGGTTTCTGTTTCCTGGTGTTCAGTGTTCTCCTCTACCAGCGGCTGGACAGGGGCTTGGAGCTTTTCCCTGATGTCGAGCCCCGTCAGGCCATGATATCCGTCCGCTACCCCGAGGGTACGGACATCCGGACGACGGACGAGGCCTTGCAGGTGATCGAAAGGAAGCTGGCCGGGTACCCTGACATCAAGTTCTACCTGGCCAACGTGGGGTCCGCGGGGGAATGGGCGCTGAGTGCGGCGTCCGGCACGCATCTGGGGTCCATCCAGATGGAGTTTGTCAAATTCGGCGAACGTCGCGAGAGCAGCCGTGCATTGGTGGATCGCCTCCGGGGAGAAATCGGATTCTTCCCGGGCGCCGAAATCAAGGTGGACCGGGAGGAGATGGGGCCGCCGACGGGGGCCGCCGTGAGCATTGAGGTGGCCGGCGACGACTTCGGGGAGCTGGCGAAACTGTCGGACGCGATCCAGAGGGCGATCAAGGATGTCCCGGGGCTTGTGGATGTGCAGGATGACATGGAAGACGCGCGTCCGGAGCTGCGGTTTCATGTGGATCGCGACCGTGCAGCCCTGCTGGGACTGGATACGCGAACGGTCGGGAACGTGTTGCGCACGGCGATCAACGGGGAATCGTCCAACAAGTTCCGGGCGGGGGAGGACGAATTTGACATTACGGTGCGGTTGCGGGAAGACCAGCGGCGCAGTGTCGATTTGCTGAAGGAAGTGACGGTGGCGACCCGGAGCGGGGCGTTGGTCCCGCTGGCATCCCTGGGGACCTTTTCCTATGAGGGGGGGCGGGGTCAGATCCGGCGCAAGGATCAGAAACGCGTCATTACCATTACAGGCGCTGACAACGGGCGCGGGGTGGATCGTATTCTGGGGGATGTAAAGCCCCGGATCGCGAAGCTGCGCCTGTCGAAGGGATATACCGTGACCTATTCGGGCGACACCAAGGAGATGAATGAGGCCACGGCGTTCCTGAAGAAGGCTTTTCTTGTCGCGCTGGCCCTTATCGCGTTGATCCTCATCATGGAATTCAATTCGGTGCTGCAGCCGTTCATCATCATGTTTTCCGTGATTCTCTCGCTGGTGGGCGTGTTGTGGGGCCTTATCCTTTGCGGCATGCGATTTGGCGTGATCATGACCGGCATTGGCGTTGTCAGCCTGGCCGGGGTGGTGGTCAACAACGGGATCGTCCTGATTGACTGCATCAACCAGAGGAAGCGCGATGCGGGGAATGTGGACGAGGCGATTGTGGAGGCGGGCCGGACGCGGCTGCGGCCGGTATTGCTGACGGCGCTGACAACGGTGGCGGGGTTGATCCCGATGGCGGTGGGGTGGAGTTTCGAGATCCATGCCTGGCCGCCGCGGCTGGTGGCGGGCGCGGAGACGTCCGCCTGGTGGGCGCCCATGGCGGTTGCCGTGATTTTCGGGCTGACGTTTGCCACCGTGCTCACGCTGGTGCAGGTGCCGGTCATGTACAGCCTGATGGAGTCCCTGGCGGCCGCGCTGAGGCGTCGATATTCCGTCGCGGAGGTGCGGGCAGAGCCCGGTCCCGAGGCCAGCGGGAGATAGGGGCGGGCTAGCGGGTTGCGACTTCGCGCAAGACCACGGGAAGTTCTTCCAGGATGTCGCCTGCCAGGATGCCCGCCTGGGATTTCCGCCACATCGCGCAGTCGCCCGACCGTCCGTGGAGAAAGACGCCTGCTTTGGCGGCATCCAGCGGGGGAATGCCCTGCGCCATCAGGCCCCCGATGATACCGGCAAGCACATCACCGGCGCCGCCGGTTGCCATGCCGGGATTGCCTGTGAGATTGATGTACAGGGGGCCTGTTTCCGTTGTGACGATGGTGCCTGCGCCTTTGAGGACCACGACCGCTTTGGTCAGTTTGGCGGCCTGCCTTGCGGCGCCTTCACGGTCCTTCTGGATATCCTCGGCGGAACACCGCAGGAGGCGGGCCAGTTCACCGGGGTGGGGTGTGATCACCAC
>CAYWKN010000083.1:0-9762 GCA_964458765.1 uncultured Verrucomicrobiota bacterium
CCTGGAAAGGGACATCGCCGCGGGCGCCCCCGCCCTCCGAACCGGATCCATCGAGGCGTTCCAGGTCTTCCTCGTCGGCGCGTCACCGGACTTCCCGCCCGACCGCTGGCCGGAAGTGGCCGCCCTCCTGGATACCGACACGAGAATCCCCGCCGTCCGCCGGGAGGGCTTCTTTGTCACACCCCGCAAGGGAACCCTCTCGCCCTGGTCCTCCAAGGCCACCGACATCTTTCACAACTGCGGGCTCACGACCGTTACACGGGTGGAACACGGTGCCGTGTTCATCGTTCGCGACACGGCCGGCGCAGTCCTCCCGGCGGATCGGCTGGCACCCGTTCTTCCCTTCCTCCACGACAGGATGATTGAAGGCGTTTACGAGGATATCTCGGATATCTTCGATCACCGCCCCCCCGCCCCGATGAGGACCGTGGATATCCTCGGCGGCGGCATCGAAGCCCTCTTCGAGGCCAACGTGGAGCTCGGCCTCGCTCTGTCCGAGGACGAAATCCGCTATCTCTATGCCTCGTACAGCGAAATGCGGAGAAACCCCTCGGATGTCGAACTGGTCATGTTCGGCCAGGTGAATTCGGAACACTGCCGCCACAAGATCTTCCGCGCGGAATGGATCATTGACGGCGTCCGACAGACCCGCTCGCTCTTCGACATGATCCGGAACACACACCAGCGTCACCCGCAAGGCACACTCCTCGCCTACGAAGACAACTCCGCGGTCATGGAAGGATTTCCCGGAACCTGGTTCGAATGCCAGGCCGAGGGCGGGAACCGTTACGCCGGCACGCCCCAACAGGTGGACATCCTGATGAAGGTGGAAACCCACAACCACCCCACGGCCATCTCCCCCTACCCCGGTGCAGCCACCGGCGTTGGCGGCGAAATCCGCGACGAAGGCGCCACGGGCATCGGCGGACGAACCAAGGCAGGACTCTCCGCCTTCATGGTCTCCAATCTGCGCATACCGGATTTCCCCATGCCTTGGGAAGGCACAACCCCGGCTTTCCCGGAACGGCTGGCCACCCCCCTGGAAATCATGATCGAAGGCCCGATCGGCGGCGCTCGTTTCGGCAACGAGTTCGGACGGCCCCAGCTCACCGGAATCTTCCGCACGCTGGAGCAGACGTACAACAACCGCCACCGTGGGTATCACAAGCCCATCATGGTCGCCGGCGGACTCGGCAACATCAAGCGGCTGCATGTGAACAAGAAGGACATCATGCCCGGGGCGCTCATCCTCCAGATCGGCGGTCCCGCATTGCGCATCGGGCTCGGCGGCGGCGCCGCCTCCTCCATGGGCAGCGGAAGCAATGCCGAAAACCTCGACTTCGATTCCGTGCAGCGGGACAACGCCGAAATCCAGCGCCGCTGCCAGGAAGTCCTGAACGCCTGCATTGCGCTCAACGACAACAACCCCATCCTGAGCATCCACGATATCGGCGCCGGCGGCCTGTCAAACGGCTGCCCGGAACTCGTGGCGCATACCGGCGGCCGCTTCGAGCTGCGCGGCATCCCCAACGAGGAATCCTCCATGAGCCCCATGGAAATCTGGTGCTGCGAAGCCCAGGAACGCTACGTCCTGGCCATCGCCCCGGACAGTCTGGACGCGTTCATGACCATTTGCCGCCGCGAACGCTGCCCGGCCCATGTCATCGGCCGGGCCACGGGCGACGGCCATCTGCTCCTGCACGATTCGCACTTCCGGAACAACCCCATCGACGTGGACATCCAGGTCATTCTGGGCAAGCCGCCGAAAATGCTGCGGGATGTTACGCACTGCCCGGAGGCCCACGCCGATCTGGATCTCTCCGGGATCGAATTGCGGGAAGCCGCCGACCGGGTCCTGCGCCTGCCTGCCGTCGCCGCCAAGACATTCCTGATCAGCATCGCCGATCGCTCCGTCACCGGCATGGTCGCCCGCGACCAGATGGTTGGCCCCTATCAGGTGCCCGTGGCCGACAACGCCGTCACCATCGCCACCTACGACGGTTATGCCGGCGAAGCCATGGCCATGGGCGAACGCACCCCCCTGGCCATCGTCTCCGCCGCAGCCTCGGGCCGGATGGCCGTCACGGAGGCCATCACCAACCTCGCCTCCGCGCCCATCGGCCCCATCGGGAACATCAAGCTTTCCGCCAACTGGATGTGCGCCTGCGGCGAGCCCGGCGAGGACGCGGAACTCTACGCCATAGTGCGCGCCGTCGGCATGGAACTCTGCCCTGCCCTGGGCATTTCCATTCCGGTCGGCAAGGATTCACTCTCCATGCGCACCACCTGGCAGGATGCCTCCGGCAACCGCCATCGCCAGGTGGCTCCCCTCAGCCTGATCGTCAGCGCGTTCGCCCCCGTAACCGACGTGCGCCGGACCGTCACGCCGGAACTGAAGCCCTATCCCGATTCCATCCTGCTGCTGCTCGACCTCGGCCGGGGCCGTAACCGTCTCGGCGGATCAGCCCTCGCCCAGGTGTATAACCAGGTCGGGGCTCTGACACCGGATCTCGACGACCCGGGGGACCTGGTCAATTTCTTCAACGCCATCCAGGAACTCCTGGCCAACAGCCTGTTGCTGGCCTACCACGATCGCTCGGACGGCGGCCTCTTCGTCAGCGCCGCCGAGATGGCCTTCGCCGCCCGCGCGGGACTCCGCCTGCACATCGACGATCTGGGCGACGACGCGCTCGCCATCCTGTTCGCGGAGGAACCCGGAGCCGTCATCCAGATCCGCGACCGGGACGTGGCCCGCGTGAACGAGATCCTGAACCGCCATCACCTCGGTGAACTCTCCGCGGTCATCGGCAGCCCGGCCGCAGACAAGCGCCTGGGCATCGAAATGGGCGGTAATGTCATCTTCAGCAAATCCGTCACCAGCCTGCAGGACACCTGGTCTCAGCTGACCTGCGAACTCCAGTCGCGCCGGGATAATGCCGCCTGCGTGCGCGAGGAATACGAGGCCCTGCGGGATCCGGACGACCCCGGGATGTCGTTCACCCTGCGCTATGACCCGGAAGCCCCCTTTCATGCCGGAGGCGCCCGCCCGCGCATGGCGATCCTGCGGGAACAGGGAATCAACGGGCATCTGGAAATGGCCGCGGCCTTTGACAAGGTTGGATTCGAAAGCGTGGACGTGCATATGACCGACCTGCTGGCCGGCCGTGTGAACCTCGACAATTTCGCCGGATTGGTCGCGTGCGGCGGGTTCTCCTACGGCGATGTTCTCGGCGCGGGGGCGGGCTGGGCGCGTTCCATCCTGTTCAACGACCGTCTCCGCGAAATGTTCACCCGCTTCTTCCACCGGCCGGAGACTTTCACGCTCGGGGTCTGCAACGGCTGCCAGATGGTGTCCCTCCTCAAGGATATTATCCCCGGCGCCGCGGACTGGCCGCGCTTCACGCGGAACCGGGTGGAGCAGTTTGAAGCCCGGTACGTCACCGTCGAGATCTTACCGTCCCCTTCCGTCCTGCTGAAGGGCATGGAAGGTTCACGCGTGCCGATCCTCGTGGCCCACGGGGAAGGCTTTGCAAACTTCGAGAACACCGGGGCCCCGGCGAACCTCGCCGCCCGCCGCCTCATGAGCCTGCGATATGTGGATCACGCGGGCAACCCGACCGAACGCTACCCCCTGAATCCGAACGGATCGCCGGGCGGATGGACCGGGTTCACCTCGGAAGACGGACGCGCCACCATCATGATGCCGCATCCCGAACGGGCCTTCCGCAGCTGTCAGCTTTCCTGGAAACCCGAAGGATTGTTCACCGGCGAGGCCGGCCCCTGGCTCCAGATGTTCCGTAACGCCAGGGCTTTTGCCGCACAATAGTCGCCGGGCCTCACCGGCCGCTGTACGGGCATCCGCCGCCCGGACATGTGGCGCACGCCACCGAGGGCGCGTGTCCCGGGCCTGAACTTCCCGCGGCAGGCACACTGAAAGCCGACAACGCTTTCTCGAGCTTGCCCCCGCACGCTTCACAGCGGACCGGAACATCACTCTTGTTGCGGATCAGTTTTTCCAACCGCGCGCCGCACTTCCGGCATTCATATTCGTAGATCGGCATCCCCGTCTCCTCTTCACCGCCCCGGGCCCGCGTCTCCACCGTCCCCGTGACAAAAAAACAGGCCGCGGTTACAATCGAACCGCGGCCCTGCGCTACCAGCGCATCCGGTCACTTACCCAAGGATCGCATCCTTGCAGGCCTTCGCCACGCGGAACTTCACCACGCGCTTCGCCGGGATCTTGATCGCTTCGCCGGTCGCCGGATTACGGCCCATGCGAGCCTTGCGATTCACCAGAACCAGCTTGCCCAGACCGGGAACCGTGAAACCATTCTTGGCGCCTTTGTATGCCATGCACACCAGCGCGTCAATCGCCGCCGCCGCCTGCTTCTTGGCAATACCCGCCGCTTCCGCCACGCCCGCCACAATCTGACTCTTTGTCATCGCCTTCGCCATACAGCAACTCCTTTGGTGGTGTTCAGGTCCAGTCACCATGACCGGACCATCTGCCGTACTATATACGCCCACGCCGCAAGGGATGCAACACCCAACTTGTAGTTTTTTTCAATGTTTTCAAGGGTGGGAACACACTCCCGCCGCCGGCCGTTTCCCCACCTGCGCCCACGGGTCCAACCCCGGCGCCCGAACCCCCGCCCGCAGTCGCCGCCATACCGACAACGCCTCCTCCGGCGTATACCTCCGCCACACGAAATCCGCCCGGACCCGCCGCAGACCTGACCGCCGGAGACTCTCTATCCGGCCCGCCACGCAGAACGGTTCCCGGGGGATGACGATCGTCCGACAGTTCCTGTGCAGGACAACCACCTCCTCCCCGCTGCCGCTTCGATAGGCGGACGCCTCGCGACAGGAACGTCCGTCCCGGCAGGAACCGTTCAGGGCCGTCTGCGGACAGTTCTCCGAGAGGAACAGCGGCGGATCCATATACGCCGGCAGAACCAGGCGCGAGCCCCGGCACGTCAGCAACGCCCGCACGTTCTCCTCGTCGTTCTCGGGCGAAAGGGTCATCCATTCCAGCCCTTCCTCCAGCAGCGATTGCACGGCAACCCCGTTCATCCCGTACAACGGCCAGTCCGCGGCCACCCGCAACCCGCCGGTCCTTTCCCGGGTGCCACACAATTCCCGCAGCCATTCCCAGGCGCCGGCCGACGACACTTCCCACATGCGCTGTCCCCGCTCGAACAGGAACCTCACCCGGCGCCCGATTTCCTCCCGTTCCCAGGCCCGGGTGATCACAGGCATCGCCACCCGTACCTCGAGCCCGGCATACCGGGAGCGCAGGTCGTCCGCCCGCGCCGCCACTGCCTCCACGGGATCCAGCTCGATCCCGATCACCGCCTCCGTCACCCCGCGCCAGTCCTCATCGGACCAAGCCTCCAGATGGCTCAGCCTGTCCGTCCTGACCATCCAGCGCAACGGCTCCTCGACGGCGGCCTCCGTCGGAACAGCCGCCGCGGCCTGCCACTTCGCCAGCAGGGCCGCACGCCGCTCGGCATCCTGCCTATCCAACAGTTCCACACATTCGCGCCGCAGGCGGTTCATCGCCGAAACCGGGACAAACCGCCGGCTGTCGTTCCGGACCGAAACCGTGCCCGGCGTGTACGCCGTGTTCCCCAGTTTCGCAAAGACACCGCGGAAGGCGTCCGCCACCTGGTCCGGATCGCGGCAAGGCTCCAACGCGCCCTCCATCCGTGTTTCCACGGCAACCTCTCCCAACCCTCGTATCCGTCCTCGCGCCAGGACGGCCCCGGGCTCGATGCGAACGTCCACGTCCAACACCCGGCGCGCCCGATACACCCCGGGACGCGGCCGCTGGAATGGATACCGCTGCTTGACCGCCTGGGACGACGCGCAATACACGACCGCCCCAACCGGGATCGGAGGATGGCCGGGCGGCAGCGCCAGCAGTGCCTCCGTGTGGCGGCCAGTCTCGTAGGCCGATCGCCACCGCCCCTTCGAATCCGCCACCCGCAGGGCATCCACCGCGAACCCGAAAGGCTTCGTCTCTCCCGTCAATTCCACCTGGATTCCATCATGCCGCTCCAGCCTCCGCTCCGTGACCAGACGCAACCAGTCAACGCCATCCCGCCGCACCACGCCCGCCGCCCGCCCGATGCGCGCCCCCCGGTGCCCCACAAATTCGGGATCAATCACGCCGCGCTGACTCCTCGACTTGAGGTGGAGCGCTGTCCACGGCCGGCTGAACACCGTCCGGATATCCTCGGGGAGTCCCCGCTTTTCCAGACTGGCAAGCGATTCCCCGTCCAGCAACCTCCGGTAGAAGTCCACGGTGGATGCCACGTACAAGGGCGACTTCTTGCGTCCTTCGATCTTCAGACTTGCCACACCGGCCTTGCGAAGCTCAGGCAGCCACTGCGGAGCCGCCAGGTCCTTCATCGAGAACATCAGCCCTTCGCCCTTCCCGTCGCTCTGGGTGAATATGTCCCGGCAGGGATACGCGCAACGGCCCCGGTTTCCGCTCCTCCCGCGCAGCAGCGCGGAATAGAGACAGAGGCCGCTGTAGGAATAGCATAGCGCACCGTGGAGAAACACCTCCACCTCCACACCCGAACCTGCCGCGATGGCGCCAATCTCGGGCAGCGTCAGCTCCCGGGCCAGCGTCACCCGCGAAAAGCCCGCCACGGCGGCCGCTTTCGCCCCCTCGAGGTTGTGGATCGCCATTTGCGTGCTGGCATGCAGCCGTACCCCGGGACAATAGCGTCGAGCCAGAGCCGCCACCCCCGCGTCCTGGACAATCAGGGCATCGGCGCCCGCCTCCGCCACGGCCATCAGAACGTCGAGCACGTCGTGGATTTCGGCATCGCGGATCAGCGTATTCAGTGCCACGTAGACGGAACGCCCCGGCGATAGCGAATGGGCGAAGTCCACGACTTCGCCCAGTTCCTCCACCGAGAAATTGCCCGCCTCCGCCCGCGCGGAAAAACGGCGCATCCCCACGTAAACCGCATCCGCACCATAGTGCAGCGCCGCGTATGCGCAGTCCGGATCCCCGGCCGGAGCCAACAATTCCACCGACTTCACATCGCACTCCCGCGCCGCGGAATCACCACCAGCCCTTGCGCTTCATCACCGCGTACAGCACACCCGTCATTGCCGCCGTGACGCCCCACACCCAGACCCAGGCGCTGGGATGGTCCGGCCCCGGCCAGTGGCGCACATTCATGCCGTAGTAACTGGTCACCACCAGGACCGGCATGAACAGCGTCGCCATGACCGACAGGACCTTGATCACGTGGTTGACCTGCATCTGCTGGAGGTTCAGGTGCACCTGCAGCACGTTGGTCAGCGAATCCCTGGCGTTTTCCGCCATCGTGCTGATGCGGACAAGCTGGTCCAGCAGGTCGCGGTAGTACGGCAGCATGTGCGCCCGTACGATCTTGAACTCACCATGGGCAAGGCGCGCGATCGTCTCGCGCTGCGGCCAGACAATCTGCCGCAGTCGCTGCACTTCCGTCTTAATCTGCAGCACATTCTTGAGGATGCTTTTCGACGGGTCCACGAGGACATTCTTCTCCAGCTCGGCAATCTCGACGCTCAGTTCCTCCAGCGCCGGCGCGTACTCCTCCAGCAGGAAATCCAGGACCGTATACGTCAGCCTGTCCGGCGCCCGCGCCACCGTGGGGGCGTTCTTGATCACCCGGTCCACCGTCGCACTCACGCAGCGCAACGGCTCGCGATGAAACGTCACAAGGAAGTTACGCCCGATGAACAAGTCCAGTTCCGTGGCCCTGAACTCGCTGGCGCCATACTTGACCGCATGGAGCACCACGAATACGTAATCCTCGTACTCCTCCACCTTCGCCCGCTCGCTGGGCGTCAGGCAGTCTTCCACCGCCAACGGATGGAAATGGAAGACCCCTTCAAGAACTTCCTTGGCCTCCTCGTCCGAGCACTCGCTGACGTCCACCCAGAACTGAACGCCCTCGTCCAGGAGGACGACCTTGAGGAGATCGAGGGAAATGTCCTGGCTGATCAGCTTCCCCTGCGTCTGGTTGAAAATGAAGGAGCGGATCATGCGTCACCCCGCCCGCCACCCTCGTCCCGGCGTCCCGTCTCGCCCGTTCCCGCCTTGCCTGTCGCCGACCGCCTTGTGCTGCGCCTGCCCCCGGCAAACAGATCCATCTGCGGATCGCGCAGCAGTCTGTAGTTCTTGAGGATCCTCAGCACCTGCAGCAAATCCGACTTGTCGTAGTTCAGGTTCACCCGCACCATGCCGACCAGTTCCTTCAGCATGGTCCGGAACGACAAGACGCCGTCAATCCCCCGGTCGCGCAGGGCGCGCAACGTCTTCTCCTTCAAGTCCCCCGAGGCCGGCAGTTCGGGCACGCACAGGATGGCCGCGATCTCGCCGGAACCGAGCCGCTCGGCCGCCGCCTTCCGCGCCGCCGGCCCCGCAAACCGCAGGATTTTCGGCGTCTGCTCCAGCGTCGTCGCATAGATCCGGTCGGTGTGCCAGCCCCGCACACCCACCACCGCGCGGGTCACGCCGGCCAGATCCCCGGTCGTCCAGATCATGTGCGCAGGCGGCTGATGGACCGCCGCCGATGACCGCTGGATCAGCAGGTCCAACTCCTCTTCCGCGCGCTTGTGGCGGACGGACGACAAGTACTTGCAGGGCTGGCTGGTCAGGTAGCCCAGTTGTTCGAAGTATTCCCGCACGATCCATTCATTGACTGCAGACATTCCAAACCTCCCCCAGGATTTCCTCCGCCACCTCGCACCCCGTCAGCACAGACCCAAGCCGATCCGCCAACACGAAGCGCGGTTTGCGGCGCACCGTCTTCTTGTCCGCCAGCATCGCCTTCCACAGCGCGTCCCACGGAACCTCGTGCCCGCGCCCGGGGGATACCGGCAAACCCAGGCGCCGCAACACGTCCACGATCCGCGCCGCATCCGCCGCCGCCAATCCCCGCGTTCGCGCCGACACCCTCGCCGCAAAAACCATCCCGATGGCCACGGCTTCCCCGTGCAGCCACTGGCCGTAGCCCGAAACCTTTTCCAGCGCATGCCCCAGCGTATGCCCGAAATTCAGGATAGCCCTGGGACCAATTTCCCGCTCATCCATGGCCACCACTTCCGCCTTGATCTCGCAACAACGGGCGATGACTTCCTCCAGAAGTACGGGATCGCGCTTGCCCAGCGCCTCGGCCTGTTCCTCTACCAGCGCGAACAGGGACGCGTCCCAGATGACACCGTACTTCGCGACTTCCGCCAGGCCGGATACGTATTCCCGCTGCGGCAGCGTCGCCAACAGGTCCAGATCGGCGTCCACCTCCACGGGCTGATGAAAACATCCCACCAGGTTCTTGCCCTGCTCCAGGTTGACCGCCGTCTTGCCGCCCACGGAACTGTCCACCATCGCCAGCAAAGTCGTGGGGATCTGGAGGAAGCGCACGCCCCGCTGGTAGGTCCCGGCCACAAAGCCGGCCAGATCGCCCACCATGCCGCCGCCCAGCGCCACCACCAGATCACTCCGCTCCAGCCCGTGCCCCGCGGCCTGGGCATAGAGGGAGCGAGCGGAATCCAGCGATTTCGAAGGTTCCCCGGCAGGCACTACGGCGCTCACGCATTCGATGCCAATCTGCCCCAGCCGGCGCCGGCAAGCGTCCCCGTGCAGGGGTTCCACGTTGGAGTCGGAAACAACCAGCGCCTTGATGCCCCCCGCTCCGGCACACGTCGCTGCTGCGGCGCAAGACCGGCGCGGACCGCAGGGCGAGCCGCTAC
>CAYWKN010000084.1:0-9630 GCA_964458765.1 uncultured Verrucomicrobiota bacterium
GGGCGGCGCCGTGGGTTGCGACGTCGTTTGTCCCTTCCGCCGGCGGGGGGGCGGCAAGATGGCGGTACCAGCCCGATCCGAGGATGGTCAGGATGGCGCCGTCCCATTCGGCCATGGCGGAGTCCTCACCGCGTGTCCACATACGTTTGCCGTCACTTCCGGCGTCTGGCCCCGGCCGCTCGTAGCCATGCCATTCCTGGCCGTTGCTGTTGATATCGAGCAGGCGCGCGATGGCTTCCTTGTCCCATGCGGGGCGGCGGTACGCAACCCGTTCCGCCTTGCCGGCGACAAACTCCGCCAAGATCGTCGAGCCCTCCGCTTCGAATCGGAGGGTTCCGCGTCCTTTGTCGTCGAGCTGGCCCGAGGCGGGGGGGGGGCCACCATTTCGCGAATGCCTCCGCATCCATGCCGATTTGCGCAAGCGACCGGACGGCGCAGAGCAGGGAGACGGCCATGATGGCGAGGTTGCGGCAGCGGTGGGTTGTGAGAGGGGTCGTCATACGCTATTTCAGAGCGGACCAACTTGACCAAGTGCCGGGGACCATACGCCAGGCCGTATCCACTTGGATGCTCCGCTGGCTGCCCAACGGGTGGGGAAGGCCCGGCACGATGATCGTGCCGTCGCGGATGCGCTCATCAAGAGTCACATCGAGACGCGTGCGGTACGTGCCGCCGCCGACCTGCCGGTTGATGCGCACCTGGTTGCCCGCCGTCATGTTTCCGAACACGCTGATGAACTGCTGGTCCACGCTGTTGATATTGTTGTCCACGAAGTCGTTTTCGGCGTACAGCATGGCGTGGATACTGCCGCCGGTGCCGTACGCGGTATCGCCGATGTAGATGTTGCCGCTGTTTGTGCAGGCGGGATTCTTGAGGGCGATCAGGCACAACGCGTCGGATGGGTTGTTCACGACGGTGCTGTTCATGCCGGAATACTGCAGGTTGGTGGCGTACTGGGCGTTGTAGTAGAACTCGTCGGAAATCGTGATATTCCCCTTTGCCACGATGGTGACGCGGGTGCCGGGATTCTTGAAGCGCATGGCGTAGGTGGGGGTGGCGTGGAGAAAAACGTTGCCGTCGACGTAGTAGAGTTTCACGTTATCCTGGGGTGTGACGTTGATCAGCATGGTATGCGTGCGGTTGTGGTCGTTCTTGGCGACCGCAAGGCTTTCGCCTGGAATGGTGTTGTAAGTCGAGTCGGTCGGGTCTTCGAGGAAGTAGTCATTCACCCGGTTGCCGTTGTTGTCGTACACCAGGTTGTACTCCCTGGACCGGATGGTGACCCCGCCGAGGGTTTCCCGGCGGGCCGAATCGTCGTTGCCATAGCCCGGCCTGCTCTGGTTCACGTTCCGCACGAAGATGTGGCAGGGGTCGCTGACATTGTTGATGACCTTTCCGTTCGAGGAGTACTTCGAGGCGGTGACGGCGACATCGTTTCCCCAGCGCGCGAGAGCATCCGCCGGCTCGGTTTCGTTGCGGTCCAGGTTGTAGTACATGCGCTGGAGGTCGGGCGGGGTGATGGATGGATCGCCGCCCGTGGATGCGCGCTGGCCGGTGGACGGGGCAGGCATACCCGAGATCGTTCCCGGCGCCTGGGTGCCGTAGTCGTACAACGAATTGCGGTCGTCGAGGTATTGTTCGCCCTGGTCGTAGACGCCGTTTTGATCCGTGTAGGTTTCGCCGCTGGGGTTGTAGTTCCCGTCGCCCGCGTCCTCGAATTGCTCCGCCGGCCAGGTGCTGGGGTAGTACCACACACCGCTCACCTTGTAGCGCGCGGTCTTCCATGACCAGGCGCCTCTGCTGTATTGCCAGTATCCCCCCGCGGGGTCGTAACGCCCGTTCACCCGTTTCCCGTGACGTAGCGGGTTGGAGTCCTCGGTCCACTCCTCGCCGGCGTCGTACTGGCCGTTGCCGTAGTCCACGACCGTGTCCACGCCGGCGTCGTAGACCCCGTTGCCGTTGCGGTCAATGAAAGTGTCGCCGGGGTCGCGCCTGCCGTTGCCGTTGGCATCCACATAAGGCTCGCCGACATCGTAAACGCCGTTGCCGATTGTGTCCACAAACGCCTCGCCATAGTCGTATTTCCCGTTCTTGTATGCCTTGCCCAGGTTGGCCGCCATGGAGTTGGAATAGGTGTTGAACTGGGCTTGCGTCAGCGGGTTGGTGAACACTTGGGAGCAGTAGGCGTTCTGCCAGGTGTCGGTGCTGGGGTCGCAGATACCGTCGTTGTTGAAGTCCCGCACCATCGCCTCGGGCAGGCGGAGGGAGGCATCGCCGGTTCGTTGAATGTCGCGGCCCGAATAGACATCGCCCTTCACGTAATCCGATCCGGTTCCCGTGCCCCCGATTTGCATCACATAGTTTGTGCTGCCGGCGGAATTGCCGGTGAACAGGGCGTGGGCGTAGAGCGCATGGATGCTGCGCGATCCGTCGCCCAGCGACACTTCGGCGGTGACATCCACAGTGCTTCCGCTGTAACGGCCGGTGGCCGTCACCTTGTTGCGGCCATTGGTCACACTCATTTGCGTCCGGAATCCCCAGTCGGTGGCGCTCATCGTATTGGTCTGGGCGAAGTACATTCGTGACTGGTTATAGGAGATGTTGCCTTCGGAATAGGCGTTCAGCTTGACCAGAGCGGCCCGCAAGCCGGCATCGGCCAGGAACGCCGCCTTCTCGCGGGCGTAGTTCGCCTCGGAATTGCGCCGGTAGGTCATAGTGGCGGTCACGATCGAACCCGAGGTGATGCCGGCGATCGCCAGCAGCACGACGGCGGTGACCATGGCGAAGCCGGAATCGCGTGAAGCGCCGGTCTTGCGAGGTTGCCCTATTAGTTTCATATTCATGGTTCAGACTCCTTGTGGCGCCGGGTTCATGGCTCCGCGTTGCGAAGGCACACACGGAATAGCGAATAACAGCCGTAGCGCGCGTCGTCGGCGGGATTGGGGTTGGACTCCGGTTCCGAAACGCGATACCCCACACGCAGGGAATTGGCTCCCGTCTTCTGGAACAGGAGTTCCTCGGGCCTCTGAATCTCGGTCAGCCCCCGCGCCACGATCGTCTGGGTCCCGTTCGTGGCTTGAATGGAGAGTCGTCCATCCCGCAACAGCGGGACGGAATTGGAATAGACCAACCGCGCTGTAGTCCCGTCGGTAAACCGCAGTTGAACCCACTTTCCCTCGGATTCGTCGATGGCAAGTATCTGCGCGGCATTCCTCAGATACATCGTCAGTTTGGCCGAAGTGTTCATGGCCACATTCTGCGACCATGCGATCTTGGCGCAGGTGGATGCTTGCGAAATACACCATATGAACGTCGTCAAGACGCCAGCCGCGACCAGCGTGGCAATGGACGATGCCACCATCACCTCGGTGAGGGTGAAACCGGCCTTGCTTGTCTGTCGGGACGTGGCCATGCTTTTTCCCGTCTCTTGGGTCATTTTTCGATGATCATGGAATACGAATCGGTTACCGGCGCTTTGGTGAGGGGCGACCGATACGTCACATCCACATGGGCCTCTACGTAGGCGGCGTTGGTCGAGGCGCCGACTGTTCCATCCGCCTTATGCCACACGAGACGGGGTTGCCGCACGACTTCGTCTCCCATGCTGGTGAAGTTGGTGTCGGTCCGTGTGATGGAGCCAGCCAATTTCTCCGCGCCCAAGGCAATCATTTCCTCCAGACGCTCTTTGGCGAGAGATCTGGATTCCATGGCGGTCCGGTTATGCTCGGCGAACTGCCTGGACTTGATTCCCACGGCGTACAGGCCGCCGCACGCCAATGCGACCAGGGCCATGGCGATGCACACCTCGACCAGCGTCATCCCCTGGCGACTCCCCGTCTGCGAGTAGGGTCTAGACTCGTTCAATCGGTCTTTCATAACACTTGTTCCCGCTTGTTCCAGAGCGATCGGATTTTCCGGTTTCGTTTCATTAGCCATAACCGTGCCAAGTCACTGGGTGGGGGCAAGATGCAAGAAAGGTCCGAGGGTGTTGACCGTTGATGGCCGTTTCCCGGCTAGTGTGGTGTTGAACCGGGCGGTCATTCTGCCGTTGACAGAAGTCGTTCCCGGATAGCAGCTTGTGTTATCGGCGATGCCGTTCGCGTCTTTCGGCCAGGCGTGTGCCGCTACATCATCAAGCGGGATGAAGCGGCACGTGCACACAAGGATTGTGGTGGCGCGTTTTCGGAAGAAGTGGGCGATACGGATATGAGAACCCTTGGGACATTTTGATTCAGGGCCGGGTTCGCATGCGTGCGTGTGTTGTGTAACACACTTATGGTCATAGGCATATGTTGCGTGAGCCGGCGTGGCTGGAAAGAGCGGCCTGGACAGATTGTCTTATGGACATTGATCTTCCGTTTTGCCGCCGGTTGTTCGCAGGTATCGGTTGACGGTACGTCGGGAGATGCCCAGGATTCTTGCGGCTGCGCCCTGATTGCCGTTGGCGCGTTTCACGGCCTCGACAATCAGGGAACGTGTTGCATGCTCGAGAGTCGGCAATCCGGCCGCGCCCGAAGGGCCAGAGGGAAGGGATGGTGGCGACGAACTGTCCGGCCCTCTCATTTGCGGAACCCGATCCATATGTTCGTGGAACACGTCAAGGGAGAGCACGCCTTTTTCATGGCGCGCGACGGCGTCAACCACCATGGTGCGGAGTTCGCGGATGTTGCCGGGAAACGGATAGGCCGAGAGATGGACGGCCAGTTCCTTCGGGGTGGTTGGGATGGGCTTATCGAGTGTGTCAGAGGCTTCTTTCAGGAATTGCTCGACCAGCAGCGGGATGTCCCCAGTGCGTTCCCGGAGCGGGGGAACCCGGATCAGATGTCCGTGCAGGCGGTAGTACAGGTCCTCGCGAAAGCGGTTTTCCCTCATTCGGACGCGGAGATCCCTGTTGGTGGCGGCAATGACGCGGCACCGGCTGCGCCGACAGCAGTCCGATCCCAGTGGAAAGAACTCGTTTTCCTGGATCAGGCGAAGCAGCTTGGTCTGCATGTCCATGCCCAAGTCGCCGATTTCGTCGAGGAAGATCGTGCCGTCGCCCGCCCGTTCGAGCACGCCTTCGCGGTCGCGATCCGCCCCGGTAAAGGCGCCTTTGACATGCCCGAAAAGGGTGTCGGCGAAGGCGGTATCGTCAATACCCGCCACATTGACCGCAAGCATCGCCCCGGGCCGTCCGCTGGCGGTGTGCAGCGCCCGCGCCACAAGTTCCTTGCCCACTCCGGTCTCGCCGACAATCATGACGGGTTCGCGCGATGGCGCGATCGCCTCGATGTGGCGGAAGAGCGCGTGCATGGCCGGGGATTGCGTGGCGATGGCCGCGAAACATTCGGGGTGGCGCAGGATGGGTTCGCGGATGAGATTCTGGAGACGGACATTCTCCGTTCGCACATCGTACTGGCGCAATGCCTGCGCGACAGTTGCCAGCAATCGCGAGAAGTTCACGGGCTTCACAAGGTAGTCCATCGCTCCGGCCCTGACGCAGCGGACCGCGGTCTCCACCTCGTTGGTTGCGGTAACCACGACAACGGGAACGGCGGGATAGGCCTCAATGATTGTGCCGAGTAACTTCTCGCCCGGAATGTGCGGCATGACAAGGTCCAGCAGGATCGCGCCCACGGGATGCGATTTCAGGAGCGCTTCGGCCTCCTTCGGGTCGGCGCACAGCAGAGGCTCCCCGAAACCCTCCGTGCGGAGAACCCGTGCCACGCTTTGCAGCATGGCGGTGTCATCGTCGATGACGAGGATACGGGGTGCCTTGTCATCCGGCGGGGGCTTATGCGACATGTGTGTCCCTTTCTTGCGCGACGGGCAGGATAACCGTGACCACGGTGCCCTTGCCTTCATGGGATTCGATTCGCATGCTGCCGCCGTGTGCCTTGACGATCGCGGCGGAAATCGAGAGCCCGAGCCCCGTTCCCCCTTCGCCCCTGCGCATGGTGAAGAAGGGGTCCATCGCGTGTTCGACAACCTCCGCGGGCATGCCGATGCCTTCATCCGCGACGGAAATCGCCACCTCGCCCGCCGTGCGGTCATGGTATGCCGACACCCGCACCGCCATATCCGGGCGGGGTGCAGCCAGGCAGGCGTTTTGCAGCAGGTTCACCAGGACCTGAACCAATTGGGAGCGGTTTCCCCAGAGCGGAGGCATAAGGGCGGGTATGGCAGTTTCCAGACGGCAATGGGACTTGCTGTATTCGTGCCGGAGCCACCGGACGGCTTCGTCGAGGAGATCGGACAGGGGGATGCATGTTCTGTCGGGAACAGCGGCGGGCCGGGAAAAACTCTTGAGCGAGGAGGCAATGGCGGCGATCCGGTCCGAGGCGGCGAGTGTCTCGTTCAAGACCGAGCGCAGTTCGTTTTCCATTGTCGCGATATCAGGGAGAGTATCGCCCGGGGTGCGCGCGCGTTCCGCGCGAAGGAGTGCGAATAGGCGATCCAGTTCCCGCCGCATGACATTGAGATTCAGGTTGACGATGCCGTTCGGGTTGTTGATCTCATGGGCGACCCCCGCGGACAGGGTTCCCAAAGCCGCCAACCGCTGCGAATGGATGGCTTCCGTGCGGCGCCGGTCGGCCTCGCGGGCGGACGTCTCAACCGATTCGATCGCGTCCCCGATGGCGTCGAACAGTTCCCCGATCTCGTCATCACGCCTTTTCTTCAAGTCCGGGCGCCCCACACCACCGGAACGAGCTGTTTCCAAACCGGTCCGGAGCGCGGCCACCGAATCGGTCACGCTTCGCAAGACCCACCGATCCAACAACCAGGCCGAGATTGTCCATAGCCCGGTCCCGCAGAGGACGATCCATCCCGTGAGATACAGCAGGCTGAGCGTCATCTGGGAGAATGCCGCTCGTGGAACAGGAAAGGACAGGGCGATCCTTCCTTCGCCAGAGATATCGGGGAGAGCGACCGCGGCATCCAGTGTGCGCGCGTTGGTTGGGCGGATATCCATGCGCCCGGGGGGCCATTCCCGGGCGGCAGGCAACAGGGACACTCCCGGGGCGATGAGCAGGGACAGGTGCTCGCGTTCGGCTTCGCCGATCTGCCGGGCCATTGCCAGTGTTCCCCGGGCCGGACCCTTGTCCATGCTGGTCAAAACAGGGGCGGTGGCGATAACCCACAGGCTATTGCCCTGCCAGGCGAACCCGGAGACAGGTTTCGCGCCCGTCCGATCGAGCGGCCCGCCCGGTCGTCCGATTAGGTCACTGATTTCCCTTGGCATCGAATCGGATTCGTGCCCATCCGTGTCGAGGGCTACGGCAGCGACGGGATTCCGGTTGGTGTCGTAGAACGCAATAGCGTTCACGTTGAGGGTTTCGAGGGTGCCCTTCACGAGGTTGGCTTGCCGGTATGCCGGGGTGTGATCGGCCATGAAGGCGTATGTGTCATCCCAGGAGGCCCAGTCCGCCACAATCGCCGACAGGGCGTCCACCTCCGACTCCAGGATGTTCCGGCCCCGGGCCAGCAGGTCGCGGGCTGCATTCTCGTCCGACCGGATGGCTGCGGCAGTCAGCACGAGCCGGGCGGATACGAGCGCCACGGCAATGACGGCGAGGGTAAAGATCGCCAGAACAAGAAAAAAACGTGTTCGTAGTCGCATTGCGTCACATGCTCCGCCGACATGAGGATGACCAGGCCAGGGCATGCCCGCGCCGAGCCGTCGAACAGGTCGCAGCCGGGTTGTATGCCGCAGTCATGCCGTCCTGATCCGTCATGGAATCGCGCTGTCTCACTTGCTTGGTGGGAGTATTCCAGCCGATGATGTCTGTGTCCATGATTTTGTTCCGTCGCATCCCGTTGATCCACAGAATATTCGATCCTGTTATCCACGCCAACTGGCACTTTTCGCCCAAAGCAGGTCAAATCGAGATCAGGAAGCCTGAACGTTCACCGTGGCAAGCCTGTGGCGGCGTGCTGTAATCGGCTCTTGGGTGCCTCTTTCGGCTTGAGCAAGGGGGCGAGGGCGTTCATATTATCCCCGACGGAAGATGTCCTTATGGAAGCGAACGACGATCAGATTGAGATTCTTCGGAAAATGAATCCGGAGCAGCGGTTGGATGCGTTTCTGCAATTGTGCCGGTCTGCCCGCCGGATCAAAGAGGCGGCATTCCGTCAATTTCATCCGGATTGGTCCGAGGATCAGATTCGGGCCGCACTCAAGGAAAGTTTTCTCCATGCCCGAAGCTGATCCGGTTCTGCTGTTTGTGACGCATGTTAAACAAGGTTGGCAACGGGTTCATGAACTGGCGCTGTAGTGGTGTTTCACTGGGGAAGTAGTGAAGCGGGTGTCGGGTGTTGGTGATTGTGAATAGGGATGCCTGGTAAGGAAGAACCCACCCCTGACCCCTCCAGGGAGGGGAACTGGGATGGCATGCAAGGGCTCCCCTCCCTGGCGTGTCCTGCCGTAGTGTACCCGCGTAGGCGGAAGGGGTCGGGGGTGGGTTGCACACTGAAGTGGTGTGGCGGTTGAGTCAAGTGCATAGCCCCAATGGGGAATAGGAATCGCTCGTGCTCGCAGAAGAATGGGATCGAGGACGAGGAGGAGGACGAGAAAGTGTCAAACGGAAATCAGGACGTGACACTGGGGGCGTTTGTGACCGTGTGATCGGTGTGATCCGTGGACAATGGTGATTGTGGCAGAAGCTACACGGCAATTAATGGAAGCGACTGACGAGCAGTAAGGAAACAAGTTACTCGCTTTGTTATTTGTCGGGTGCTATATTCAGACCTGAATTCGGATCCATATAAGAGCAAGGTGTTTCATGAATTTGTCGGATACCATTATCCCGATTAGTGAGGCCAAAACCCATACCGCCCGGTTGGTCAACTCCGTTTCTCAGCACCGCTGCCCGGTTTTCATTACTCAGAATGGCCGTGCCAGGGTGGTGGTTGAGGATATCCAGACGTATGAGGAAACGCGGGAAACCCTGGCTTTTCTCAAGATCATGGTGATGGGGCGCCAGGATGTGGCGATTGGAAAATTCAAGCCGGTCGCAGAGACGTTCGCAGGGATTCGCAACCGAATGGCATCCGGCCAGAATCCATGACTCACTACCAAGTTCAAATTACCCGGGAGGCTGATCGGGATTTGTTTGATATTGGCGCCTATGTCGCGCGAAATGATTCACCCGAAAGGGCCTGTGTTTTGTTGGACGATCTTGAACGCGTGTGCTTGACCTTGGCGACTTATCCCGGCAGAGGACATATACCGCCTGAGATGAGGCGAATCGGGATCGATATCTACCGGGAAACGCATTGCCATGGTTACCGTATTGTTTATGAAATCGCAGGGAAGGATGTTTTTGTGTATGCGGTTGTGGATGGTCGGCGGGACTTGCAGTCTTTCTTTGAAAGACGGTTGTTGAGACCAAGGGAATGATCTAAGGACAGGCAGGAAACTTATGTGAATTCAACGGGCAAACTGCTTTTCGTGGTGGCATTCTGGGTTCTGATGGCCACTGTGCAGCGGGTGCTTGCCGATACGAATGTTGTGTCCTTTGCGGAAACGAACGTCTATATAGGGGAAAATGCCGGAGCCGTGACGGTTAGGCGCTGTCAACAAATAACCTTTACGAACTTGCACGACCACTTCTTTCGAAACCGATCAACCCACCCCCGACCCCTCCAAGG
>CAYWKN010000085.1:0-9363 GCA_964458765.1 uncultured Verrucomicrobiota bacterium
GGGCGGGAGGGGATCGTCCGGCGGCTGGAGTCCCTGCGGGGGTGCAATCGCACGGCGGACCTCGCGTTCCACGCCTACCGTGACCTGAATCGGGTGGAGCCGGGTCCGTTCCTGAAGGCGGCGCTGGAGCGGTCACCGGTGTCGGTGGCCGGCTGCAGGGATCTTTCGATGGACGCAACGGTGGAGCGCATACGCAAGATGCCGGACGAGTCCATCTATGACGAGGCAGGGCGGCTGGCGCAGCCGGATGAGGTGTGGAACTACGGGCGGGGAGACGGGGTCGAGAAGGCGTTGCTGCTGGCGAACGTTCTCCGGAATCGCGAGACCGGCCTGTCGCTGACCCTGGAAATCGGGAAGGACAAGGTACGGCTTTGCGGTTGGGGAAAGCCGGTGGAATTCGGGACGGCCAAGGGGCTTGGCGAGCAGGTATGGACGCTGACGTGAGCAGGTAGACCGCTTCTTACCCGTGGTCTGTAGGGAGGAAAGGGTGCGGGGTGTCTGCCATGGATTTCCGGGAAGGCTCGCCGGTTTTCAGGGTGGGGATAAACTTCGGCGGTTCCTGCGGTGTCAGCGACACACGGCGCCGGACGTTGTCCCGGAACATGATCAGGAACATGCCGGTCGGGATCAGCAGCACGAAGGCTTCCCATGCCATCTTGCGGCGGTTGAGAGCGGCGGAGACGTTCACGACGGATGTGCCGGTGTAGACGGTGTGGCGGAGTCCGAGTTCCACGGCGCCGGTGCCGGTGCGTTCCGACTTCGGAGAGGGCAGCGGGGGGGACGCGGGTTTCGGCCTGAAGAAGACCAGGTGTCGGCGGGTGGTGCGGCAGCGCTCCAGATCGAATCCGGCCTGCCATGTCTCCGGCGAAGGTCCTGATGCGCCGGCGGGTATATCCGCGTCGTAGTAGTACTTGTAGTCCAGCCGTTGGGTCCACGTCACGGTCCATTCGGGATAGGCGAGGAAACCCAGGAGGATGGCGAGCATGGTTCCGCACAGGACCTTTTGCATGGCATTCATGACGGCATGATACGGCGGCCGTGGCGCGCGTCAAGCCGCAGGGTGCACATGCTATTTGGTATGGCGCCGGACTGCCGTGTTTGCTATGAGGGAAGCAGGGAGGAAACAGGATGAAGGAACTGGAAGAAGGGTTGAAGTTGCAGTTGGATTTCTCGAAGATCGCCAAGGTGGCCAAGGTGTCGCCGGAGGTGATTCCCGTTGCCGTGCAGGATGCGGATACGGGGGAGGTGATCCTGGTGGCCTATACCAACGAACTGGCGATGCGCAAGACGTTCGAAAGCCGGACGCTGGTGCTGTGGAGCACCTCGCGCAACGAGTTGTGGGAGAAGGGCAAGACCAGCGGCGAAACGTTTGCGCTGGTGGATGCGTTCGTCAACTGCGAGCAGAACTCGCTGGTGTACAAGGTCCGGCCGCGCCGGGGACGGATTTGCCACACAAAGAACAGCAAGGGCGAGCCGCGGAACTGCTACTACCGTCGCATCCGTCCGGAGACGATGGAACTGGAGAATATCAATCCCTGATGCCTGGGCCGTCTACTTGGTCGTCGGATCGGGCGCCACGGGCGGCGCCTGCGGCGTGGTGG
Organism: uncultured Verrucomicrobiota bacterium; assembly: GCA_964458765.1. Classification (GTDB taxonomy): domain Bacteria; phylum Verrucomicrobiota; class Kiritimatiellia; order CAIKKV01; family CAITUY01; genus CAIVSY01. The sequence continues at coordinate 1,602 of CAYWKN010000085.1, forward strand.
CCGTGGCTGGCGGGGGAATCACGGCGGGTGGCGGTGTAACAGCCGGGGCGGCCGGAGCGGGGGCAACGGCGGGAGCCATCGGGGCGGGAGCCGGTTCCGGCAGTTCAGGGGCTTTTTCGGTCGCAGGCGCAACCGGCGGCATGATCACGGCGTCCACCGGCGCAGAGGCCGGCCGGCGGACAGACGAATCGATGCCGGATCGGCCCCAGCGGCCGTACCGTCGTCTTTCGCTGTTGGTATCCGTCAAGGTCAGGTTGTTCTTCTCCGCCAGCCATTTCCATTGGCGCGGGGTGAGCTTCAGGGTCTTGCCTATTTCGTTCAGGATGGAGGCGATGTCCAGCGTGGCGATCCTGCGGATGTTCCGGCCCCAGACGGGGTCGGAGTTCATGAAGGGCGGGATGTTGTTCGCGGGCCCCAGGAGATAGACGTCATCGGTTGTTCCTGCCATAAAGGCGCCGCTGGCGTATTCCTCGGCGCTGATGCGGATCCACTCGTGGCCGTTCCAGACATGCACGAGGATTTCCGCCGTATCCACGCCGTTGCCGTAGGATACAATGCCGACATCCTTGACGGCGGCGACCTGGAACGCGAACTGGACCATGCGGGCGCGCGCCGGGATCACCAGGATGGATGAAGGCGTGGCGGTTCCGGCCAGGGCCTGGAAGGACGTCACGGCAATACCGAGCAGGAAGGAAACCACGTATCTTTTTGCTTTCATAACCAAGACCTCCACATCGGAAAAGAATCTACCTGTACATCTGCGCTCTGACAAGAGCGAACCGCATCACTTTCCGAGAACCTTCCGGAACTCGGCGGTCAACCTGGGAATAATGGCGAACAGGTCGCCCACGATGCCATAGGTGGCCACCTTGAAAATGGGGGCATCGGCATCCTTGTTGATGGCCACGATGATATCCGAGGACTGCATGCCCGCCAGGTGCTGGATCTGGCCGCTGATACCGGCGGCGATGTAGATCTTGGGGCAGACGGTCTTGCCCGTCTGGCCCACCTGGTGGGAATAGGGAATCCAGTTCGAATCCACCACGGCGCGCGAGGCGCCGAGGCCGGCGCCGAGCACTTCGGCCAGTTCGCGCAGCATCGTGAAATTCTCGGGCGCCTGCAGGCCGCGGCCGCCGGCGACGATGATGTTCGCCTCGGCGATGTTCATGGTGCTCTCCCGCTCCGCCTCGAAGCGGAGGCGCCGCGCGCGGTTCCGGAGGAGAACGTCCGCGATGGTCTCGGTAATCACCTGTCCTGTGCGGGCGGGGTTCACCTCCGCCTCCTTCATCACCTTGTGGCGGACGGTTGCCATCTGCGGCCGGGAATTGGGAGTGATGATCGTGGCCATGATGTTCCCGCCGAAGGCCGGACGTGTCTGGAGCAGGTTGCCGGTGGCGGGATCAATGGCCAGGCCCGTGCAATCGGCCGTGAGACCGGCCTTGACCTTGACGGCGACGCGGGATACGAGGCTGCGGCCTATGGTCGAGGCTCCGCACAGGAAGATGTTCGGCTTGTGGCGGTTGACCAGGTCAATGAGAACGGCGGCATAGGCCTCATCCTGGTAGTGGGCCAGCTCGGGGCGGTCGAGGACGTATACCTTGTCGGCGCCGCGGGCGATGAGTTCGGATGCCTTGGCGGAGATGTTGCTGCCGAGGAGGACGGCGCACAGCCGCATCTTGAGCGAGTCGGCCAGTTTCCGGCCTTCGCCCAGCAATTCGTAGGCGATGGATTGGATGTTGCCATCGTGCTGTTCCGCGAACACCCAGACGTCCTTGTAGGCGGACAGGTCCTGGGTGGGGGCGGCCTTCGGCTGCATCCAGATGGCGTCGAACTTGCAGGCCTCGAGGCAGGCCCCGCACAACGTGCACTTCTGCAGGTCAATGATCGGAAGTTCCTTGCGTGCCTTCTGGGTGATGGCGCCGAACGGGCAGGCTTTGACGCACAGGCCGCAACGCACGCACTTCTCGACAATGATTCGGATGGGATCGCTCATGATACAGATTCCTTAGTTGGAGGCGCTCAAGACCGCGTCTTTCAGTTTTGCCACGAGAGGGGGGATAATCTCCTCCGGTTCCCCCTTCAGCACTTCGCCGCCACCCCGGGGCGGCGGTGTGAACACCTTGACGACCTTGGTCGGGGAACCTTCGAGACCGAGGCACTTGGGGTCGCACTGGAGATCGGCTGCTTTCCAGGTGGGGATGACCGCCTTCTTGGACGCCATCTTGCCTTTCAGGGAAGGCAGGCGCGGCTCATTGATTTCCTTGACGACGGTGAGCAGGCAGGGGAGGGGGGCTTCGATGACCTCGGTGCCGTCCTCCAGGAGGCGTTCGGCGACGATGGCCTTGTCGTTGATTTCCTCGATCTTGCGGACGTAGGTGATCTGGGGGAGGTCGAGGTGGGCGGCGATACCGGGGCCCACCTGTGCGGTGTCGCCGTCCGAGGCCTGCTTGCCGCACAGGATGACCTTGCAGTCCTCCAGCTTGCGGATGGCCATGGCGAGTGTATAGCTGGTGGCCCATGTGTCGCTGCCGGCGAAGGCGCGGTCGGAAACCAGGATGCCTTCATCGGCGCCCATGGCGATGGCTTCGCGCGAGGCGCTGTCGGCCTGCGGGGGGCCCATGCTGATGGCCGTCACGGTGCCGCCGGTACGGGCCTTCAGGCGCAAGGCTTCCTCGATGGCATACATGTCGAACGGGTTGATGATGGCGGCAACACCCTCGCGCATGAGGGTGTGGGTTTCCGGGTTGATCTTTACATCCGTGGTTTCCGGAACCTGCTTGATACAGACAACATAGCGCATGGTACTCTCCTGGGTCAGAAAAAAACCGCGGGCATTATAGGGAGAGCGGGAGTCAATGCAAGCCTGTTGTCGGGTTTTGGACGGGTGTCGGCGGTGATGGCTGTTGCGGGGAGCGAAAGCGGAACCGGAGCGGGCGGGATTGACATTTCGTCTGACGTTGTGGTACTCGTTACAACTGTTGTTGAGCCCAGTGCCCGGTGGCGTGCCCGGATTTCCGGGAAATTCCCGTCCGGGTCCACGAGGCGCAAGGAGAAAGTATGCCGGAAGAAGCCAAAGATGATGTGATTCGGGTGGACGGGACGGTGGTCAAGGTGCTTCCGGCCACAATGTATCGTGTGCGGTTGGAAAACGGGCACGAACTATTGGCGCACATCTCGGGGAAAATGCGGAAGCATTTCATCCGCATTACGGCGAGCGACAAGGTGACGGTGGAGATCTCGCCGTACGATCTGACGAAGGGCCGCATAACGTACCGGCACAAGACGTAGCCTTACGTCAACCCGAGGCGTTTCATCCAGCGCCGGAAATCCGCGGGAATGGGAGCCTCGGCGATGATCGGGGCCCCGTCCAGGGGAGAGACGGATCGCAGGCTGGCGGCATGGAGCATCTGGCGTTCCACGTGACGCAATTCCGGTTTCAGTCGTTCCGCGGCCCCGTATTGTTTGTCGCCCAGTACGGGGTGCCCGATGCCGGCAAGGTGTTTCCGGATCTGGTGCGTTCGTCCTGTCGGAATGCGGACCGCCACATGAGAGGCATGTGGTGAGCGGTCGAGGACGCGGACGAGGGTGTGCGCCGATGTGCCGTCAATCGGTGTGTCAATGGAGAACTCTTCCCCGGGGAGGACTCCGGCCACAAGGGCATGGTACATCTTGACAACCTTGTGAGCCTGGAAAACGGGGATGATGGCGTCAAACGCCGTCCGGCTCCGGGCCATCAGCAGGCATCCGGTTGTATCTCGATCCAGACGGTGTGCCGCCCGGAGTTGCGGCTCCTGCCGGCTGTGCCGCAGGCGGTCTTCCGCACTGGCCGGGCCATTGGAGAGGCATCCGGCAGGCTTGTTGACAACCAGGTAGTCCCTGCCTTCGAACAAGACCGCGGCTGGAGTGACTTCCGAGCGTTCTGCCGGCAGGGCTGCCAGTTCCACGGAATCGCCTTTCCGGAGAGTGTGCCGTGCCATCCAGGTCCTGACGCCGTTGACAAAGACAACCCGGCGGTCCAGGAGGGCTTTTGCCCGGTTGCGCGAGAGGGAAAGCCATTCGGCCAGAAAGTCCTGCAGAGGCTGATCTTCCCTGGTTACGCGCGCCTGTTTGACAGGTGAGGTCATGGCGGGAACTATAGCAGTTCAACATGGCGCGGCCAGTGAATTGATTGCCGGATCCCGTGTGATTCCTGTGGGTTTGCGCCCATCATGCGTGGTGGAACCGGCAGATAATTGGCTTGAAGCACAGGGGGACGATCGTTACCTTCATGCCATGCAATTCGTTGGCACAATCGGGCGCGGAACGATCGAGAAGCTTCGTCGCCTCCGCTATCTGATGGCCGTGTTGTGGGCCGTAGGGAGGCTTGGGGCGGCTCCGGATTCCTGGCGCCGCACGACGCGAGCGGTTCTGGCGCGCCAGATTGTATTCACGGGAGTCGATGCGCTGGGATTTGTGATATTTGTGGCTTTTCTGGCCGGGATCTCGATTGTGGTGCAGGCGCAGGTGTGGATGGGGCGGTTAGGCCAATTGGAACTGCTGGGACCGCTGCTGGTGACGGTTGTGGTCCGGGAGGTGGGCCCGTTGCTGGTGAATTTCATTGTCATCGGGCGCAGCGCGACGGCCACGGCGGCGGAACTGGCCGGAATGAGGGTCCGGCATGAAGTCAGCGTTCTCGATGCCCAGGGGGTGGACCCAATGGTTTATCTGGTAATGCCCAGGGCGTTAGGCATGGCGGTCTGCGTGTTGTGCCTGACGGTGGTATTCGCGCTGGTTTCGTTTGCCACCGGGTACATGTGCGGCGCCTTGCTGGGGACGGGACCGGAGGATCCGGCCATCTTTGCCCGCAGTGTGCTCCGCGGATTCGTGCCGGGCGATTTTGTGAACCTGGGAGCGAAGACGATCCTGCCGGGACTGATGACAAGCATCATCGCATGTGTCGAGGGACTTTCGATTGAGGGTGTTGCCACGGATATCCCGCAGGCTGTGACGAGGACGGTTGTGCGATCAACACTGTCATTGTTGATCCTTTCGGTTATTGTATCGGTATTGACCTATGTATGAGGAGGGATCCAACGGGCATGCGGGGGAAGTCCTTGCGTTTGCCGGAGTTTCGGTGGCATCGGCCGGGATGCACGTGACGGGTGTTTCCGGCGTTTCGTTTCGTTTGGAGAAGGGTGGGCTGGCGCTGGTGCATGTCGAGGAGGGAGCGGAACACACGCCGCTGGCGGATTTGGCGTCGGGGTTGCTGGCGCCGGATGCGGGCCGGGTCTGTTTCCGGGGCGAGGACTGGGTGGAAATGGGCGCGCGGCGGCAGGCGGAACAGCGGGGGTGCATACGGCGGGTGTTTCAACATTATGGCTGGGTGGCGAACCTGGACATCGTGGAGAATATCTGCCTGTCGGAGAGTCATCACACGGGGCGCACACTGGCGGATATCGCCAGTGAGGCCGAGGTTCTGGCAAGGCGATTCGGTTTGGATGGGATTCCGGCAGGAAGACCGACACGCGTGCACCCGATGACGCTGCGGAAGCTGGAGTGGGTGCGGGCGTTTATGGGAACGCCAGCCCTTGTCATTCTGGAACGACCGTTGCTGGGGGCCCCCAAAGGGGGTGCGGAGCAACTGTTGGAGGCTGTGTGCGAGGTGCGGGAACGGGAGGCGGCCGTTTTGTGGATAACGGACGAGGATCGGGTGTGGGCATGCCGTGAGCTGGCAAGTCCAGCCCGCTACCGGATGAACGGAGAGACATTTGGCCCCGCATGAGGGCGGAGGACGGTCATGAATCGAGCGTACAAGTTCCGGTATGCGAATGAAGTCGCAGGCAGTTTTGTCCTGCTCGGTCTGTTTCTGCTGGTTGTCGGAATCTACCTGGCGGGGCACGCGCAAGGTTGGTTCCAAAAGAACCTGGAATTGCGGACCCGGTTCGACACGAAGGACGGTACCTTCGGGCTGCAGGAGGGCGCGGAAGTCCGCATCTTGGGCGCCTTGGCCGGGCGGGCAGGCGAAATTGTTCCCTCTGAAGATGGCGGCATGGAGACAGTGTTTGTGATCAAGGGGCGCTTCGGGCAGTTCATCCGGGACGATTCCGTGGCCAAGGTGAAGAAGAAATTCGAGGTGGCCGGGGATGCCTACGTTGAAATCACCCTTGGCACACCCTCCCGCCCGGTGCTGCGGTCGCGTGATTTCATCCAGTGCGTGCAGGATGTGGAATTGATCCAGGCCGCACGCAAGATGGTGGATGAATTCCGGGCGGCGGCCGTGCCGATGCTGGATGAGTTCCGGGCCATCCTTTCCCACGTCAACGGCATCACGGGGCAGTTGGAACGCAAGGAGGGCGCCGCCGGCAAGTTCATCGGCGATCCCGCGCTCGCTGCCACGATCGAAGGGGTGGTCACTGACGTGCGGCGCACCTCCGCCCAGCTGCCGGCGGTGGCGCAGCGTCTGGAGACGGTGATGACCAATTTGGAAGCGATGTCGGCCAGCCTGAGCATGACAGCGGCGCGGTTCCCGGAGATTGCCGCCGGCGCCGGGGATGTGGTCCGGGATGTCCGCCATGTCAGCGGGAGCCTTACGGGACAGGCGGCCAACGTCGAGGGTGTTCTGCTCGAGGCGGAATCGGCGCTTCGTGAGGTCCGGTTGTTGGTGGAAGGATTGCAGAAGCACTGGATCGTGCGGCGTTACATGGAGGACAGTGGGGAGTCGGTCATGTTGCCGCCGGTGGCGCGACCCGCGCCGGCGGAAAGAGGTGCACCGTGAAGCGCCGGATTGGTTCCTTGCTCTGTGCGGCTGCCCTTCTGTGGCAGTCGGGCTGCGCCACGGCTGGCAGGCAGGCTGCGGATCCCGAGATCATCCGGTTATCCCAGGCGGCACACGCGGCCTACGCCGCGGGGTTGTCTTCCAAGGCGGCGGCGTTGTATTCTCAGGCGTTGGAGCGCAGCCGGCTGGCGGATGCGCCGGGAGAAGCCGCCCGGAACGCCTACAACCTGGGTCTGTGCCGGATGGCGGCAGGGGAGACGGCGGAGGCGTTGCGGCTTTTCCAGGAGGCGTGTGTCCTGCTGGAGCCTGAAAGTCCCGGGCTGGACCTGGTTCTGGCGGCCGGAGCCGAAGCGGCCATGCGGACGGGTGACTGTGCCGCGGCGCAAGTCATGGCCGGGCGTGCGGTCGCCCTGTCGCATGACAGGACGGCGCGGTGTCAGGCATCGCTGGTCATGGCGGAGATTGCCGCCGGGGAAGGGAATTGGAGCGCTGCAAAGCGGAGCTACGCGACGGCGTGTGCGGGCGGCGACGAGGGTATGCCGCCGTCGCTGTGCGCAAGACGGGAAGCCATCGCGGCGCGGCTGATGGCGGGCGGCGCCTTGCAGGGGGATGTCGCCGGGGCGTTGCAACGGCAGGCGGAGTACCTGCGGACGGCAGGGTTGTACCGTGAGATGGCGGCCGCCTTGGAGTCGGCCGGCGATGCGCTCCGCGATAGCGGTCGCCATGAAGCGGCGTTCGGCTGCTATGAGCGTGCGGCGCGCAGCCTGCATGCGGGGGGTGACGGGAAGGGAGCCCGGCGCATCGTGGCGAAGATGGCCGGAATGGCGGCGCGGCTGGATGGAGCCAGGTTCGGGGAGAGGCTTTCGATGGCAACCAGGATGGCGGAGGAGCCACAAGCGAGGACAGAACCATGAATACGGATCAGGATCGTATCGGGACGATGGAGCGCAGGTTGCTCAGGCTGGAGCGGGAGCGTTGGTTTTGGAGAGCGGGTGCGCTGTTGCTTGT
>CAYWKN010000086.1:0-9357 GCA_964458765.1 uncultured Verrucomicrobiota bacterium
GTGAAACTGGGGCGTGGGGGCTGACGGCGACCAAGGCGGGAGGATGTCGGCGGCGACCAGGGATACCGAATCCTCGGCTTTCCTGAGCCGGACGGCCTTGGTGCCGGAGGCCCCGAAATCAAGGCCGAGAACATCGCTGCGGTCAGCCTGAAAGACCTTCAATAGCGCTTGGATGTTCTTCATGCCGCCAGAGTTCCGGGCGGCAGGCACAATCGCCCGCCGCTCAGGTAGGAATTAACCAGAACTTGCGCGGGGGAGCAAGGGAAACTATTCCCACAGGGGAACTATTCCGGCCTCCGGCTTTTCCGGATGGAGTTCGGCGGGGACCCGGCGTATAAATGGAATTCCGATGGAGCGGTTGTGCGAGGATGAGGAGGCGCGTGCGCCGATGCCAGGGTGAGGCAATGACGGTTCCGCAATGGCCCTTTCAACTGGTGGCGTGGTTCAAGCGCGGGCATCGCCCGATGCCATGGCGCAGCGCCCCGACTCCCTACAAGGTGTGGGTCAGCGAGATCATGCTCCAGCAGACCAGGGTGGCAACGGCCATGCCCTACTTCGACCGGTTCATGGCGGCGTTTCCCGATGTTGCCTCTTTGGCGGCGGCGCCGCTGGAGTCGGTCCTGCTGCTCTGGGAAGGCCTGGGGTATTATTCCCGTGCGCGGAACCTTCACAAGGCGGCGCAGCACATGGTGGAGCGGAATGACGGGGCCGTTCCCTCCACCTCGGCGGAGTTGTTGCGCTTGCCCGGGATTGGCCCCTATACGGCCGCGGCCATCGCCAGTATAGCATTCGGCGAGGCGGTCCCTGCCATCGATGGCAATGTCCTGCGTGTACTGACCAGGCTTTGGGGAATCCCGACCCCGGTGCGGGATCCCGTGACAGTGACCACCATCCGGAAACGGTTGATGCCGATGATCCGGCATGTGGATCCGTCGGCCTTCAACCAGGGGCTGATGGAAACGGGTGCGCTGGTATGCCTGCCCCGCCGTCCACGATGCGATGCCTGTGTGCTGGCCGAAGCGTGCTTTGCCCGGCGGACCGGGCGCACCAGCGAACTGCCGGCGAAGACCAGGCCAAGGTCCATCCCGCATCACCCCGTGGTTGCGGTTGCGGTTCACAAGCACGGGCGCGTGTTGATTGTCAAACAAACCGGTGGCCGCATGCTGGAAGGGTTGTGGGAGTTCCCGAAGGTCCGTCGCCGCTCCCGGGAAACCTCACAGGCGGCGATTGGCCGGGTCTTGAAGCAAGCCGGTGTGCGCGCGATTTCCCGCCCTTTAGTGGCTTTCCGGCATTCCTATTCGCATTTTTCCATCACCGTGCAGGCGTTCCGGTGCGATTGGATATCCGGGCGGCTGACCCGCCTTCCGCGGGGCGAGAGGCAGTGGTGTCGCGTGAAGGATCTTGCGGCCGTTCCAATGTCGCGGGTGAGCCGCAGGATCGGGGATGCGCTGGCCGGCATGAGGCGTAGTGTTCCTCTCCGTCGTTTGAGCACGGGAATCGGCTTGCGGGTCTGACGCCTTCTTGGATATGGTTGCTCGCGGTGTCCGCTCGCAACCAGAAATGCGAGGCAAGAGAGTCATGACGGTGCCCATGAAGGTGGATCTGAGGAAAGAAGTGGCCGTTGTCACGGGCGGCGGCGGTATATTGTGCGGTGGCATGGCGAAAGCCCTGGCGGAATGCGGGGCCCGGGTGGCCGTGACCGACTTGCGGCTGGACGGCGCCGAGAAGATCGCCGGGCAGATTCAGGCCGGGGGCGGAAAAGCGGCTGGATTTGCCTGCAACGTGCTCGACAAGGCCAGTTTGGAACAATGCAACGCGGAAGTGGAAAAGACATTCGGCCCGGTGACATTGCTCGTCAACGGAGCCGGCGGGAACCACCCGAAAGGCACAACGACCCGCGAGTACCTCCTTCCGGAGGATCTGAAAGGCGCCGTGGAGGGAGTTACGACCTTTTATGATCTGGACCCCAAAGGCATAGAGTTCGTGTTCAACCTGAACTTTCTCGGGACCCTCCTGCCGACCCAGGTCTTCACCCGGGCCATGGCGAAGGCCGGCCGGGGATGCGTGGTGAACATATCCTCCATGAATGCGTTCACACCCTTGACAAAGATTCCCGCCTACAGCGGGGCCAAGGCCGCCGTAAGCAACTTCACGCAGTGGCTTGCCGTGCACTTTTCCAAGGTGGGAGTGCGGGTGAACGCCATCGCTCCGGGCTTTTTCCTGACGGACCAGAACCGGTCGTTGCTGACCCGCGAGGACGGGTCGCTGACGCCGCGCGGCAACACCATCCTGACCCATACGCCCCTGGGCCGGTTTGGCAGCGCGGAGGACTTGACAGGCGCCCTGCTCTGGCTGTGCAGCCAGGAGGCGGCGGGATTTGTGACAGGAACCGTGATCCCTGTGGACGGAGGCTTCAGCGCCTTCAGCGGAGTCTGAGGGAGGGACGGGGTGGAGCCGCGGGAGGGTGGGCCGTGGCAACGCGAAGGAATTGCGACAGGAAGAAGGAAAGGAGTCGAAACATGACAAACAAGGCGGATATCGGACTGGTCGGGCTGGCGGTGATGGGGGAGAACCTGATCCTGAACATGGAGAACCACGGATTCAAGGTAGCCTGCTACAACCGCACGGTCAGCAAGGTTGACGATTTTGTCAACGGCCGCGGCAAAGGGAAGAAGATCGCGGGTTGTCACACCATCGAGGACTTGGTGGCGAGCCTCAAGACGCCGCGGATCATCATGTTGATGGTCAAGGCCGGCAAGCCCGTGGATGAGTTTATCGACCAGATCCTGCCCCATTTGCAGGCGGGCGACATACTGATCGACGGCGGGAACAGCCATTATCCGGACTCCGTCCGGAGGACGATGACCTTGGACAAGAAGGGCATTCTTTTCATTGGCACCGGCGTGTCCGGAGGGGAAGAGGGAGCGCTCAACGGACCGTCCATTATGCCCGGTGGAAACGCCAAGGCGTGGCCCCACGTCAAGCCCATCTTCCAGGCCATTGCCGCGAAGGTCAGCGACGGCACGCCCTGTTGCGACTGGATCGGTCCCGATGGCGCCGGACATTTTGTGAAGATGGTGCATAACGGGATCGAGTATGGCGATATGCAGCTCATCTGCGAGGCGTACCAGGTGATGTCGGCGGGGCTGGGCATGTCGGCGGGGGACATTCAGAAGGTGTTCGCGGAATGGAACCAGGGTGTATTAGATTCCTATCTGATTCAGATCACGGCGGACATCCTGGGTGTCAAGGACGCCGAGACCGGCAAGCCGATGGTGGACTTGATCCTGGACACGGCGGGGCAGAAGGGAACGGGCAAGTGGACCTCCCAGGCGGGATTGGATCTCGGCGTGGCGATCCCGCAGATCGCGGAAGCGGTGTTTGCGCGGTGCATTTCCGCCATCAAGGAGGAACGGCGGGTGGCGGCCTCGAAGCTGAAGGGGCCCCGGAAGACATTCAAGAAGGACAAGGCCAAACTGGTGGCGCAGATCCACGACGCCTTGTTCGCTTCGAAGATATGCTCCTATGCCCAGGGCTTCCAGTTGCTGCGGGCCGCCTCCGCGGAGTACAAGTGGAAGCTCGATTTCGGGGAGATCGCGCTGATGTGGAGAGGCGGTTGCATCATTCGGGCGCAATTCCTCGATGCGATCAAGGCCGCGTACGACAAGAAGCCGAAATTGGCCAACCTCCTGCTGGACGCCTACTTCAAGCGTGTGGTGTCCAAGGCGCAGAAGCCGTGGCGGACGGTTATCAAGACGGCCATTGACCTGGGCATTCCGGTGCCCTCCATGAGTTCGGCCTTGAACTACTACGACTCGTACCGCAGCGAGCGTTTGCCGGCCAATCTGCTGCAGGCACAACGGGATTATTTCGGCGCACACATGTACGAGCGTGTGGATAAGCCCGCCGGCGAGTTCTTCCATACCGATTGGACGGGGCACGGCGGAAAAACAGCCAGTACGACCTACGTCGTGTAAGCCGGACTTTGCACCGAACTTGCGGCCCGGCCATGCGGACGCCGGGGGTGAAACCATCCCCGGCCGTCTCATATGCCGGCGCCCCTGGGCTCTGCGGCGCGCAGTGAGCCTTATCCGTAGCTCTTGTGGAACCGCGTCTCCTTCCCTCTGTCCTGGCTGTCCGGGGCATCGGAGGGGGAGGCAGGCTTGGCATCGGACGCCTGGGGCGGCGGGGAATTCCTGGTTTCCACGAAATTCATCCGCAAGGTCGTCAGGGTGTTGGCAAGGAAACGGTCTTCGTCACGATCCCTGTTGCCCCGTGTCTTGACCTCGATCATTTCCAGCATGTCAATGGTGGCCTGCGCCGCCTCCAGATTGACCTCTGTCTTGCCGGTCACGGGACTGATGATCTTGCCCAATTGCTGCATGGTTGTGGCCGACAGCAAGGCCACAAAATCGAGGAACATTGCCTTGTGGGCTTCTGCGGAATTTCCTGTGTCGCTCATGGGGATTCTCCCGTTTGGCGAAAGAACGCCGTCAACTGCCCTGCGGGTGTACGCAAGGCGACCAGCGGATATAGCTGCGCGAAGCTTCGATCGGAGGATACGTTCCGAGCGGCTTACTGCGCCGGATTGCGCACGACAAACCGGCCGGGAGCCACCTTCTTGAACGTCTCATCCGTGTACATCTTCACATTCAGGGCGTTCATCGGTTCCCTGGATCTCCAGTGGTAGCCGGAAGCGACGGAAGCCTCGTAGATCTCGGCAACACTCAAGGGCTTCCCGGCCTTCGTGAGGACGCCGGCAATCATCTCCCGCAGGCTCGGCTGGCTGTTGCGGGGTATCCGCATATGGCGTACGGCAACACTCAGAGGCGTTGTGTGCTTCTCGGCATTCTTGATGATCTTGGCCATTTCCTGTTCGATCACCTCGATCTTCTGCCGCAACTTAAGAATCTTCTGGATGTCCTTTGCGTTCAACTCACTGAGATTAATCATGCTATTGCTCCCCCCTATTTCAGACTTTATCAGCAATGTACCTTATGCACCCGCATCTGTACAATGTATATTTTAGTTTCTCCTAGTGCCTCCTAGTGTGGTGTCCCGCAAATAGGTATGCAAAACGTTGCTGTCATCCTGAGCGAAGCGAAGGATCTCGACCACTGGGTGAGGCTGAGATTCCTCGCTACGCTCGGAATGACAAACAGTTGTGAATAATGTCTGCCTATTTGAAAGACAGCACACTAGCGCCGGGAATGCCGCCAAGGCCGCCAAGAAGCAAAATAAGACTTTTGTTGATACGAAAAAGGTATAAGCTCAGGCGTCAAGTTTGTTTCTGCAAGGTTTGTCTGAAGAACAGGTCCGGGGGTGACAGAGGAGCGGATTCGCAACACGGCAGGACGGCTGGAGGGAGCCATGAAAACAATGAAGCGCCGCAAGGCGCCCATGCATCTGATGGCGTGGGGGAACCGTGAGTGGTTCACCATGCTGCTGTCGCTGGTGGTGGCATTTGCCGTGACGGTGGTCGGCGCGGCGGTCAACTTCCACGAAAGGATCATCGGCTTCTTCCGGCCGCATGCCGACAATCCGCTTGTCATGTTCATCACGAACTTCCTGGTGATCTGGCTGATTGTCCTCCTGTTCCTGTCCTACTACCGCTGGCGGCGACAGGCCTTGAGAAACGAGGAGCTCGAGGATGTTGTCGACAGCATCAGCCCGGACGTGCTGCTCGTGGTGGATGCCAAGCGCAATGTCCTGATGTCCAACGCCTCTGTCACCCGCATGTTCGGGTACGCCGTGGAGGAAGTCATCCATCGCAAGACGGACCTGCTGTATTTCGATCGGCGACGGGTGCCTGGATCCAAACATGAGATATACGATGAACTGGAGAAGCAGGGGTTCCATATCGGATGGGCCACCGGGCGCCGGAAGGACGGCAAGACTTTTCCCTTGGAGATCATTACCGGTGTGCTGCGACGTCATGGAGGCGGTGTCCTGCTGTTGAGAGACGTTTCGGAGCGCAAGAATGTGGAGGAATTGCTGGTGGAGCGCGAAGCCCAGTTGCGGCAGGCGCAGAAGATGGAAGCGCTGGGTTTGCTGGCAGGCGGTGTGGCCCATGATTTCAACAACCTGCTGACTTCGATCCTCGGGTTTTCGAACCTGGCAATGGGCTCGATACCGGAAGGCCATCCCGCCCTGGAAGATGTCAAGGAGGTCATCAGTGCGGCTGAACGGGCCGCGAAGCTGACGGGGCAGCTTCTGGCGGTGGCCCGGAAGCAGGCGCTTCAGATCAAGGCGCTGGATCTGAATGAAGTCGTAAGCGGAATGGCACTGCTGCTGAATCGAACGCTGGGGGAAAATATCACGCTGGACATCAGGATGGGCGAGTCGGTTGGCCTGGTGGAGGCCGATCCGGGCGGTGTGGAGCAGATTATCCTGAATCTCGGCGTGAATGCCCGGGACGCCATGCCGCAGGGAGGCACCCTGGAGATCATCACCAGCCAGGAAGTGCTGGATGCGGCGGCGTGCCGGAGCCGTGTGGGTGTTGAACCGGGAACCTATGGCGTGCTGACGATGCGGGACACGGGATGCGGTATGGTTCCGGAGGTCAGGGAGCGCATCTTCGATCCGTTCTTCACAACCAAGGAGAAAGGGAAGGGGACAGGGCTCGGTCTTTCCACCGTGTACGGCATTGTGCGTCAATGTGAGGGTTGCATTGAGGTCAGGAGTGTTGCCGGGGCCGGTTCGGAGTTCCGTGTCCTCTTCCGAAGCGTCGCGCCAGGCGGACAGGAGGGCGGCTGACAACGCCCCTGCTGGGCGGCAGGCATTGGCCGCCAGCGTGCCTGAGGCGCGGTGATGCCGCCGGGCAATGGTTCCGGCCATCCGGTTACGCTTGAAACCCCCGGTGAGTCATGCTAGCGTCCGCCCGGTATTCCCCCAGTGTATGGAAGAATGCCCTGGCGGAGGTGTCTTGTTGAGCGAAGTTGCAACGGGGTGTAGCGCAGCCTGGTAGCGCGTCAGCCTTGGGCGCTGAAAGTCGCCGGTTCAAATCCGGCCGCCCCGACCATACTTCGCTCGCAGCGCAGCGGAGAGCGAAGTATGCCCTACGTAGCCCAAGCGAAGCGCCGGGCGAAGTAGGGCCTGTTCGATGGAGCGCGCTGCGAGCTACGTATGGCAAGCCAATTACAGGACGATACTTCGCTCGCAGCGCAGCGGAGAGCGAAGTATGCCCTACGTAGCCCAAGCGAAGCGCCGGGCGAAGTAGGGCCTGTTCGATGGAGCGCGCTGCGAGCTACGTATGGCAAGCTAATCCCAGGACGAAACCATACACCATGTCTATCTGCGCAGGAGCCTCGCGGACCTAAGGCAAACCTACATTGGCCTGACCGATGACGTGCGTGCGCGGTTCAAGAGCCACAACGAAGGCGCCAATGCCCATACTGCCAAGTATCGACCGTGGAAGTTGGTCTGCTGTGTTTCTTTCCAGTCCCGGGAACGCGCCGCGGAGTTCGAGAAATACCTGAAGGTTGGTTCCGGCCACGCGTTCGCTCATCGGCACCTGTGGTAAAATTACCGATCACGCTGCCTCTCGCATAAGCCGTTGCATCAAGGGCGGCACCCTTGTTGGCCTGCTTGTCGCACCGGATACACGATGGCATTTTTCGGTCGTCGCTTCCGTGCCAGCTTTCAACACGGAAATGCTCACTTTCAGGTCGTCGGGCATCTCGTTGGAAGCGATGCCCAGTTTCGCGAAGCGCAGGGGGTCATTTGACGTCAACTTCCACGGGACCATCCTGTTTGGTTGTTGGTGCGGATACATCTGAACGATTCTGTGCCGCGATGGCAGCTATTTCTGCCGCAACGGCGGCACTGGCCTCGGTGTTGATATCCTTCAGCAGTTTCAGAGAAAGAGCATGGAGCGAAGATGCCGATGGGAAACGCCGGCATGCGGACTCGATGTCTTTAAGTTGCACATCCACAGTACCAACAGCATGCACGGAGACATATTTTGCGAGTAGGGCAAGGATGTCCTCTGCGAGGGCGGGTGTGCTGCTCTCTCTAAGTTCTTCACGAAGGACCTGATAGACGCCTTGGACCGGTGTATCAGACAAAGACAGAACATGCACCGCGCAACGCTTCTCGCCGTCATTGACGGCTGTTTTCCACAACAGTTCCGCCATCGCGAGGGACAGCGCATCATTGTCGCAACCGGCTTCCTGGGCCAGCCGTGTACCAAGGCTAAGATAACGGCGCACTCCGGTCTGACTGTTTGTCATAGAAGGCAACCCACTTCGTGCCTGCTCAATGATGGCCTGAAAGCCGGCAAAGCGCTCTTGCGCCCGCTGACGCGCCCGAAGCAGGTTCTGTAGCAGGACGAGTTTGGGCTGCATCTGCTCCTGTGCTTCAACCACCGGTTGCGTACGCAGTGTGTCGCGGGCGGCGACGTACGCCGCTCCCTCGGCATCGGCGAGGGATTTCAAGGGGGATGCCTCGTCTGCACTTGCCAAGACAGCAATTAACAGGCAAGCAAGAACGATGAGCGTATGGAATGTAGTCTTCATATTCTGCTCTCTTTCTTCACGGGCCCGACGGGGCCTCCATGAGCGGGTTGCTAATGCAATGGACATCGCCGCCCACACCGTTGGCAAAGTCGGCGTAGGTGTCGATGACAACAATGTCCGAAAGGTTGATCCCGGCAGTCGTGAGCGCAGCAACAAGGGCATCTTCGAAGGGCTGATAGTAGGCCATAGGGATGAAGACCCTTGCAGAGGACCCGTTGCCAACATACTGCATGTTGACCAGATTGGGAAGGTAGGGCCGTACTTGTGAGGACATCGAATCTGTAGGTCTGAATGCAACCGGCACATGAATAAAGGCACCGCTCGAAAGACCAAGGGAAGCAGCGAGTGTTGATTCGACTTCCGCCAACTTGCTCTTCATGGCGGCAATGTTCGCTGCGTTGGCGGCATTGGTATAGGCGGACCGCATGGACGAGGCAGAGACACTTGTTCCGGCATCAACTTCGTTTGTCGTCGTCAGCAGGATATTGGTGGCCAAAGCGAGGTCCGCGATGAGAACCTTGTACCCACTGCCAACAGGCAGAAAGGCTACAAGGTTATCAACGTGCGGGACCTTGAGCCAGTCGGTGTCGAGCTTCACAAGGGCACCGCTGTCAGTCGTCTGGACGGCCTGGAGCATGAGGAAGTTTGTAATGGCGAGTTCCTTGCCGCAGACAATGTAGCCGTCATTGCCCGAAGTAGGCGGTGTAACGAGCAGATTGCCCCCGTGTTGATGGGCTGTCTGGAATTTATACCCGACGTTCGTCGAGATCTGATCAGACAGCGAGGGTTCTTTCTGATGCAGGCCGAGGATAATTGGATAGGCCTTGTACGTTGATTGGCC
>CAYWKN010000087.1:0-9182 GCA_964458765.1 uncultured Verrucomicrobiota bacterium
TGAAATCAAACCCGGAGGAACGCTATTTCGCCGGTGCTGCTTCCCCCACCTTCTCAATGCTCTGGATGGCTTCGATCCGCCGCGCCGTCTTGTCTTTCTTCCGCGTCTCTTCGCCAATCCCCACAATCCTGACCTTCATCCCCACATATTCCGCCGCCTTCTCCTTCGGCAGGCGGGTGACCACGCCATCGTCTCCCGAAAGCTGGAACCAGGTCATGAACACCGTTCCATCCTTCTTCTTGCGCTCCATCTTCTCGACTGTCCCCGTCAGCGTCATCTCCTTGCCCGCCGGAGCAACCGCCACACCCTTTGCCCCCTTGCCGGCCTCCGGCTCCTTTCCCTGTTCCGACCCGTGCGCCGTTGCCACCGCCATCACCAACAAACCCGCCAAACACAACCTCAGCATCTTCCACTCCTTGTTTCCAGGCTGTTGCCGTCGGCCGACAAGCCACCCGGCCTGAAGGCAGCCGACTACGCAAGCCTTGCGGGTTATATAGCTTACTGGTTAATGTTCTGTCCATCTATATTTCAGACATGGGGAAACCATGACCGAGCAAGGCCCCGGACAACGCATCCCCGCGGAACCTGCAGATAGAGAAAGGCGCCGGGCCAAAGCTCCGGCGCCCATCGATCTGTCAAAATGCCCCTCAGCCGGCGGCTTACAAAGCCCCGTCAAGATCGGCCAGGATATCGTCGATGTGCTCGATGCCGATGGACAGCCGCACCAGGTCGGGCGTGATCCCGCCTTCGCGTTGCTGCTGCTCCGTCAGTTGCGAGTGGGTGGTCGTCGCCGGGTGAATCGCCAGACTCTTGGCATCACCCACATTGGCAAGGTGCGAGAAGAGCTTGAGCCCTTCGATGAACTTCGCGCCCGCCGCCGCCCCGCCCTTGATCCCGAACACCACCATCCCGCCGAATCCGCCGCTCAGTACCTTCTTTGCCGTCGCGTTCGCGGGATCGCTCTCCAGCCCCGGATACCGCACCCAGCTCACCGCGGGATGCTTCTTTAGATGCCGCGCGACCGCCAGCGCATTGGAGCAATGCCGCTCCATCCGCAGGGCCAATGTCTCGATTCCCTGCAGGAACTGCCACGCATTGTCGGGCGAGATGCACGCCCCAAGGTTGCGCAAGGGCACCAGCCTCATGCGGAGAATAAAGGCCAGCGGCGCCAGCGGGCCGAGATCATGGGCATACCGGATGTTGCGATAACTGGGGTCGGGGTCCGACAGCAGCGGGAACTTGCCGCTCTTCCAGTCAAACCGGCCCGAATCCACCACGATCCCGCCGATCCCCGCTCCATGCCCGCCCAGCCACTTGGTCAGCGAGTGCACCACGATATCCGCGCCCTGCTCGATCGGGCGCTGCAGGTACGGCGTGCTGAAGGTGCTGTCCACAATCAGTGGCAGACCGTGCGCGTGCGCGACCTTGGCGATGGCGGGAATATCCGCCACATCCAGCGCGGGATTGCCGATCGTCTCCACATACACCAGCTTGGTCTTCGGCGTAATCGCCTTGGCCAACGCCGCCGGAGCGGGATCGGCGAACCGGCACTGGATCCCCAGTTGCGGAAGGATGTCGTGGAACTGCGTGTAGGTTCCGCCGTACAGGTTGTTGGCCGAAACGAATTCATCGCCCGCCTGGCAGAGGTTGATGATGGAGTAGAAAATCGCGCTCGTGCCCGACGACAACGCCAGGGCCGCCACCCCGCCTTCCAGCGCCGCCACACGCTTCTCCAGGACATCCTGCGTGGGATTCATCAGGCGCGTGTAAATGTTGCCCAGTTCCTTCAACCCGAAAAGGTTCGCCGCGTGTTCCGTGCTGCGGAACACGTAGGAACTCGTCCGGTAGACCGGAACGGCCCTCGCCAATGTCGTGGAATCCGGCTCCTGCCCCGCGTGCAGGGCCAACGTTTCTATCCTCTTGCTTTCAATGCTCATGGTTTCTCCTTGCTCTGCCTGCCTTCTTCTTGCTGTTCCTGATACGCTTTCCTCCGTCAAATATCAAACGAAAGCCCGGAGGCCTTCTTCCTGCGTGCCGCTTCCATGGCAAGCTGTCCAATGGTAATGCCCCGGAAATAGGTCTCCAGCACTCTTCCAGCCCCCGTCCAGACCTCCTGCACCACGCATTCCCCGCTCCGTTCGCAGGCCCTGGCATCCTTTGCACAAGGCACCAGCACCGTGGGCCCGTCTGTTGCCTCCACCACATCGGCCACCGTCACCTGCCGCGGGTCCCCCGCCAGGACAAAGCCGCCCATCATGCCCCGCTGACTTCCCACCAACCCCGCCCGCTTGAGCATCAACAGGATTTGCGCCACGTAGTCCACCGGTATGGCTTCCAGCCTGCCAAGATCCTGTTTCCTCCAGACGTGCCCCAACGGTTCCCTGGCCATCCGCACCAGCAGTCGAACCGCATATCGTGTCTTGGTCGATAGTTGCATAGGCTCCTCAAAACATGACTAATACGATCATATTTGTTCTGGCCAGTCAACTTTATTTCAGGGAAATTTGAAGCCTTTCTTGAAACCGGTCGAACCGCTCGATGGACTGTTCCAACCTAGAAATCACACACGGCCGTCAGGATCAGATTCCGACCGGGCTCGTTCACTCCAGAACCGTGAATACGATAGTCCTCGTCAAAGACATTCTCCACCGCCGCCGTCAAATTGAACCCCTCTGGCAGCCGGATCCCCGCACGCATGTGACAAACCGCATACGAAGGGGTCCCGCCCGGCGGGATCCGTTGCGTGTCACGCCGGTCCTCCGCCGAAAGTGTATCCGCCTTGGCCGCCGCATTCCCCTCCACCTCGCACCAGTACCTACCCCCCTCCCCCTGCCAACGCAACCCTGCCTGCGCCGTCGGCGGCATCAAACGGGTGATGGAGTCCCGTTCACGTTCCGCCTCGGAATTCGGATAGGTATCCACCTCGCCATCCATCAACGTCCCGGCAACCCACGCAGACCAGCTCTCCGTGAAGGTATACCGCGCCGTCAACTCAAACCCGTGAATGTAGCCATCGCCAGAGTTCTTCTTGGCAACTTCATCAAACCCATCCACAATCCGGCCCGTCGGCGTCCGGATGATCATTCCATCGATCCGCGTGTAGTAGTAGCAGATCTGGGTCTGGAGCCGGTCCAGGCGCGATTTGACGCCGGTCTCATACTCCACGTAATGTTCCGGATCCAGATCGGGCGAAGGAGTCTCGATTTCATTGCTGCGAGCCATGTCCAGACGCGTCAGGTCGGAGAGGTTCGGTGCACGGAACCCCTGCGCCACACCGCCAAACAGGACATGCCGGCGATCTTCCGTCAGGGCGCAGAGCAGGCGGAGCGATCCTGCCACCGCCTCCCAGTCTTCCTCAATAGACATCGCCGCACCCGCGACCGGGTCCTTGACGCGATCGGCCTCCACCTTGGAATAGGAATACCGCAGGCCCGGAACCACGTCGAGCCTGCCCCCAGCCACCGTCAACGTATCTTCCGCATACACCCCCACGGAATCGTACGAGGCATCGTCGGCCACCGGCCCCTGGATTTCCCGCTTCGTCAGCGCCCCGTCCGCACCATATTTCCGGGAATAGGAATCCACCCCGTCGCGGTAGTATTCCGCGCCGTACACCCAGCGGCCCGCCGGCGAATCGGACTCCAGTTGCAGGGTGCCGCCCCACGTCGTCACGTCAAACCCCTGGCGGTTGCTTGCATCGTCCTTCTGGACACGATACAGATCCTCGCCCTAGCCATGTCGCGACAGGGTCCATTCCACCGCATCCACCCCGCCGTTCAGATTCCCTTGCCGCCCCTTGATCCAGGTGAGTTCCCGCCGCTGATCGTAGCTGTGGACCTTGTCGTCACCCTTCTTCAATCCTTCCCAGTCGAGCCCGTAGATCGTCTTATGCGTGCGCCAGGCGTCATCCTGCTCCACCGATTGCTGCCCGAAGGTTATCACGGAATCCGGGTCCGCATACCAATCGAACCGCAGATCGAAATCCTGCTCGGTGTACCCGGTATGCGGCTGCCGCCCGACCTTGCGCCCTCCGTGCAAATCCCCGAAATCCTTGAGCGACACCCCGCCGACGAAGCCGAACGCCTCCGTCGGCCGGCCGCCAACCTGGACGCGTCCGATGTGCGATTCCTCCGCCGTGCTGCCCCGGTAGTACAGGCGCCGTTGCCAGCCGGGCGCCCCGTCATATTCGGGCGGCGTCACGGTCATTGCGTTCAACGTGCCCCCCACGGCATCGCTGCCGTACAGTACCGAGGCCGACCCCATCGCCACTTCCTGGTGGTCGAGCGACAGCGGGTCCACCGTATTCCAGTATTGGTTCGGCCCATCGCGGAAAACGGAGTTGTTCAGCCGGATCCCTTCGATGAGCATCAGGTTCCGGAAACCCGTCACCCCGCGGAGATAGGGGGACCCCTGCCCGTAGGCCGTCTTCTGGACCATCGCCGAGGGAATCCCCTGCAGCAGGTTTGGCAGCGTCCGCACTCCCTCCGTCTCCACCTTTCCCTGCGTCTCCATCCGGTGCACCATCACGGGAACCGACTGGATGTCCTTCTGCAGACGGGTCCCCGTGACCACCACATCCGCCGGTGGCCGGTTCGTCTGTTCCCCGCCCTCCGTCACCGCCGCCTGGGCCCACAGGTGGGTACCCACAACCAACCCCGCCATCGCAATCGCCGCTCGCATTGTTGGATTCCTTTCCCGGGACAGCCTTTCCGCCCGATTGTTGCTACCCGGAGTAAACGCCGCACGAGGCTGGAAGGTTCACCGGTTTCTTTGACATTGCTTTCCCACGTTGCCCGGTGTTGAATCCTCCCATCCGAACCCCCCGACAGGAATAGACACCATGAAGAAATGGAACCGCGTATCCCCCGGAACGGCGATGATGGCGGCGCTTGTGGTGTGTCTCCTGCCCGGCTGGGGCCGGGCGGAACCCGCCCAGCACTTCCGCTTCGGAGCGGACGAGCGCATGCGGCAGGAGTACTTCGACCACATCCCCGTGAAGGCCGGCGCCAACCCTTATGCCAAACAGGGCGAGAACAACTACTTCCGGTTCCGGACCCGCCTGTGGATGGAGGAAGACCTTTCCCCCGATGTCACGGCGCGGGTCCGTCTGGCCAACGAGTGCCGTTCGTGGAACTACCCCGATGTCTCCACCCGTCCCCAGCGTTCCACCTCTGAATGGCCGGATGAGTGGGTTTTCGACAACTTGTACCTGGAAATCCGCAAACTCCTCGACGGCCACCTCGATCTTCGCGTGGGCCGGCAGGAATTGAGCTACGGCGCCAGGAATGTCATCTACGACGGAACGCCGGGCGACGGCACGCGAACCATGTATTTCAACGCCGTGAAGGCGACATGGACAGGCATCCCCGGAACCGAGCTGGATGCCTTCGGCATCTACAATGAGCCGGAGGACGAGTTGGCCATCAATCCCGCCGATCGCGACCTGTCCGGCTACCCCAAATCAAGGGAGGGCGTCACCGAAAGCGGCGGCGGCCTCTACGCCCGGAACCGGAGCCTGCCGGAAGTCCCCGTCGACGCCTATCTGGTCTTCAAGCGCGAAGGCGAATGGGAACAGAACGCCGCCAAGGATGCCGATGGCGTTCTCGTGGCGCCGTCCTTCGCCTGGCAGGAACTCGACACCGCCCGCGGCGTGGTCCGTAATGCGCAACTGGAGGTCGCCACCCTGGGCGTCCGCGCCATGCCGTCGTTCACCAAGTCCCTCGCGGGTGAATTCGAAATCGCCGGCCAGGTCGGGCAGCGGGGCACGGTTGACACCCACGGTTTCATGGCCAACGCCTACCTGACCTACACCCTCGCGAACCTTCGCGGGAAACCCGCCATCAAAGGGGGAATCTCCTGCCTTTCCGGCGACGATCCGGACACCAGGGATGACGAAGGGTGGAACCCCGTCTGGGCCCGTCACACCCAGTGGAGCGAAGTGATCACCGGCACCTTGGAGGCCGAGGAATCCGCCAACCGCTGGTCCAACCTGATCGCCCCGAGCCTTGAGGCTTCCGCCTCGCCTCTGTCCCGCTGGAAGACTATCGCGATCGTCAGTTACCTCCATGCCTTCGAGGATGACGGCAATGGCGACGGCAGATCGCGCGGCTGGCTGGCCAAGTGGCGGAACGAGTTCACCTTTGCCGAAGGATGGCTGGCCGCCAAGGACAAGCTTACCGGGCACCTTCACCTGGAGGTTCTGGAGCCCGGCGACTACTATCGTGTGGACGACACCGCCGTCTTCGCCCGCTGGGAATTGAATTATGCGTTTTGATGCCGCGGGCCGCGGGGCGACGATACCGATGTGAGAATAGCCGGATACAGGATCGATTCCATTCTGGCCATTCCCGCGCTGACGGGAGTGGCGTTGTTGCTGCTTCTCACGGCGTGGCCGGCGTCGGCGCCATGGCCGGAGTCCGCCTGGTTTATCCATCTGCCTCCTATCGTCTTCCTGGCGGCCGCGGTGGCCGGTCTCTGCTTCACGCAAACCAGGGTGCTCTTCCTCGCGGCTGTGACCGCGGCAACGCTGCTCCTGGTGGACCGGGCCTGTTTTGCCTTCCCGGATCCGCGGCGGGGCAACACCACGCTCCTCTTCGGAAGCCTTCTGCTGCCGCCGCTCGCTGCCGTCCTGCATCGCCTTCAGGAGCGCGGCCTGTGGAACACTCACGGGGGCACCCGCGCCGTCGCTGTCATCGCGGCAGGCGGGCTCGCCTTTGCGTTGACCCTCAGTCCCGGCGTCCAGCAGGCCATCGCGTCCTCCACGCCTCCATCGCTGTGGACGGCCCCCGGCTGGCTGCGCATTCCCGGGGTCAGTCTGCTCGCGTTTCTGGCTTCGTTGCCGTTTCTCTTCTTCCGTCCGCAGGGGGAAAGCCCGCGGCTTGGCCTCCTGATCGCCCTGGCCTTGCTCTTCGCATTCGCCGCCTTGAATCACGCTTCCACCCTGTTCAGCCCCGCCTCCCACCGTGCCGCGCTGGTCTTGTTCGGAACGCTGTCCGGCGCAACGCTCCTGCTCGCCGTCATGGAAACCCTGTGGCGCCACATGAACATCGACGAACTTACGGAACTGCCCGGCCGCCGCCGCCTGAAACACCACCTTCGCTGCCTGGACGACGCCTATGTCCTGGCCATTGTTGACATTGACCACTTCAAGCAGATCAACGACACCTACGGCCATCCCGCCGGGGATCAGATCCTGCGGTACCTGGCCGCGGAATTGCGGCGCCACGCCGAGGGCGCCGCCTATCGCTATGGCGGCGAGGAATTCGTGGTGGTGTACGAGCGACGGGCCTATGAGTCCGCCCTGGACAACCTGGACGACCTGCGGGACGCCGTCAGCCGCAAGGAATTCTTCCTCCGCGGGGAGAACCGCCCCGCGCGCAAACCCCGCCATCCGCGCCGCGGGGCTCCGGCGCCATCCATCCGCCTTACCATCAGCGTCGGGGCCGCGCGCCCCTCCGCGCACTTCAAGACACCCGGGGAAGTTCTGGAAGCCGCCGACCAGGCGCTCTACAAGGCCAAGGAGAACGGACGCAACCGCGTCTGCCATGTGTCCTGAAACGTCTCCTACCGCATGGCCGGCGGCTGCCCCGTGGAGGAGAGCACGCTGCTCCACAACAGGCTTTCCTGGTCAATCTTCCGGCGATAGGCCGTGGCCATCAGCATGGGGACATGGATGAAGGTGTTCCAATAGCCAATCACAAGGTCCGTGCGCCCCGTCATGGCGGCGTGTACGGCATGCCGGGCGTACTGGTCGCACAGCCACGCGTCCTCCGAATTGGCCGGAGCGCTCCGGATCAGGTAGCTCGGATCCATGTATTTCAGGCTGATCGGAATGCCCCGCTCCTTGAAATACGCCGCGATACGATCCTTGAGCCACAAGCCGATGTCGCCGTGCAGGACATTGCCGGAAGCATCCTTGACCGTTCCGCCCCCCGTCATCAGGTTTTGTCCCGCGCCCTCGGCCACCGCGATCAGGGCGTGGCGCTTGCGGTGGATGCGCCGATCGAGCGCCGCCAGAAATCCACCCGGTCCGTCCAGCACGAATTCGACTTCCGGCACCAGCGTGAAATTGACCTCCTGGCTGGCGAGTGTCGCCACCGCCGCGATAAATCCGGAATCCCGCCCCATCAGGCGGACCAGCGCGATACCGTTGTGATAACTGCGCGCCTCATGATGCGCGCTGGCCAGGACCTCGCAGGCGCGGTCCACCGCCGTGTTGAACCCGAACGTGCGACGGGTGTAGAGGATGTCGTTGTCTATCGTCTTCGGAATGCCGACCACGGCAAGGGGGAGCCGGCGGCTGCGGGCTTCCGCGGCAATCTCGTGGGCGCCGCGCTGCGTGCCGTCGCCGCCGATGGTCAGCAGGATGTTCACCCCCATCCTTTCCAGCGTATCGAGCATGACGGGCACCGGCTGCGCCCCGCGGGAAGACCCCAGGATCGTTCCGCCGTCGCGGTGGATGTCGTCCACCATGTCGTCGTTGATCCGGAACGGCTCGAAACCGTTGGCCGGATTCAGGCCGGCATAGCCGTAGCGGATTCCCAGGACTTCGCGCACCCCGTAGATGCACAACTGGCGGTAGGCGGAACGGATCACGTTGTTCAGGCCGGGGCACAGTCCGCCGCACGTCACGATGGCCGCCCGGGTGTAGGAGGGCTGGAAAAAGATCCTTTCCCGGGGACCCGCCTTCTCGAACCGGAAGTCCTCCGCCCCGCTCGAACCTTCCTCGACATTGTACCGCACCCGGATCGTGTCGGGGACATAGTTGCCGATCGCGTCATTCGGGTCCGCGTTCAACTGCAGGGGGGAAGGCACTGTCGCCTCCCCCAGCCGTTCAATTTTCACCTCGAGGTCGTTCATGGCCATTCCTCCGCGGATTCGGCCGCACTCTACACCGCCGGTTCCGCCCCGGTCAAACAATCCTGCCCGGGAGGTTGACATGCGTTTCACATAACGCTAAAAGGGGGGCACTTCTGGGCCTGCTTTCCTCGTGCCCCGGCAGGACCCGGAGCGCCGATGGCCCGGGCGGAGGGCCGTGTGCAACCGTGCAGGCCGGATCGGAGGTACCAGCATGAGTGGACTGGATGCGATCGACGAAGCCGCGATGCAGCGCCTTCGCAAGATCGGCGGCGATGATCTGATCGGCGAACTCACGGCCATCTTCCTGCGGAATACCCCGGATC
>CAYWKN010000088.1:0-7146 GCA_964458765.1 uncultured Verrucomicrobiota bacterium
CGCATAGCGTTGCAGGCGGGTTGGAAATTCCTTGTTGGATGTTGGATGTTGCATTGCAACACATTACACATTTACTCAGGAACAAGCAGGAAAAACAAACGGGAAGCGTCGGACACGGGCACGTGTAGGAGGTTAGGATGCTTTTAGGTTTTGGACGGAAGAATCCCTATCGGGAACTGGAGGCCAAACTTGGCTACAAGTTCAAGAACCGTGACCTCCTGGTAATGGCCCTCACACACCGGTCCTACCGGTTTGAGACCAGGGATATCCGCGAGGACAACCAGCGGCTGGAGTTCCTCGGGGACGCCGTGCTCGGGTTTGTTGTGGCGGCGCACCTGTACGACGCGCATGCGGATGGACGGGAGGGCATGCTGACGGACCTGCGCAGCAGTGTGACCAGCGGCAAGGCGCTGGGTCATATTGCCAGGGGAATCGAACTGGGGGCCTTCGTGCGGTTGGGCAAGGGCGAGGAACACGCCGGGGGCAGGTATCGCGCGTCGCTGCTGTCCGATTGCCTGGAGGCGGTGATCGGAGCCGCCTATCTGGACGGAGGGGTGCGGGCCGCGGAACGCATCATCGAGAAGGTGGTCATCCCGCAATTCAGCCCGAAGCGGGAGACAGACTGGAGCGAGAATCCCAAAGGGAAGTTGCAGGAGATGGCGCAACGGCTGCACGGGCGGGGTCCCGAGTACCGGCGGATCTCGGAATCCGGGCCGTCGCATAGCAAGACGTTCGTCGTGGAGGCGGTGGTGAACGGCAAGGTCATGGGGCGGGGCGTGGGACCGACGCGCCGCGACGCGGAAGCCGAAGCCGCCCGTCATGCCGTCACGGAACTTCTGGCGCCGTCGCCCGCAGGGACGCGGGACGACGGGTCTGGCTCTCCTGGATGACGGAGGTCAGCACGCTGGACCCCGCCAGGACAAACACCAGGATGGCGATCCAGAGCAGGGTCTTGCTCCCGCGACGCCAGCCGGTGAGGCGGAGTGTCGCCAGGAGCCACACCAACGCGAACGCGATGACCGCCAGTGCGGCGCGTGCCGCGCAAGGCGGGCGATAATGCCAGAAGAGCAGCGTCCGGCTCCACGGCGTGAATGGCGTCTTCAGCCCGGCGGCGTGCCCCCAGGCAATTGCCAGATTGCGGCGGATGTCAGGCTGTGAACCGCCATGGCGTTCCGCCCGCAGAAGAACGGCGGCGGCGTCGTCATACTTCCCGGCCAGCAGCAGGGCGGTGCCCTGATTGAAGAACAGATCGGAATTCCGGGCGCCAAGATCGGCAAGCTTCTGATATGTGGCGGCGGCGTCGAGGAACTCCTGCGGGCGGCGGGCGGAACTCATGGCGGCATTGGCCTCGTTCCAGAGGAATTCACGGTTGGGATCCGTGGCGGCATCGAGCGATCCGCACAGGAGCGCCAGCGGGATCAGCAGCAGGGAGGCGGAGACGGGGTGTCCCGCCGCGCCGGGGTTGCGCAAGGCGCCGTCCACGGCCCGCAGCGCCGCCAGGGACGGGCCGGCGTCGGGCGCTCCGGGAACGGCGGCGCCCGTGGCGAACGCGTTGTCGAAATGCTCCTGCATGCAGGCGGAGAAACGCGCGGCAACGGTTTCGGGGACCCGGTGTTTCCGGAGTTGTGCCCGGGCCTCGTCCGGCGTCAGGCTGGTGGAAGAGACGCCGAGCCGCATCTCCAGGTATTGACGGAACGCCCTGCAGGCGGAGGCGTGGAAGGCGGCGGGGTTGCGCGCGGCCTGTCGCAGACGGCGGGAGCAGACGGACAGCGCCCGCCTGCGCCGCAGCGCGGCACGCAGGGAGGGCCAGTGACGGCGCAGGGCGCGAAGGCCGGCCGTCACGGCGAACAACAGGGGACCGGCGGCGATCACCAGCAGCCATCGGCCGGGCTCCGGGAGGATCGGCTTGGTGAGGACGCCCGCCGGGCCCATCCGTACACCGGCAGGCGCCATGTTCGCCAGGGCGGCCAGCCGGTCAGCGGCGGGCCGGTCAGCGGCGGGCCGGTTGGTGGCGCCGCCGATGACCTGCGACGCGGTGATTTCCGCCGCCTGCCGCACCTTCAGGGGAATGGGGGCGGTGGTGATGACCTTGTACTGCCGGCTGGCTGTGTCGTAGTAGGCCACTTCGACGGGCGGCAGTTCCATGGCCCCGGACGCCCGCGGCCGGAGAATGTACTGACAAACCAGCGTGCCGTTCCTGCGCGAGGTCTTGACGCTGTCGTCGTAGACCTCGAACCGCGAGACCAGTTCCGGCTGCAAGCCAAGCTTGGGCGGAAACAGATTACGGATCTGGACCGGGCCGGTGATGGAAAGCGTCAGCGTCAGCGGATCACCGACATTGCAGGTCTGGGCATCGAGCGCGGCCTCGACCGACAGGCCGGTGCCGATGGCGCCGACATACGAATCGGGGCGACCGGTTTCGGGCGGCGGAACGACGCGGACAATCGCGGCGGGTCCGACGGCAAAGATCTCCCGCGCCGCGGCGGAACCGTCCCGGCGCACCTCCGTCGGCACGCGTCCCTTGAACAGGATCGGGCCGAAGGTGTGCGTGGCCTCCTTCACGGCTGTGTAGCGCAGGGTAAAGGCGTATTCCCAGCAGGCCCTGCCGTTGACCTCGACCGGCTGCCGTTCCAGCTTGAAACGCGCGGGAACGTTCCGCTGGCCGAACAGGGCGCCGAAATCCAACATGTCGGGCTGGACGGTGAAGTCATTGATGGCGAACCCCGGCTGGTCGCGGCCTGTCAGGAGACCGTTGAGGAACGAACGGATATCGGGCCCCTCCAAGCCCTCGCCCGGCTGGTCGCGCAGGAAGGGAAGGTCGAGGTGCGGTGGGGCTTCCCGCAGCAGGGGGTCGAATTCCGCATAGGCGTCCGGCAACTTGCGGATGCGAACGGCAAGGCGGACGTCGAACGGTTCATCCACAAGGACGGCATCGCGGGAGGGGGTGACCGAAATGGCGACGACGTCCTGCGCTTCGATCCCCGTGACATGGATGACGGGGCCGGCCGTGGAAAGGGGTGTGCCTTCCACGTTTGCGGTTACGGGTCCGAGTGTCATGCGGCCTTCGCGGGTGGGAGTGACCTTGTAGTGGAAGGTCCGGCCCGTGAAACCTTCACGGCGCATCTGGCCGTTGACGATAACGATGGTCTGATGGCTGATATCCTGGCTCCCGAGGAACTCGACGCGGCAGTTGGCGATACGCGAGACGTCGGGAGCGTCCGGCCGGGAGGATCCGCCGACCTTGATTTCCAGGATGAGGGATTCGCCGAGATAGAGGCTTTCCCGGCTGGGAGACACCTCCAGTGTGGGCTCGGCGG
Source organism: uncultured Verrucomicrobiota bacterium (assembly GCA_964458765.1). Classification (GTDB taxonomy): domain Bacteria; phylum Verrucomicrobiota; class Kiritimatiellia; order CAIKKV01; family CAITUY01; genus CAIVSY01. The sequence goes on from CAYWKN010000088.1 coordinate 3,318, forward strand.
CCGCGGCGGCGGCCAGCGCCATCCAGAGGGCAATACACCCGCGGGCCCTCATGTCACCAGTCCCTTTCAGTGGGCGACAGCGGGATGTAGGCATCCCGTTCCCGTTTCTCCTGCTCGTGTTCCTTTTCCCGCTGGCGGGCCTTTTCCAGCAGCCGCCTGGCGTCATCCTTGGACATCTGGTCCTTGCGTTCCTCCGGCTGCTTGTCCTCCTGTTTCGGTTCCTGTTTTTCCTGCGGCTGGGGCTGCTGTTCCTGGTTCTGCGGCTGCTCCTGTTGACGGGGTTGCTGCTGGGGTTGCGTCTGGGGTTCCTGTTTCGGCAGCAGTTTCTCGATCTCCTTGAGCAGGCGGTAGGCTTCCCGCTGGGCCGGAAGGGAGGCGGGAACATTGGCGGGCAGGGCGCGGGAGGCCTCCTCCTGCCGGGCGATGCAGTCCGAGGCCAGCGTGAGAATCCTGGCGCGGTTCTCCGGTGTGATCAACTGCCGGATGGCGTTGGTGTCGGCCGCGTTGGTGGAAGCGGGCGCCTGCGGGGCATTGAGGCCTTCCGGCGGGACCTGTTGTTCAAAACGCTCGCGGAAGAGGGTTGTCAGGGAGAGGGCCTCCTTCTGTTCGGCGAGAACCCGGGTGCTGGTCTCGTCCTGGTGCGCGGCGGGCGCTGTGGCGGAAAGGCGTATGGAATTCGTCTGGCGGCGCAGGTCCTCCTGGAGCAGGCCGGGGTAGGAGGCGATGCCCTTCCACAGGTGGTAGACCCCGGTTTCGACACCTGCCGCCGTGTGGGAGGAGGCCGGATCGAGGTCGCGCAGTTGTTCGGCGGCATTGTTCATCCGGTCGCGGAGCGATTCCACGAAGGCATCGAGCTGGGCCAGTTGCTGCTGGGGGGAAGGGGCATTGGAGGCGCTGGCGGAGGACGGCGCCTGTGACAGCGCCTGGACGAGCTTGCCTTTCAGCGGGATGAGGCGGTCGGCGTTCGTATCCTGGTCCCCCGCGAGTTTTTCCAGGTCGGCGATGACGGAGGGTGTGGTGTTCGAGAAGGCGGCGGGGATGGCTTCCAGCAGGGTGCGTTGCGCCTGGAGCAGCTCGCCGGCCAGTTGATCGGGAGGCGTCTGCTGGTATTGGGCCATCAGGCGGGCGATGCGGGCCTGGGACTCCGCCCCGGGAGCGGCGGCGGCTGTGACGGCCAGGTTGCGGCGACCGTCCTGCTGCTCGGGGTCGAGTTTCAAGGACTGCTGGAAGGCGGCGCCGGCCTGCCTGAGCTGCTTGAGGCGTTTCTCCGCGCTCGCCGGATCGGGGGCGGTTTCGGCGGACGGCGCCGCGAGCGCGCCGCGGGCGAGGCTGACGCCGAGGTTGTACGCGGCGGCCGATCCCTGGGCTTTGCGTTCCTCGCCCACGGAACGGAACGCATCGGCCGCGGCCTCGTCCTGTCCGGCCTTGAGGTAGGCACACCCTGCATTGAAGAGCCAGGTATCCCGGTTGGCGCCCGATTGGGCGGCGGCGCGGTAGGCGGCGGCCGACTCGGCGTACTTGCCCCGCTGGTAGAGCCCCTGCGCCATCCGGGCGCCGCGCCGGCCGGGCGGGACATTGGTGGCTGCCGGAACCCAGGCGGGTGTTTCGCCGCGGGTGGCGTTGGTGTTTGTGGCCGCGTGGGCGGGGCCCCAGCCGGCGGCCAGGAGCAGAAGCGCCAGCGCGAGTTTCCGGGGCGCTGCCGCGGGGGGGGTGAGATCGCGCACCGCCGGGGATACACCTGCGGGAGTCTCCGTGGCGCGCCGCCGGACCGAAGTGGCGATCCGGCCGCGGCTGAGATAAGCCACCGCCAGGAAACACAGGACGGCGGCCAACAGGAACAACTGGTAGCGCTCGATGACGCGCCGCTGGAGCGATTCCTCCTGCTCGCGGGCGCTGATCCGGCTGAGGTGGTCGCGGTACAGGTTGCCCAGTTTGACGTTGGCCATGCCGACGGGGACGTAGGCGCCGCCGGTCCGCGTGGCGATATCGCCCAGCAGCTCATGGTTGAGTTTCGAGATCACCTCGGTTCCCTGGAAGAGAAGAACCCCCTTCTTGTCGCCCTCCACCGGAAGTTGCGATCCGTCGGTGCTGCCGAATCCGACCGTGAAAATGGCCACGTTCTTTTCCCGGGCCTGGCGGAGGGCCTCCTCCACGCGGCCGGCAAGGTCTTCGCCGTCGGAGACCAGCACGATGGCCCGGTGGGAGCCGCTGTCGGACTCGAAGGACTTGAGGGATTCCTGGATGGCGTCGCCGATGCTGGTTTCGCCGCGGGGGGCCGAGTAGGGTCCCGCGCCTTCGAGCATCTGCGTGAGGAACCCGTAGTCCGTGGTCAGCGGGCACAGGAGGACCGGCCGGCCGCGGAACGCGATCAGGCCGACCCTGTCCCCGCGCAGTTGTTTCACGAGGTCGAGGAGGTCCACCTTGGCACGGCCGAGGCGGCTGGGATGGACGTCGTTCGCCAGCATGGAGCGGGATACATCGAGGGCGATCATCAGGTCGCGTCCCTTCTGGAAGACGGTTTCCTCGCGCATGCCCCACTGCGGGCGCGCGGCGGCCAGCAGCGCCAGGAGCAGGCCTGTCATGAAGAGGATCAACTGCCAGAGGCGCCGGGTGGGGTGGGCAACGGGAGCCAGGCGCCGGGCCATTTCGGGGGAGACGAGGGTCGCGGCGGGCATGGACCGGCGCTTCGACAGGGTGTGCCAGAGGATGCCGGCGGCCGGAACCATCCAGAGGAGGTACAGCACCCAGGGATATTGGAATTGCAGCATCATGGGATGGCGTTTCAGGCGATCATGTTGGCAAGCCAGGTGTTCAATAGCGCCCCCGCGAGCAGAAGGGCCAGGCCCGGGAGCAGGAAACGAAGGAAATGTTCTTCGTACTTGTTGTACTGCTCGATGTCGATGGCGGTGCGTTCCAGCCTGTCTATGGTGTTCAGGACCTTCTCGAGGCCCTTGGGGTCGCGGACGTTGAAGTACTGTCCGCCGGTGGTCGTGGCGATGGACTGGAGGAGTTCCTCGTCGAGGCGCACTTCGCCGTACTGGATGACTTCGCGGCCGAACATATCGCGGACGGCGAATGGCGCGCGGGTGTTGGATCCGACTCCGATGGTGTACACCTTGATGCCGAGGCTCTTGGCGGCCTTGGCGGCCTCGTCCGGCTTGATGATGCCGGTGTTCGATTCGCCGTCCGAAAGCAGGACAAGGATCCGGGACTTGAGGTTCGCGTTCTCGAAGCGGGCGCATCCCGTGGCGAGGGCGTCGCCGATGGCGGTAAGCATTTCCTCCTGGTTCAGGAGCTGGCCGTCGGCGCTGAACACATTGCGCGCGGTTTCCACACCCTTGAGGCTGTGCAGCAGGGCGGAGTGGTCCAGGGTCAGGGGAACCCGGCTGGAGGCGAATCCGCCGAAGGTCACGAGCCCGATCAGGTCGGCGGGCCGTTTGGCGACGAAATGGGCGAAGGTTTCCTTGACGACATCCAGCCGGGTCCGGGTGGCTGTGGGTGTGGAGAAGTCGAGGGCCTGCATGGAGCCGGAGCAATCCACCACCATCTGGATGCCGATGGCGTCGGAGCGGCGCAGGGTTTGGGAGAAGACGGTCTGGGGGCGGGCCAGGGCAAGGATGAGTAGGGCGAGTCCCGAGAGGAACAGGACCGGTGCGAGGGGCCGCAGGCGGATACGCCAGGTGACGCGCTGTCCGGGAATGCGGTGGAAGGGGGCGAAGAGCAGCGCCTGGCGCACCCGCCTGCGGTGGATGGCCCAAAGGGCAGCGGCCCACGGGAGGAACAGCAGGAGGTAATATGGACTGCCGAAGCGCATGGGAATGGGGAATGG
>CAYWKN010000088.1:7246-9170 GCA_964458765.1 uncultured Verrucomicrobiota bacterium
AATGGGCAATGGGCAATGGTTAATGGGCAATGGGCAATGGCTGATGGGCAATGGTGGTGGAGGAATCGGTTTCGATGTAGGTGCGGGCGGTGGAGGTGGCCTGCTCCACGGTGGCAGGGTCCGGGCGGAAGGCGGCGTATTTCACCAGATCCGCGGCGCTCAGGAATGCCCGCAGCCGGGAAACGACCGAGGCCGGGAAACGGGTGTCACTGCCGACGGCGTTGAGGAATTCCTCGGTGGTTTGTTCCGGGGCGCGGATGGCATGGGCCCGTTCAATGTAGCAGCGCACAATCATCGTAAGTTCGAAATAGAACTCCTTGACCTTGTTCTTTTCGATCAGGCGGCGCTGGAGCAGTTCGTTGAGTTCAAAGAGCGCCCGCTCGCGGGGAGACATGCGCTTGAGCTGGATGGCGCGGTGGACGCGGCGGAGCAGGCGCCAGGCGAGGTAGGCGAGTGCGAGAAAGAGAAGGATGCCTCCGGCATAGGCGAGCAGCGTGGCGGGGTCGGGCGGCACGTGGAACGGCGAGCGGGGGGCGGCCAGGGCGGAAGGGGTTTCCTTCGCGAGGGGCTCGGTTTCGAGAAGGATCGAGCGGGTGGGGAACCATTGCTCGCCTTTTTCGCCCGTGCGCGTCCAGACGATCGGCATGGGGGCAATGCGGTACCGCGCGGCGATGCGGGGCGTGAGTTGCACGTGCCGTTCCCGCGTAATGCGCCCATCGCGGCTTTCCGGCTGCCGGTCGTAGGCGCCAGCCACGACGAATCCCTCGATCCGGCTCTCCAGGGTCGGTAGCGCCGCGGTGACGTTCGAGGGAGAAACGACCCGCAGGGTCAGGAGCGTATCCTGATCCAAACGCACCGCGGACGGGTTGATGGTCAGCGTGGCCGTGACCGGTCCGGAGGAGAAGGTTTCGATCCGCGGCGAACGGGGTGCGGCGGCGGGCGGCGCAGGTTCCCGGCAGCCGCAGCCGGCGGCGACCGCCAGGAGCAACAGCGCGCTGAGGCATGGAAGGGAGCGTCGCATCGTCAGCCTCTCGATGCCCGGATTTGCCGTTGCCGGAACAGTTTGTGCAAGTCGTCAATAAAGGGGCGCGCGGTGGAAAGGAACAGCGAGTCGAGCTTCAGGCGGCGGAAGGAGCGCTGAAGGCTATCCGCCTCGCGGTCGGCGGCCGCGCGGAACGATTCGCGCACGTGACGGGACGAGGTGTCCAGCAGCAGGAGTTCGCCGGTTTCCGGGTCCTGGATCTCCACAAGTCCCGCGGCGGGCAGTTCCCGCTCGCGCGGATCGGCGATGGAACAGCAGACGACGTCGTGGTGGCGGGCGGTGACGCGCAACTCGCGCTCATAGCCGGTGGCCATGAAGTCGGAGAGGATGAACACCACGGCGCGCCGCTTCTGGACCTGGTTCAGGAAGCGCAGGGCGGCGGTAAGGTCGGTTCCCCGGCGGGTCTCCTCCGCGGCCAGGACCTCGCGGACGAGGCGCATGGCGGCGGTCCGGCCCTTGCGGGGCGGGATGGACTTCTCGATCCGGTCGCTGAAGAGGATCAGTCCGATCTTGTCCTGGTTCTTGATGGCCGAGAGGGCCAGCAGGCAGGTGATTTCGGCGGCGACCTCGGCCTTTGATCGCGTATGGGAGCCGAAGGACTGGGAGCCCGATACATCCACGAGGAAGAGGATGGTCAGTTCGCGCTCCTCGCAGAAGCGCTTGACGAACGGATGGCCCATGCGGGCGGTGACGTTCCAGTCAATGGACCGGATATCGTCACCCGGATTGTACTCGCGAACCTCGTCGAATTCGATGCCGTGGCCCTTGAAGACGCTGTGATATTCGCCGGACAAATGCTCGTCCACCAGCCGGTTGGTCACCACACGGATCTTCCCGATCTGCTTCATCAACTCTTTGACGTCCACGGGCATGGGGCTGTCT
>CAYWKN010000089.1:0-9125 GCA_964458765.1 uncultured Verrucomicrobiota bacterium
GGGCGGATGCCTACCGGCATTTTGCGGCGCGAATCGCCGCGCTCCTCGCCTTGCGGCGCCGCACGAATTCCGCCGCAAAATGCCGGTAGGCATCCGCCCCGGCCGACTTGCCGTCATACCGCACCACGGGCAATCCGTGGCTGGGCGCCTCACTGATCCGGATATTGCGCGGAATGATGGTCTCATAGACCTTGTCGGCGAAGTGCATCTTGACCTCATCCATGACCTGCTGCGACAGGTTGGTGCGCCCGTCGAACATGGTCATGACGATGCCTTCGATCTCCAGGACGGGATTGGCGCCCGACTCCCGCAGTTGCGTGATCAGACGGGTGATGACACTCAGACCTTCGAGGGCGTAGTACTCGCACTGCAGTGGAATCATGACCGCGTCCACCGCGGCCAGCACGTTCATGGTCAGGATGCCGAGCGAGGGCGGGCAGTCCACCAGGATGAAATCGTAGTGTGAAATCGCCCGCAGGGGGTCCAATGCCTCGCGGAAACGGTGCAGGTAGCGTTCCTGCCGGGCGACTTCAACCTCCACGCCGGCGAGATCCACTTCGGAGGGGATTACAAACAGGCGCTCCATGGAGGTGGCCTGGACCTTCTCCACGAGCTTTGCGTTCCCGAGGAGGACGTCGTACATGCTGGCGCCAGGCACGGCGGCGAGGCCCAGTCCGCTGGTGGCGTTGGCCTGGGGGTCCAGGTCAATCAACAATACCCGGTGCTTCCGCTCCGCCAGGCAGGCGGCCAGGTTCACGGCCGTGGTGGTCTTTCCGACTCCGCCCTTCTGGTTCGCCAGCGCTATGACGTTGGGTTCCATGCGAGTCATCGTATGATGCCCGACTTCCTGGCATAGGCGAAAATGCCGCCGGCCTCGACCACCGGCGCCACGGCGCCCAGTTCCTTGAGCTCGTGGCTCGCGCCGGAAGCGAGGACCGTGACGCGTGCGCGGGTCACGTCTATCTCCACCTCGTCACCGGTCCGCAGCATTTCGCAGAGGCGCTGCCCGGATTCAAACGGATACAGTTCGCCCGTGGCGACGGCGTTCCGGAAGAAGATCCGGGCGTAGGATTCGGCGATGACGGCCTTGACTCCGGCGGCGCCCAGGGCTATGGGCGCGTGCTCCCGGGAAGATCCGCATCCGAAGTTCCTGCCGGCGATGATCACAGGATAGACGCTCTTCATCTCGCCGGGCGCGACAAAAGGCGGGTAGCTGTCGGGCAAGCCGCAGAGCGCGTACGACCCGAGCTTCGCGTACTCCTCGGGAATGGTGGGGACCAGGTTCAGGTACTGGGCGGGAATGATCTGATCGGTGTCAACATCGTCCCGGACAACATAGACCTTGCCTCGTATGCTTTTCATCGGATGCCTCGGCTACAGGTAGTCACGCGGGTCCGCTATGTGGCCGGCCACGGCGGAAGCCGCGACGGTCAAAGGCGAAGCCAGGTAGATTCTTGATTGCTTGGAACCCATGCGGCCCGGGAAATTGCGGTTCGTGGTGCTGATGACCACCTCGTTTCCACTGGTTCTGCCGTAAGTGTCGACGGGACCGCCCAGGCACGCGGCGCAGGAGGGCGGGGCGATATCCTCGCATCCGGCGTCGGCAAAAATCTGGACGAGCGACCTTCCGCCGATTTCCTCGCGGAGGAGCCCTTCGGCCACTTCCGTGGTGGCAGGCACCAGGAAGGTGGGGATGGACACCTTGCGTCCGCGCAGGATTCGCGCGGCGGCCAGGAAGTCGGTCAGTTTCCCGCCGGTGCAGGAGCCGATGTAGGCCCGGTCCAGTTTCACGTCGCGGCGCGACCGGGCGGTGGCGTAATGGCTGGGCACGTGCGGTTCGGCCACGCACGGCTCGATCGAGGCGGCGTCGTAGACGCGTTCGGAGTCCACGCGCGCGTTGCTGTCCCCGTAAACCGCTTCAAACGGCTTCGTCGTCCGCCGGCGCACATATTCGAAGGTCTTGGCGTCGGGTTCGATGATGCCGTTCTTGCCGCCCGCCTCGATGGCCATGTTGCAGATGGTCATGCGCTCCTCGACGGACAGGCGCTGGATGGCCTCGCCGGTGAACTCCATCGCGCAGTAACTGGCGCCATCGAAACCGATGTCGCCGATGACGCGCAGGATGACGTCCTTGGCCATGACGTGCTCCGGAAGGGCGCCTTCCACGCGGAAACGGAGCGTGCGGGGAACCTTGATCAGAACTTTGCCGGTGCCGAGGATGAAGCCGGCGTCGGTATTCCCGATGCCCGTGGCGAAAGCGCCCAGCGCTCCATGGGTGCAGGTGTGCGAATCCGTGCCGAAGATAACCTCTCCCGGGCGGACGTGCCCTTCCTCGGGCAGGGCCACATGGCACACGCCCTTGTAGTTCCGCGTGCCGGGATCGTAGTAGTGGGGCAACCCCTGCTGGCGGACGAACTCCCGGAGGATGTCCACGTTGCGGTGCGCCTTCTGGTCGGCCGTGAAGATGTAGTGATCCGGAATGATGACGACGCGGGACGGATCCCAGACGCGGGCGCTGGCGCCGAACTCGCGCTGGAACACGCCGATCGTGCCCGGTCCGCACACGTCATGCGTCAGCAGGATGTCCACCTTGACCCAGACGTTGTCACCCGGGCCCAGGCAGGTCTTCCCCGCGGCGCGCGCGAGGATCTTCTCGGTTATCGTCATTCCCATGGCATTTCCTTGTGCCTGTATCCCTGTCGCTCCACGGTGTTATCACCGGCGCTGCGCCTTGACCAGCGCGAAAAAACGGTCCTCATACTCGGTGAACAGCCCCTCTTTCTGCAGGCGTTGGCCAAGGGCTTTGATCAGGCCCGGGTCGCGGCTGGCGGACTGGAAGGCGGACTCGATGTCCTGGCGTGACGCGCCGGATTCCTGCGGGGCGGCAGACGCGAACATGCGGTGCCGTTCCAGTTCGCGCACATTGCCGGGAAACGAACTCGAGGTGACCTCGACCATCATCTTGAGGAGGCAAACCTCCCACGGGGTATCCACGCCCGCGACCACGGCGGCCAGCGGGTCGTCCTTCTGCCTTACAGCCTCCCGGACCCGCGTGAGCACATTCTCGATGTTGTCGGTCACAATCTCCTCGCTGATCTCCTGCTTGCGGATGACAAAACCGTATTGGAGGATGCGCAGGTCGGACATGTGCTCGCGTAACCACTCCAGGTACCGCATGGCTTCCTCGCCGAATCCCTCCAAACTCTCCGACTGCACGGAGGCCGGGGTGATGATCTGCGGTTTGCGGGCCTGGATGCGGCCCTCGCGGATGCGTACCTTGTTGGCGCAGTCCATGAGTTCGCTGATGATGTGGTAGTGGATATCCGTCACGCCGAACGTCTCCAGCCGTCGGGAGGGCGGCAACACGATGCGCGTGTTGTTGATGGCGTACCAGATATCGGATTGGCTCGGCGGATTCATGAAGTTCCACTATATCAGGGCCGCGCCCCGCGAGACAACCAGATAAAGTCCGCAACGCCGAGGAGCAGGATGCCGGCGGCCAGCGCCAGGAGGCTGCAGATCCCGAGGATGCGAATGGACCGCTCGATGTCGGAGGGCTCGGGCGCGCGGAACTCGCCGCCGAAAACCGGGTTGTCCGAGCGGACACCGTCGTACGTGACGGGTCCGCCGAGCCGGATGTTCAGGGCGCCGGCTGCGGCGGCCTCGGGGATGCCGGCATTCGGACTGGCGTGCCGGTGATGATCGCGGCGGGCCACGCGCCAGGCGCTCCGGGGATCGGCGTTGGCCAGCCATGCGGCCGCCGGGAAAAGAAACAGCGCCAGCCGCGCGGGAATATAGTTCAACACGTCGTCCAGGCGGGCGCCGAAAGTCCCAAACCGGATGTAGCGCTCGTCCTTGTGCCCGATCATGGAGTCGCACGTGCTGGCGGCCTTGAAGACCCATAGCCCCACCGGCCCCCCGACAACAGCGAAGAAGAGCGGCGACAGGACTCCATCCACAGTGCTTTCGGCGATGGACTCGACGGCCGCCCGGCTGATTCCGCCGGCATCCAGGCGATCGGTGTCCCGGCCGACCATGCGGCCGACGCTGGTCCTGGCGGCGGCGATGTCGCCGCGGGCAAGGTCATCGGCCACACGCCGCCCGTGGTCGCGGAGGCTGCGCGTGGCGAAACCCATGGCAAGCCAGGCCGTCGAGACAATGGCCCCCGCCAGCGGGTGCATCCGCCGGGCCAGGATACAACTGGCGCCCACCACGAGGGCGGTTGCGGCAAGCGTAACCACCACGGTAAGGACGCCCGCCGTTCGCTCGTATCGAGGCAGACACCGGCGCGTGACGCGTTCGAGGGCGACGATCATCCGGCCGATGGCGCACACCGGGTGCGGCAGACGCGGCGGGTCGCCAATGATCGCGTCCAGCAGAAAGGCCACTGCCAGGTGGAATGCCGTCATTGCCCCGGTTCCTGTCCGGACCACGCATCCACGGTGGTCATGTCCATGTGCCGATCGACAAGGTCGGCGAGGGCATCATACGGATCGGGCGGCTCCTGGCAAGGGGCGGAGCCGCCGGGCAGCCCCTTGCGGTTCAGCAGCCAGCGGACGAATTGCGCGCGGAATTCCGGCTCGTCGAAAAGGCCGTGCATGTAGCACCCGCAGACCCGTCCATCCGGGGATACCGCGCCATCCGTCTCCAGCACGGGTGTGCCGCGGCGGAAGGTAATGGCGATGGCCGGCGTGGCGGCGGGGCTGGTGCGTCCGGCGTGGATTTCGTATCCGCAGAGCCGGGTGCCCGGCCTGGCAAACGGCAGCGGATGCAGTGTGCTGCCGGTGACCTGCGCCAACTCCTTCGCGGACTCCAGGGTTGTGGCAATGTCGAGGAGACCGAGCCCTTCTGATTCTCCGGGCGGGCCTTCGACGCCGTCCGGATCGGCAATGGTCTTCCCGAGCATCTGGTATCCGCCGCAAATGCCGAGGATGGGAATGCGCCTGCCCGCGGCGGCGAGCAACGCCGCGGCGAGGCCGGATTCGCGCAGGTGGAGCAGGTCGCCGCGCGTGTTCTTGGTGCCGGGCAGCACGATGAGATCAGGGTTCCCCAGTTCCCCGGGACCTTGGGGGTAGCGGACGGAAACGGCGGGTTCCTGTTCCAGCGGCAGGAAATCGGTATAGTTGCTGATGTGCTCGAGGCGGATGACGGCGATATCCAGAAGCGCGGCGGCGCGTGACGGGCGTCCTTCGAGGCCGACGGAATCCTCCTCGTCCAGGCGGAGGGTTTCGTCAAACGGCAACACGCCGAGCACCGGCACGCCCGTCCGTACCTGGATCTCACGGATACCGGGCTCAAGAAGGGATGGGTCGCCCCTGAATTTGTTGATCACCACTCCGGAGACAAGTTTCCGGAAACGCGGCGGCAGCAGGGCCAAGGTGCCGTGGATCGCGGCGAAGACGCCGCCGCGATCAATGTCGGCAACAAGCAGTACCCGGGCCTGGGCGTATTCGGCCATCGCCATGTTGACAAAGTCCTCTTCTATGAGATTGATTTCCGACGGGCTGCCCGCGCCTTCCAGGATGACGAGGCTATGACGGGCCGCCAGGCGATCGTAGGCGGCCCGGGCGGCCTCGCGCATGGACTGCTTGTGCGTATAGTACGAGCGGGCATTCATCACGCCGATGGACCGGCCGTTGACGATGATCTGCGAACTCCGGCCATCCGTGGGTTTCAGGAGCACCGGATTCATGTCCGTGTGCGCGGGGATGCGGGCGGCGCAGGCCTGCATGGCCTGGGCCCGTCCGATTTCCCCGCCTTCGGGGGTGACAAACGAGTTCAGGGCCATGTTCTGCGCCTTGAAGGGGGCTACATGTACCCCCTGCCGTTGGAAATGACGGCACAAGGCGGCGGCGAGGACAGTCTTGCCGGCATGGGATGCGGTGCCCACGACCATGATCGCTGGCGTCTTGCGGACAATCGTTTTCGGGACGCATGACGCCGCACGGGGTTGAACGGGCGCCGCCGGGGCGGAAAGTTCCTTCAGGGTGGCGAGGAAATCCCGGATTTCCGGTTCCGGCCGAACGGCGAGGCGGACATAGCTGTCGCCAAGCCCTTCAAAATCGCGGCATGAACGGATCAGTATGCCCCGCCGAAGCAATTCAGCCTGGAGGAGGGTGGCGGTCCATGGCACGGGAGGACAGGCGAGCAGGAAGTTGGCCGCCGAAGGGAACACCGTCCATCCCAGTGCCCGGAGACCGGCGTCGAGTTGTTCACGGAGGGATTGGTTTTCCCGGCGGCTGTGCGAGAGATAGGCAGGATCCGCATAGAGAAGGGGCGCCACGGTCTGCGCCAGGGCGTTGACGCTCCAGGGGAGGCGGGCTCGGGCGATGCGGCGACAGGTGTCCGGATGCGCGCACGCCATGCCGAGGCGGAGGCCGGGGATTGCAAAGAACTTGGTCAGCGACTTGACGACGACCAGGTTATGCGGCATGTCGGGCCGGATCAAGGTCCGGTCCGCGGCATCGGGAACGAAATCGAGGAAGGATTCATCCAGGGCGACCCAGCATGCGGGATGCGCTTGCGTGAAGGAACGCACAACATCCGCCGACAGGAGTTGACCGGTAGGATTGTCCGGGCTCCCCAGGAAAAGCAGGCTGCCCGGGGCTGGGCGGATGGTCTGGAGCGCCTGGTCGTAGGGCAGGGAGGGTGGACGTACCGCCAGGGGGCCCGCGGGTACAGCCGCGGCAATGCAGGCTTCCCCATAGCCGGAATAGGTGGGAGCCATCCATCCGGCGCTGGTGGCGAGGGTATGTGCCATCCAGAAGAAGATCTCCGTGGAGCCGTTGCCCACCAGTACGTTGTCCGCGGGGACCTTGTGGGCGGCGGCGAGTGCCTCCGCGGGCGCCCGGGCTATGGCGTCAGGATAGGCGGTGAGGGTTCCGGCGCCGGCGGCGATCCGTTGAACAATGCCGGGCGGCGGGCCCAGGGGGTTGATGTTGACGCTGAAATCCATGCGGAGGGGAGGCACGGGGACGATGCCCAGCGCGCGGGCAACGGCGGACGTGTCGCCGCCATGGACAGCCACGGTTTGGGGGTGCGAGCCGGAGGGTTCCATGGGCGGATACTCAGAAGGGTTGGAGCGCCATGGCAAGAAACAGGAGAAGCACCGTTTCCACTATTTCGTTTGTGGCGCCGATCAGGTCGCCGGTCACGCCGCCGAAGGTGTGTTTCATCCAGACCCGCAGCAGAACCGCAAGAACAAGACCCGGCGCCAGGAGGAGGAGGCCTGACAGGCCCGCCAGGGATGAACAGAATGCGGCGACGACCACGGCAAGGACCAGGTGTATGGTCCGTGCCTGTCGCACAAAGGCTTCGGCGGTACCGCCTTCCGGGCGGGCGTAGGGCAGGGTAACGGCGACCCAGGCTTGGGCGGAGCGTGCGGCGATGAACGGGATGATGGCCAGCGCCCACTGGCCGGAGGCTGCAATGCGGGACAGTGCGACGGTCTTAAGTGTTACGTCGGCGACGATGGCAATGACACCGAAAGCGCCGGTATGGGGGTCCTTCATGATGGCAAGCCGTCGTTCCAGCGGACCGCGGGCGCCGAGGGCATCGGCCACATCGGCGAGTCCGTCCACATGCAGGCCTCGTGTGAGCAGTATGGAAAAAACGGCGGCGAGTGCGCCGGAGCCGAGGGGCCAGTCAAAGCGGGCCATACCCCAGAGAAGGGTGCTTACGAGAGCGCCGATCAAGGCTCCCACCGCGGGGAAGTAGGGGATGGCATCCGCGAAATTGTCGGCGTCCTTGCCGGGAACCGGCAGGAGCGTCAGTGTACGCAAGGCGGTGATCAGCGGACGCAGGGAGAGGGGTTTCATGATTGGCATATGGCGGCAGACTGTGATGTGCGATCAGGTCAAAAGGTTGCGCATGAGATTGCGGCCAGAGGCTGCGGTTGTCAACTCGGAACAACCGGGAGTGGCGAAGCGCGTGTGGCCCAACCGGGATACCGCGCCTGAACTGGAAGATCCATATGGTATGTCACCATGCCGTCTAGCGTTTGGGCGGGCCGGATGGGTCCGGCGGACAGGCCGCAGGCTTTGCCGATCACCGATCTGGAGGCAATCCGACAGGCGGCCGCCCGGCTAAAGCCCGGCGAAGGGCTTCCGTCCGTCTCAGTCTCCTGACCGTCCGCCGACCCGGACCCGCCGCCGCCGGACAGAATCGCCGCCGCCAGAAGCAGGTTTGGGGGCGCTTCGCACCAAGGAACCCCGGCGGCAAACTCGCCCCACGGCGCGGGCTTGGCGGCTCGTGACCTCGCCACGCACCCGCTTGCGGGGCGAGCTCACTTGCCGCCCCCTTTCAAACGAAGGGAAGACGCTGCCGCCAGAATCTGTTGACTCGGCCTCGTTAAGTTGGTACACACAGAACCTGTATGAACAACCAAGATGTTGAGCTAATTCCAGCGTCTCGCGAAGGGGCCTTCCGGAACATTCGCAACTTCCTCGCCGGTCGTTTTATCGGGGCGACTCGAGACCGGGCACTCATGGAGGAGATGTTCAAGTGCGCCTTCGCAAAGCATTGGATCAAGAAGGAACCGGAGCTTGCGCAGGGAACCGATGTATCTCGCTCATACCGAGCTGCATTTCTCCGAGTCAAGGAGTGCATAGACGGGCTTTTCGCAGCAGATGCCGAGATTGAACTGGATCCCGCAGCCCTTCAGTTCATCGATCATCAGCTTGAGGCCATCGACTTCGAGCACGCCCGTGCCGACGTTTTCGGCGAAATCTACGAGACATTTGCCGGCCCTGGTGACAAAGCCAACGAAGGTCAGTTCTTCACGCCGGCGGTCGCCGTTGATCTTCTCGTAGACTTCGTTCGTCCCAAACCTGGGACACTCGTCTGTGATCCTGCCGGAGGTGCGGGCGGTTTCCTGATCGCCACCGCACGCCACTGGGATGCCTTGGGAACTTCTTCCGCCACAATCGCAAAAGGCCTCTTCGCAGTGGAGAAGGATGCATATCTCGCACGCATCATGCGCGGCCGACTCGCCTTGTTTCTCGACACGACCCCTCGCGTTGTCTGTGGCGACTCTCTCGCCGGTGTGACTAACGAGAGCAACGAATTCTCTTTTCCAGAGTGCGATGTGGTTCTGACGAATCCTCCGTTCGGGTCCAAGATCGTCG
>CAYWKN010000090.1:0-9113 GCA_964458765.1 uncultured Verrucomicrobiota bacterium
TCCATGCGGCGGTGCTTGCGGTTCTCGGGACAGCGCGGTAGCGGCTTTCCGGTTACTTTGCGGGGCGTTCGAGGACCAGGCTGGGAATGCGGTACTGCCCGGCAATGCGCGCGTTGGCCGGACCCAGCGCCTGGGCGTCCAGAACGATGTCGGTGCCCATGTTCCGCAGGGTCACGCGGGAAATTCCTCCGTCGGCGCGGCGGATGGCGAACACATCCTTCATCGAAGCCACCGGCTTGCCGTTGACGCCGGTCACGATCTGGTCGCGGATCGTCTCGTAGCCCTTGTTGACTTCATCGGGCAGGATTCCGACCAGGAGGACGACGCGGTCACCGGGTGTTTCGGGGAACTGGGAGCGGGTAAGATAGAGATTCACGAGTTGCGGGTTATTGACCGCCATCCACCGGCCGCCAACGGACGTGAGGTAATCGCCGGACAGTTCGCGGAGGACCATCCCGCCTTCCACAAGGTATTCCGCCGGCACGCCCTCGGTGTTCATGGGAACCAGGGCGCGAGCATCATCGAAAGCGTCGAGGCTTACGGAAACGGAGATTTCGCGCCGGTCGCGGAGAATCGTGACGTTGACGGTGTCGCCGGGATACCGTCGGGCGATAAGGTGGGGAAAGGCAAGCCGGCCGTAGTCCGGATCCACGTAATACCCCTGGGAGTCGATGTCGCAGCCGTCCCATCGGAGGATTACATCGCCGGCCCGAAGGGCCTGGGATGATCCCGATTCGGGAATTGTCCGGAGGATGAGGACGCCGCGGGTCCCGTCCTGCAGTCCGTAGTATCCCCGCTTGACGGGATCCACGAGTGGTGACCACAGGAGGCCGGCGCTGGCGAAGCCGCGGTATTGCGGGGAGACGGCATCCTCGCAAAAACGCTTCAGCAGCGTGGCGGGCAGGACCTGGGTGATCTGGCTTGCGCTGTCGTAGCGGATCGCGATGCCGGCGAGGCGTTCACCGGCAAGAACGGGGGCCCCGATACGGTCCAGTTTGAGGTCCGAAAGAACGCTCAACGTGAGTACGGCATGGGGAGCGGAGGGAAGCGTTGTGACGGCGGTTTTGGTGACCCGTCCATCGCCGGTCTGCAACTGGCCGGCGTCGTCAAACTGGGCCAGGACGACCTTGGCGCCGCGGGAGAGGATGCCGTTCCAGGCCAAGGGGGTGAACCGGGCGGCGGCTTCGGCCCGAATCGAGAGAAGGGCGGTGTTGAGGCGCGGGTCGGCCTTGACGATGCCGGCGGTGTACTTGGCCGGCTGACCCGGGCGGCGGATTTCCACCAGCGTGGCGTTCCGGACGGTGTCCTCGGTGGTCAGAACCCGCCCCGGGGCGACCACAACGCCGTAGGCGATGCGCATGCCGGGGCGTTCCCGGCGCCACGGGATACGCGCGTCGGGGCGCTGGGCGGTCACCACGACCTCGACAATGCCCTGTTCGATGACGGCGGCAGGCTGGGATTCGGCGACGGCCGGCCCGGCGGCCAATGCGATCGGGATGAGAAGCGACAGGAGTTTCATGGCTTGGATTCCTTTTGCACATGGCAGCGGGAGGGGATGTTGTAGCGCTGGAGGATTTCGCCGTCGGCCTCCGCCGCAGCCGTGGCGTCGAGAATCAGGGGGTTGTCGTGTTTCTCGAAGGTGACGACATGGTAGCCGTTGGAAGCCGCGGCGAGAGCGGTTGGCAGGTCGCTCATGCCCCGTATGGCGATGCCATTGACGGTTCGCACGATCTGGTGGATGTAGCCGTCGCAATAGGTGTTTACGGGGTGGGGGAGCCGGCCGATGAGAACGACGAACGCGTCACGGCCTTCGAACAGCCGGTCCCGCTTGGCATACTCCGAGAAATACAACAACTGTTGTGCCGCGGGAGTGCTGAGATCGCCCCCGAGGGTTCCCAGGTAACCGCGGCTGAGGGGCGAGAAGACCAGGCCGCCTACGATCCAGTATTCGGGCCGCTGGTCATAGGTCTGCCGGAAGAGGAAGGGATCCCGGCGGAACGCAAGGGGGACCTCGATGGAGAGAGTGGATCGGTCACGCAGGACGGAGAAAGCCACCTTCTGTCCGCACTGCTTTCGCTCGATGAGTTCGGTGTACTCCACGGTGTTGCCGGCATAGCGTACGGAGCCGTCGTTGGCGATGGGGTAGCCGTCGATGGACAGCAGGACATCGCGGTCGCGGAGGAGGCCGTTGGCGGCGCCGAAGGGGTCCACGTACACGACGACCACGCCGGTCTGTTTTTCGGACAGGCCGAGGTCGCGGCGCAGGGCGGGGGCCTCCAGGGGCAGGTGCTGCACGCCAAGTTCGGGGTAACCATCGTATACGCCATCGGTCACATCCTGCAGGAAGTGTTCGATGACGGGCAGCGGGATGGCATAGCCGATGTTCTGGGCGCCGAGAATTCCCTGGAAGGCCAGTCCGATAACCTTGTCGCGGAAAAGCACAGGGCCGCCGCTGTTCCCGGGATTGATGGCGGCATCCACCTGCAGGACCAGGTGGGAATCCACGGTGCTGTGGCTGTAGAGGGCGTAGTCGATGCGAGAGACGACACCCTTGGTCAGGGAGAGACGGTCGCCGCCCATGGGATAGCCGAGCACGAGCACCTCGTCGTTAAGCTCGGGGAGTGTCTTGCCCAGGGAGAGGGGGCGGGTATTGTCGAAGAATCGTTCGTCGGCCACTGTGAGCATGGCCAGATCGCAGTCGTGGGCGGCAAAGAGGACGGTGGCCGGGTAGCGGCGGGTGTCGCCCTCCCGCTGGACTTCGATAAAGCGGGTGTCGGAAACGACATGGGCGTTGGTGAGGATTCGCTTTCCGGGCAGGATGTAGCCGGAGCCGTGCCCGCTGCCGGAGCCGCCTGCCTGCCAGGGTTGCTGGAAATCGTCCCGCTGGGCGGTGACGTAGATCTTGACCACCGACTGCCGAAGGTGGCTGAGGCCGCCCATGGCGATGCAGGGTGGCGAGAGCAGAACGAGGATCAGGCACAGGCGGAGGAAGGCATTCATGGTTGTCCGGGATTGCTTTGTTGAAGGGGCCTTATATAGTAACGGTACGGATGGAGCAACACGGATTGTCCGGAAGAGCGAAGCCGAAAGGGGCGTTATGGCGAGTTCTGCCATGAATGGTCGGGACACTGCCGGCGGAAGGCGGGAGGCAGGTCCCCGTTGGCAAGGCATGGGGCCGGTCTTCCTGTCGGCGGTGGTTTTTCCCGGTGTGGGCCAATGGATGCAGCGGCGTTGGGTGGCAGGTACGGCCTACGCTGTCGTATTTGGCGTGGCCTTCGGCTGGATGATCGTGCGGTGCCTGAAAGTTCTCAAGGCCTACTACGACCTGGCATTCGATTTCAACCACGCGACAGGCGAAGCGCCGTCGCTCGTGGCCATCGTGATTCCGTTTGTGCTGAGCATGGCGATCTATCTCGTGAGCCTGGTGGATACGGCCATCGCCGGACGCAGGCGGCGGGATGCCCCGCCTCTTCCGCCGCAACCGTGAGTTCCCGCCTATAAAAGGGCCAGGGCATGCACGTTATGCACGCGCATGCCCTGACTGCGTAAACTCACCCCGTTCGGAAACGGGGTGGGTGCGGGAATTCTTACCGACGTCCGCCGCGTCCGCTGCGTCCGCCAAAATCGCCACGACCGCCACCGCGCGGGCCGCCATGTCCGCCGCCACCGAATCCGCCGCCGCCGCCAAAACCGCCGCCGGCAGGCCGGGGCGCCATCGGGCGCGCTTCATTCACGACGATGGCACGGCCTTCCACTTCCTGGCCGTTCAACGCCGCGATCGCGGCCTTGGCTTCCTCGTCGGTGCTCATCTCGACAAAGCCGAAGCCCTTGGCCCGGCCCGTCATCCGGTCGGTGATCACGTCGGCGCTTGTAACCGTGCCGTGCGCACCAAAAAGACTCTGCAGCGCGTCGCTTGTGACGCCATAATCCAGATTACCCACATACAGTTTCCTACCCATATCCTGACTCTCCGTTTTCTAACGCATTACCGGATCCACACTTTTCGCTTTCCGGATCCCGTGGAAAGGGGTTTCACCTTGAAACCCTTGCAGGAGGAAGATCGAATCACTGATGGGGATAGCCTGTATGCTGTACCGTTTCAGTTGTCGTCAACCAACTTTGCCCGAAAATATACGCGAATCAGCGCGGCGTGTACAGCATTTCTTTTTTTCGGTTTTTCGCTCCGGCGGCGCGCGCAAGACGCCATCCGCCGCTTCCGCCGGCGTGAAATCGATCAGGTCGCCGGGCCTGGCGTCCGGGGCATGTACGGCGGCATCGAGATATTCGGCGGTCCACCCCCGTGCCCACCCGGCGGAGTCCGTCCTTTCGACCAGCACGCGGACGGTGCGGCCAACGAACGTGGTGGCAAAACGGCGCCGCTTGTCGGCGGCCAGGTCGCGCAACACCCTGGCCCGCTCCTGCCTGACCTTGTCCGGCACTTGTCCGGGCATGGCGTACGCGCGCGTTCCCGGCCGCCTGCTGTAGGGAAACACATGCAGGTTGCTGAAGGGGATCGCCTCCACAAGCCGGACCGTTTGTCCAAAGGCCGTATCGTCCTCGCCGGGAAACCCGACGATCACATCCGTTCCAAGCCCTATCTCCGGCACGCGGTCGAGGACGTGGTCCACCGCGCGGCGATAGGCCGAGACATCGTACCGGCGGCCCATGGCGGCCAGGATACGGTCATCGCCGCTCTGGAGGGGCAAATGAAGGAAGCGGCAGATGGCGGGGGATTCGCGCATGAAATCCGCCACGAAACGCTCTGCGGTGCCTGGCTCGATGGACCCGAGGCGGAAACGGCCGACGCCGCGGATGGCAACGACGGCGCGGAGCAGGTCGGCGAGAGTGTCCTGGCCGCTGGCGTAGCAGCCGATATTGGCGCCAGCCAGAACCATTTCCCGGAACCCTGCATCCGCCAGGCGGCTGATCTCGCCCACGATTTCCGGCAGGGGCCGGCTGCGGGGCCTGCCGCGGGCGGCGGGAACGATACAATAGGCGCAGCCGAAGTCACAGCCATCCTGGATCTTGATATAGGCGCGGCGGGTATCCACGTGCGGATCGGGCGGCCGCTCCGCGGAGTCCGCCTTGGGGAAACGCTGCGGATCGAACTTGTGGAGCAGGCGGGGGAGTTCCAGCTTGGCCTGCTGGCCCACCACCAGATCGGCGCCGGCGCCGTCGCGGGCGGGCGCCGGGAGCGTTTCGCCCGGACAGCCTGCCAGGACCACGACGGCATCGGGATTGGCCCGGCGGGCCTGCCGCACCGACTGCAAACTGTCGCTTTCAGCCCGGCCCGTGATCACGCAGCCGTGAATGATGGCTACGTCGCAGCGTTGGCCGAACACGACAGGGGTGTATCCGGCCGCGACGAACCGGCCGGTAATGATGGCTGTTTCCGCCTGGTTAAGCCTGCAACCGAGGGTCTTGACGGCCACCGCGGGACGGTTGCCACAGGGGCGGTCCTGGATGTGGCGGGTCATGCGCCCGTTTGGTATCACGTTGGCCGCCGCGTAGCAACGCAAGACGTTTCGCTCACAGGTCCCCGGAGGTGCACGGCATCGCAGGGCTTGAGCCTGCCGCAATCCCCAGGCGATGCCATGACCTGATCCTACTCGCAGGTTGACAGCGGCCGCGTGCGCTTGCAGGATAGGCGCCTATGCGGAAGAACGAGGCATGGATACTGGATGAGCTTTCCGGCCGGAGAAAAGCCGGTCTGGAGCGCGATCCGCTGGTGTTGCAGCGGGCGGGAAGCCATGCGATGCAGGATGGCAGACCGCTGCTGAGTTTCTCCAGCAACGACTATCTCGGGTTGGCGGGCGACCCCCGTGTTATCGAGGGTGCGGTGTGGGCTGTGCGGGAGTGGGGGGCAGGCGCCACAGCCTCCCGTCTTGTCGCCGGCACTCTGGAATGCCATCAGGAACTTGAACGCCGGATGGCGGCGCTGAAAGGCTATGAAGCGGGACTTTTGTTCGGAAGCGGTTACAGCGCCAACGCGGGGATTGTGACTTCGCTTGCCGGCCGCGGGGATCATGTGTTTCTTGACCGCCTGGCCCATGCCAGCCTGGTGGATGCCGCGGTGTTGAGCCGGGCCGCCCTCCGGCGGTTCCGGCACAATGACCCCGGGCATCTGGAGGATCTGTTGCGGCGTTGCCCGGCCGGGGGGCGGCGGATTGTGGTGACGGAATCTGTGTTCAGCATGGACGGCGACCTGGCGCCGCTTCCGGAAATCACCTCCGTGGCCGGTTCGCACGGCGCGATGCTCGTGGTGGATGAAGCGCATGCCACGGGCGTGTTCGGTCCGGGCGGAGCGGGACTGGTGAAAGCGTGGGGTCTTGAGGATCGGGTGACGCTGACCCTGGCGACGCTTGGCAAGGCTTTGGGCGGATACGGCGGCTGTGTGTGCTGTTCGGCGGCAATGCGGCGATGGCTGATCCACCAGGCGCGACCGTTCATTTACTCCACGGCGCTGCCGCCGGCGATGGCGGTCGCCGGCCTGGCGGCGCTGGAGGCTCTGGCGGGGAATCCCGGCCTGGGCGCCGCGGTCCTGCGGCGGGCGGAGCAACTGCGGGAACGGTTACACGCAGGCGGGTTGGATACGGGCGCCTCCGCCAGCCAGATTGTTCCGGTGCACACCGGCGGGAACGAACGGGCCATCGGGATGCAACGCCGTCTGCTGGAGCAGGGGATCCTTGCCGTGGCGATCCGTCCGCCGACCGTTCCCGCGGGCACGGCGCGGTTGCGGTTTTCGGTGACGGCGGCGCATACGGAGGAAGACTTGGCGCGAGCGGCGGATGCCTGTATCCGTGCGGCTCGCGAGGAGGGCCTGGCATGAGCGATGATGTAGCCAGGGTGTTTTCCCGGGCCGCGGAAACCTATGAGCGGGGCGCGTCCCTGCACCGTCATGTGGCGGCCATGCTGGCGGAACTTCTGCCGGGCGATGACGGGGTCGGGGAAGGGCCGGTCCTGGAACTCGGAGCGGGGACGGGCACGTTGACGCGGCTGCTGCTGCAGCGCTATCCCCGGGCGCGCTTGCACGCGGTGGATGTGGCCGCCGGCATGGTGCAGTGTCTGCGGGAGCAATTCGTCAACGAACGACGGCTTGTCTGCCTGCAGGGCGATGCCCGGACATTCCGGTATGACGGGGCGTTCCCCCTCGTGGCCAGCAGCGCGGCATTGCACTGGGCGGTCCCCCTGGAAGACACGATGAGGAATCTGTACTCCCTGACCCTGCCCGGAGGCAGGTTATGCGCGGCCATGATGACCGCGGGAACCCTGCGGGAGCTGCGGGACATCCGCGCGCGGGTGGCGCCGGAGAAGGTTCCCCCGGGCAGGCTGGCAGGCGAATCCGAGACTCTCGCGGTCATTGAATCGGCGGGCTTCACCCTGGAGGATGTGCGCACGGAACTGGTGCATGCCCGGTACGCATCGGCGCGTGACTTCCTCGAAACCATCCATGCCCAGGGGCTGACGGGCGGGGCCGTGTCGCGCGCGGTGCGGCCGCTGACGCGCGGGGAACTGGGCCGCGTGGCCCGGGAATACGACCGCGAATGCAGTGACGGGCACGGCGGCGTGTATGGGGGCTACGAGGTGCTGTGCGTGAGCGCGTTGCGGGAGGGGGCATCATGAGCGGCTGGCAGGCGGGGTTCGATCCGGAACGCGGCGTGTTTGTCACGGGCACCGACACCGGCGTCGGGAAGACGGTTGTGGCCGCGGCATGGCTCTGCCAATGGCGTGCGGCGGGTGTGGATGCGGCGCCCATGAAGCCGGTGCAGACCGGGTGCGTGGGACGGGGAAGCGCGCTGCGGGCGCCGGATCTGGAGGTTTGCCTGGACTCGGCCGGGATGAAGGCGGCGCCGGCGGAGTATGCGCGAATGGCCCCGTACCGCTATCGGCCTGCCTGCTCGCCGCATCTGGCGGCGCGGATGGCGGGGGAGACGATTTCCCTCCGGCGCATCCGGTCGGCGGCGCTGGCGCTCCTGCGCAATCACGAGCGGCTGGTGGTGGAGGGGGCCGGGGGGGTGATGGCGCCGATCGGTGGCGGACGAACCATGCTCGACATCATGACGATGTTCGGTTTCCCCGTGGTGGTGGTGGCGCGGCCGGGACTGGGCACGCTGAACCATACGTTGCTGACGCTTGACGCCTTGCGGGGCCGCGGGCTGCCCGTGGCCGGTATTGTCATCAACCAGGCGCAGCCCGGAAAAATGGGGTTCATCGAAAAGGACAATATCCGGACACTGGGACGGCTCGGCCGGAGTCCGATTCTTGCGTGCATCCCTTTCGGGGGAACGCGCAAGGGGCTGTCGCCTAGGGTTTTCCCGGCAGGCGCAGGACCTGAACGCCGTTGGTGGCGGGTTGGGCGAGCAGCGCGGATTGAAGGCGCGGGGGCACAGTGAGCGTGGCCTGACGCAGGCGGAATGTGATGGAAGGCAGCACCGCACCCTCGGGAACGGTCAGGGACACCTGATTGTCCTGCATTCCCGCCTCGATCGCGGCTGCAAGGGCAGCGGGAATACGTATGCGCAGGGTGCCGGACAGCTCGCTGAATCCCTTGTCGGGCATCACCGCCAGGCGGATCACGTCGCGCGTCGGCGCCTGAGCCGAAAAACTCTCGCGGATGCGTGCCCATGGCCAGCCGAACCCCTGGGCCTCACCGGCGATTTCCACCGCGTGTGCCGAATCCTCCGTGAAGACCAGTTCCACGTCGCAGCGGGCGACATCGAGTTGCAGTGTCGGGTGAGCGCCCTTGGGCACGGGGAGGGTGGTATGCCATTCGCGGAACACGGGGGTCGCGGCCATGACGGACAGGAGAGCGCCGGCGGCCATGGCGGCGGCGCCGATCCCGATCGCGACAGGATACCGCGCGGGAGCAGGCGCTGCCGGGTGATCCTCGTGCCGGGGAATCCGGAGAATCACGTAGTACAGGGCAAAGGCGGCGGCGGCGGGGAACACGGCGGACCAGAGCACGTCGGAGGCGAAATGCGCTCCGGCGGCCATGCGGGCCAGCCCGATCAGCGTGCCGTAGGCTGCGGAACCGGCCAGCGCCGCCAGAGCCAGCGCCCGGCGCCGGCGCCGCAACAGGAAGTAGAAGGCCACGAAATAGTAGCCGGTGGAAC
>CAYWKN010000091.1:0-9087 GCA_964458765.1 uncultured Verrucomicrobiota bacterium
CATGATGGCCAGCGCGGCGCCGCCGGCGGCCAGGGCGCCTCCGGCGATCAAGGCGGGCTTTTTCCAGGAGGACTCCTTCGCGGCCGGGGTGGCGGGGGAAGGCCGGGTGGCGGTTGTCGAGGCCACGGGCGCGCCGGACTTGATTTCCACGGTGTGCCAGGGGGTTTCGGCCGTGGCGCCGAGGGTGTCGCGGGCTTCGATATAGTAAAGCAGTTGCAGCAGGCCGGCGGTGAGTTCGGCGGAAACCGTTCCGGTATAGGTGCCGGCGCCGGCGGGCGTCATGGCGACCTTGTACGGCGCGGCGTCGCGGGAGACGGCGTAATGGAGCGTGACGGATTCGACGGGTTTGGCGGCGGGGGTGACCTTGGCGCGGAAGAGAATATTCTGGCCGCGCACGGCGACCTTGACGGGGGCGTGGTCAATCGCCGGCGCCGCTGTCTGGGCCGGCAGAGGTGGGACGGCCAGGGCGGCCGCGGTCAGGATCAGGACTGGCAGGGACAAGGGTTTCAGGCGCATAGACGGGTCTCCCATCGCGTTACGTACGTCGAAGGTACGGCTTTACCCCCTGCGGAGACAAGGCAATTCATGCTTAAGAGTTGATGGGGGCCGTGGGAACGGGTAGGTTATGGCGTTTCAAGGAGAGCGCCATGCAGCGGGAGAAGTTTTACGTCACAACGCCGATCTACTATGTGAACGACAGGCCCCACATCGGGCATGCCTATACCACGATCCTGGCGGACGTGCTGGCTCGCTATCACCGGCTGCTGAACATTCCCACCTGGTTCCTGACCGGCACCGACGAGCACGGGCAGAAGGTCCAGCAGGCGGCGGAGAAGGGCGGGGTCAGCCCGCAGGAGCATGCCGACCGCACCGTGGTGCGGTTCCAGGAGCTCTGGAAGAAGCTCGAGATCACCCACGACGATTTCATCCGCACCACGGAACCCCGGCACAAGACGGTGGTGCAGCAGCTTTTCCAGAAACTCTACGAGAAGGGCGAGATCTACCGCGCGGAGTATGACGGCTGGTACTGTGTGCCCTGCGAGCGTTTCTTCATGGAAAAGGATCTTGCCGAGGGGTGCTGCCCCGACTGCAAGCGGCCGGTGGACCGGATCCGTGAATCCAATTACTTCCTGCGGATGAGCCAGTACCAGGAGTGGCTGATCCGGTACATCCAGGAGCATCCCGGGTTCATCCAGCCGGATTTTCGGCGTAACGAGACGCTGGGGTTCCTGCGCAAGCCGCTGAACGACTTGTGCGTGTCGCGGCCCAAGAGCCGCCTGAGCTGGGGCATTGAACTGCCGTTCGACAGGGATTTCGTGGCGTATGTCTGGTGTGACGCCCTGACCAACTATATCAGCGCGGTGGGCTATCTGGCCGACGATGCGATGTTCCGCCGCTGGTGGCCGGCTTCGTATCACCTTATCGGAAAAGACATCCTGACGACGCACACGGTATACTGGCCCATCATGCTCAAGGCGATGGATATTCCCCTGCCCGAAGCGGTGTTCGCGCACGGCTGGTGGCTGGTGGGCGAGAGCAAGATGAGCAAGTCTGTCGGGAACGTGATCAACCCGATGGAGTTCGTGGACAAGCACGGGGTGGACCCGTTCCGCTATTTCCTGATGGCCGAGATGGCGCTGGGGCAGGATGCCAGTTTCACGGAGGAGGCCTTTGTGCGTCGGTACAACGCCGACCTGGCCAACGACCTGGGCAACCTGCTCAGCCGCCTGCTCAAGATGATCGGGACCTACACCGGCGGCCGGGTTCCGGCGCCCGGCGCGGAAGGCGAGGACGAACGGCAGTTGCGCGAGTCGGCCCTGGGCGCCGCGGGTGCGATGGAGGGGGCCATTGCCGGGATGCGGCTGGACCTCGGCCTGGCGGCGGTGGCCAACGTGGTGCGGGAGGCCAACCGGTACCTGGAACGCAAGCAGCCGTGGACGCAGGCCAAGCAGGAGGACAAGGCGCCTTTGGGGACCACTTTGTATTGCGGGGCGGAAACGCTGAGGATTGTGAGCGGGCTCCTGTATCCCGTGATGCCCGGCAAGATGGCGGAACTCCGGAAGGCGCTGGGGCTCGGCGGCGACACGCCTGACATCCGGGCGCTCAAGGAATGGGGTGTGCTGCGGCCGGGGGGGGCTGTCGGGGCGGTGCAGTCGCTGTTCCCGAGGATTGTGGCGGAACCCACCCCTGGCCCCTCCAAGGAGGGGAACGGACCCACGCCGGATGCCTCGGCTTCTTCTTCGACCGCCCCCTCGGAGGGGGTGGGGGCGGGTTCCGCCGCTCCTGCGCCGGACGGCGTGGTGCTGGCGGAATACGCGGATTTCCAGAAGATCCGGTTCCGGACGGCGACCATTGTGCAGGCGGAGCGCGTGGAAGGGGCGGACAAACTGCTCAAGCTGCAGATTGATGTTGGCGGCGAGCGCCGGCAGATTGTGGCGGGGATCGCGCAGCATTATGATCCGGTGGTCTTGCCGGGCAAGACGATTGTTGTGGTGGCGAACCTGAAGCCGGCGAAGATCCGGGGCATTGAGTCCAATGGCATGCTGTTGGCGGCGAGCGCCGGCAAGGCGATGAAGCTGGTGACAGTGGATGGCGAGTTGCCAAGCGGTGCGGTGGTCAAGTAAGGTCCGAAGTCTGATGTCTGTGGTCTGAAGTCTTGCGTTTTCCCGGGCGGTTAGCTCAATTGGTTAGAGCGTCTGGTTTACACCCAGAAGGTTACAGGTTCGAGTCCTGTACCGCCCACCAGCCTTCGCTCGCCGCCAGGCGAGAGAAGGCTGCCCGCCGTAGACACCGTACCCGGTGCGGAGGCGGGGCAGAATCGAGGGACTGGTAGAAGTGGAGGGACTCGAACCCACGACCCGCTGATTAAGAGTCAGCTGCTCTACCAACTGAGCTACACTTCCACACTAAAACCGGGTCGGATTTGCCCCGACCTGGAAACTGGAGCGAGCGAAGGGATTCGAACCCTCGACAATCACCTTGGCAAGGTGACACTCTACCAACTGAGTTACGCTCGCGTGAAAAACAGGCAGAAATCTACCATATTCCATGGCCGCTACAACATTTTTTTCCGGTACAGCCAACGGAATCGTTCCGGCTAGGAGGCCCGGGTGCGGGTCTTGGCGCTGGCCTTGGCCCTCGCGTTGATCATGTCAATGGTGGCGCGGGTGATGACTTCCATGGGCACCTTGCCGGTGTTCCACACGGCGTCGTACAGCAGCGGGTCATTGATATCGCGGTGGAAGAAGAGCTTGATGAGCTTGCGCCGGTCGGCATCCTGCTTGTCCGCGGCGATGGAGGCGTCTTCCTTGCTGAGCTTGAAGCGCTTCATCATCCAGATAATGCGTTGGGCCCTGGGGGCCACGAGCCGCAGGTGGATGCCCTGCGGCAGATCGGCGGTGACCAGGGCGCTGCCGCGCCCGACCAGGATGACCTTGCCGATCATGGACAACATGCGGACCACCTTGAACGTGGTCTTGTACAGGAGGTATTGCCTGGATTGGCCGGTGAAGAGGCTTTCGATGAAATCGCGAAACTCGGACCGGTATTTTTCCGCGACCAGGACTTCCATGGAGCCCTGCAGTTTGGGGTCCTTGGCGACCACCTCGCACAAATCCTTGTCGAATACGTGCCATCCCTCGAACACTTCCGACTCCTTGTGCTTGAGGAACTCGGAGAGGATGACGTAGGAGAGCAGATGGCCGCCGGCGCCGGCCTGGCGGGAGATGGTGACGAACGGGAAGCCCAGTTCGGGGAGGTCCTCGAAGTCGCGCCGTTCTTCCAGGAACTGGTTGACCATTGTCAGGTGGTTCATGGCGCACTCATTCCTTTCCGCATGCAACCCAACTATGGCAGTGACGGCGGGCGATGTCAATCCGGGGGATTCCATGGCTGTCGCCGCGGTGGGTGGCGACGAGAATCAGATTGAAAACGCATGGCGATTGCTCCATAGTCCCGTGTTGCACGGTCCGCAAACCGAAGTGAAGACCATGAATTGGATTCAGGTCGTCATCCTTGGTGCCGGGATGGATGAAGGCGGATGTCGGCGCCTTCCCGGGACCCTGGAATCCGCCGGGCCTGTCAGATCGGTAGCTATGGCGATATGAGCACCAAGGAACTGTACGACAACTATCTCATCACCAGCATGGTGGCCGGTTTCGAGCCGGTCGAGGTGGAACGAGCCTCCGGCTGCACCATGATGGGGAAGGACGGGCGGGAGTATCTGGATTGTTTCAGCGGCATTGCGGTGGTCAACGCCGGCCACGGCCATCCCCGTGTGATTGCGGCGGCCAAGGCGCAGATGGACAAGCTGGTGCATTGCTGCACCTACGTCTATTACAGTCCGCGGGCCGGCGAATTTGCGAAGGGGCTTGCCGAGGTGGCGCCCGGACGCCTGCAGAAGAGTTTCTTCGGCAGCGGGGGCGCCGAGGCGATAGAGGGGGCGCTCCGGCTGGCCAAGCAGTTCACCAAGCGCAAGGAACTGGTATGTCTGACCCTCAGTTTCCATGGCCGGTCCGTGGGAACGTTGTCCATCACCGGCAACCGGGGTCGCAAGAAGGGATCGGGGCCGTATCTGTCCGGGGTGGCTTTCGCGCCCGCGCCGTACTGTTTCCGCTGTCCGTTCAAGCTCAAGTATCCGGGGTGCGGCTGCGCCTGCGCGGAGTTCATGGACCACGTGCTCAAGTGCCAGACGGCCGGCGATGTGGCGGCGTTTATCAGCGAGCCCGTCATGGGCGAGGGCGGCATCCTTGTGCCGCCGCCGGAGTACCTGAAGATGGTGGTGGACATTGTGCGCCGGGACGGGGGGCTCTACATCGCCGACGAGGTCCAATGCGGATTCGGGCGCACGGGGAAGCTTTTTGCCGTGGAGCATTACGGCGTGGATCCGGATATCCTGTGCGCGGCCAAGGGCATTGCCGACGGCTTTCCGCTCAGCGCGTTCATCGCGCGCCCGGAGGTGGCGGACGCGTTCACGCCCGGGGACCATCTTTCGACCTTCGGCGGCAATCCGGTCTCCTGCGCCGCGGCGCTGGCGAACCTGGACGTGATGCGCGACGAGGATTTGCCCGGCAACGCGGCGCGCCGGGGCGCACTGATCCTGGAGAGGCTGACGGCGTTCAAGGCCTCCTGCGGGAAGGTCGGCGATGTGCGGGGCAAGGGACTCATGATCGGCGTCGAACTCGTCCAGGATGCGGCGTTGACGCCCGCGCTGGAGGAGGTGCGGCGTGTACGCGTGCGATGTCGTGAAAACGGTTTGCTGGTGGGGGTGGGTGGAGCGTACGGCAACGTCATCCGGATCCAGCCGCCGCTGACGATCACCGAGGCGCAGGCGCACAGGGCGTGCGACGTTCTGGAGGACGCCCTGCGGAGAGAGGAGAAATAGACAGGCGCCATGGATCCGGTCCCCACCAGAACCCATGCGTCCGTTTCGGGCGGCGGCGCCCTGCGGAAGTATGCGGACGTCATTGTGGGAAGCCGTTCGCCCTGGCGTGTGCTGTATTTCGAGTGGTGCGGCCTTCTTGGCGGGATGCCCGGCGCGGCGGGAATGGCGTTGCGCAAGGTGTTCTGGCCGCGCCTGTTCGCGGCATGCGGGAAAGGCGTGCAGTTCGGCCAGGGGATGATCCTGCGGCAGCCGCACCGCATCAGGCTGGGGAAGCGGGTGGTGTTGGGCGAGCGTTGTGTGCTGGACGCGCGCAGTCCCGGCGAGGCGGCGGCGATCGAGATCGGTGACGATGCCATGCTGTCGGTGGGGGTGATGCTTTCGTGCAAAGGGGGGCGGATCCTTCTCGGAGACAATATCGGCGTCGGACCGGGGGTGACGATCCAGTCCATGGGAGGGGAGCCGGTGACGATCGGGCGGGACTGCATCATTGGCGCGGGGAGTTATTTTGCCGGCGGGGGGAACTACAACACGGAACGCACGGATGTTCCGATCCGCCTGCAGGGGAAGCGCCCCATGGGCGGATGCCGCGTGGAGGAGGACTGCTGGTTCGGCGCGCGCTGCACGGTGCTGGGCGGCGTGACGGTCGGGCACGGTTCGATCCTCGGGGCCGGCGCGGTGGTGATCCGGCCGATACCGCCCCTGAGTGTTGCGGTCGGTGTTCCGGCCCGCGTCATTCGCCAGCGCGAATCCCTCCCGGGTGGAGCGCCGGTATGAGCGAAGACTCCGAGGGGGCCCCCCGCCGCGGCGGGTCCAGTGCGTTTTTTCTCGCCAAACTCGGCCTCGGCCTGATCCTGCTGGCCCTGCTCTGCCTGTGGAACGACACGGGCCGGAACACCGTGCGCGTCCTGGCCGGGTTCCAGTGGCGGTACGTGGTTCTGCTGGCGGTCATGGCCCAGGCGATGAACGTCGTCTGCTGCGTGAAATGGCAGCTCTTTCTCCGGCATCAGGGGGAGCGGGTGTCCCTGTGGCGGCTGTACGGCCTGTACCTGATCGGGAAGTTCTTCAGCAACTTCCTGCCCAGCATGGTGGGCGGGGACGTGACGCGCGTTCTGATCCTGGGCCGGAAGATCGGATCGCAATCCAAGTCCGCGGCCTCCGTATTCGGGGAACGGTTCACCGGGCTGATCGCCATGATCGGCGTGGCGCTCGTGTTCTCGCTGGCGACGCCGACCATCTATGCGGAGCCGCTCGTGTGTGTGGCTCTGGCCGGATCGGTGGCGATGGCGGCGGCGATCCTGGCTCTTCTGCGATGGCCGGCCTGGCTGGAGCGGATGACGGCCTGGCTGGAGCGCGTCCCCGGCGGCCGGCGGCTGGGCAAGTTCGCCATGGCCATGCACGGGGAGTCCGCGGGGTTCTTCCTCGAACGCCGGTTGATGGCGCAGACGCTGGCGTGGTCGGTGGTCTTTCATGTCATGACCGGGCTCTTCACCTACGCGGCGGCAGCGAGCATCGGCTTTTCACCGCCTGTCCTCAGCGTTATTGTGGTCACTCCGCTCATCCTGATGCTGAACAATCTGCCGGTTTCGCCGAACAACATCGGATGGTGGGAGTGGTCCTTCAGCGTCATGCTGGCGCAGGTGGGCGGGACGCCCGCCGAGGGGTTGGGCGTGGCGCTGGTGCTGCGTGCCGTCAGTCTTGTATCGGCGGCCATGGGTGGACTATGGTTCCTGGCCGAGCGGGCGGAGCGCGGCGAACGAAAACTGACGAAGGAAGAAACATGAGCGATGCCATATTCGGGATTCTGGGGAAGGGTGACGAAGGGTTGCTGGGCGCGATGGGCGCGATGATGAAGCACCGCGGCGCGGTGCAGGAGCATCTCATGCCCGATCCGGTCGCGTTTCTGGGCGCGCGCCATGCGGCCGGCGCCGTGCGCGTGGCGAAGCGCGGGCCGTTTTCCGTGGTGTTGCACGGCGCGCCCTCCTTCGCCGGACCGGACGCCGGCGGCAAGGCCGATCCGGCGGAACGCCTTATGGATTGGCTGACGGAGCGCGGAACAGCGAGTCTGTCCGAACTGCCCGGGGAATTCGCCATGGCGGTCTGGGACGGCCGCTCGCGCGAACTCACGCTCGCGACCGATCACCTCGCGACGCGCCCACTGCACTGCGTCACCCTGGCGGACGGCACCGTTCTTTTCTCGACCGAATACAAGGCCTTCCTGGCGGTCCCGGCGTTCCGGCCAGAGCCGGACATGGACATGATCCAGCACCTGCAATACTGCAAGCACATGCCGGCCGGCCGGACCCTGCTCAAGGGGGTGTCCCCGGTGCCGCCGGGGTGCGTCATGACGTTGGACGCCGCGGGCCGCGTGGTGCGGAAGACCGTCCTTCCGCCGCTGGGTATCCATATCCAGGAACGATCCTTCGAGGAATGCAAGGCCGACCTGTTGGAGTCCATGAATGCGTCGCTGCGCGACATTGTCCAGAACCAGTCGCGGATCGGGATCGCGCTGAGCGGCGGCGTCGACTCGATGGCCGTGGCCTGCGCGTGCCGCCGGTTGTGTCCGGAGGCCGAGATTCACACCTTCACCGCGTTCAACGGGGAGGACGATCCCGAGCGGCTTCGCGCCGGCCGGGTGGCGGAATTTATCGGCTCCCGGCACCACGAGGTGTCTACTCCGGCAAGTCTCATGGCGCCCGAGCTGCCCACGCTCGTGTGGCATATCGAGAATCCCATTGCCCGGTCCGAGGCGTTGCAGTTGCTGCTCCTCGGCCGCGAGGCCGCCAAGGCCGGCGTGGATCGCGTGATCACCGGCGCGGGGTCGGACAGTCTTTTTGCCGGCCAGCATAAGCACAAACTTCTCTGGCTGCGGCAACTGGCGCCGGTGGCCCGGCGGCCGCTGGAGGAATTCTACGTCCTCAGTCAGACGGGCGTGCGGCCGCAGACGATGGGCGGCAAGTTCCTCGACTGGCTCTACTTCCGGGGCCGCCTTCCGGGCGTGCCGCGCATCCGCGGCACCGACTACCGGCCGCCCGCGACGGTCTTCCTGGATCTGGGCCCCGAATACGTCAACCGGTCCGTCGCCGCGATGTTTCGCGGCGGCGTGGAATCGTGGATGCCGAAGTTCGAGCGCGTGTTTGCCGCGTCCAACGCCGAGATCATTTCGCCCTATCTTGATGCGCGGATGATGCAAACCGCGTTCACCATTCCGGATCGCTACAAGATCGTTCGCGGAACAGGCAAGTACATCATGCGGCAGGCCTTGAAATCCACCATGCCGCCCGGTCTCTTCCAGGCTCCGAAGTCACCTCAGCGGCTGAGACCCACCTCCGAGGTGGATGACGTATTGGACCGGCTGACGGGGCTTTACCTCTCGCCCGAGCGCGTCAAGGCGCGTGGCTGGTTCGATCACGCCGAGATCAAGGCCATCCAGGCGTTTCGAGGCGACCGCGGTTACGTGTTCGAGGCGGCGATGCGGTTGTGGACGGCCATCGTCACGGAGATCTGGGCCGAGTCGTATCTGGACCGCCGCGGGAAGGCGGAGGCGCTGGGCGTCTGAACGTGATTATGCGGAACGTGCGGTACATTCTGCTGGCGGTTGGCCTTCTGATGGCGGTCTGGGCGGTCTTTACCTGGCCGCTCCCGCTCCATTTCCGCGACGGGATTCCCTCCTCCTCCTGCAACCAGGAGAAGGGGCAGGTGCGCGC
>CAYWKN010000092.1:0-9037 GCA_964458765.1 uncultured Verrucomicrobiota bacterium
GACCAATAATGCAACGGTATTTGAGGGACACGACACTAGAACGGGAGCTTGCCGGGGGTTTCGTCCGCCGCGGCATCCCCGGCCTCCTCCGTCTCCCCGCCGGTCTCGAAGGGCCTGGCCACGACCTTTTCGCCCTCCTTGACCAGCACCTCGATGCGCCGCTCGACCTGCGACAGGGTCTCCCCGCAGAACTTGACCAGCTTCTGGCCTTCCTCAAACCGGGCGACCATGGCTTCCAGGCTGAGCTCGCCGCTTTCCATCTCCTGCACAATGGTCTCGAGGCGCTCGAGGGCCTGTTCGAACCCCGGCGTCGTCTCCTTGCCGCCTTCGGTCTCCGTCTTCTTCCTGCTCATGTTTCCTTTCCCTCCGTCGTTACCACCTGTGATTCCAGCCGCCCGCCGGCAACCCGGGTTTCAATCCGCTCGCCCGTCCGCACCTCGTCCGGCGAGCGCACCACGCGCCCGTCCTTCTTCAGGGTCAGGCTGTAGCCGCGCTGGAGCACCGCCATGGGATTGAATGCCGCAAGCTGCCGCTCCAGGACCCGGACTTCCGCCGATACCCGCCCGAACTCCATCTTCAACCCGTGTCCCAGCCGCAGGGACAGGTCGTCCGTGCGCTGCTGGCCGTCGCGGAAACGCCTTTCCAGCCTGTGCACGATCCGGTCCGCCAGGCCCCGGATCCGCTGCCGGTATACCCGGACCGCGTTCGCGGGCTGGCGGAACACATAGCTGCCCGCCGAGGCCGCGAACCGGCTGCGCGCGGCCAGCAGCGCATGTTGCAGCAACCGCCGCATCGCCAGGAACTGTTGCGCCAGCCGGTCCTGGAATTCCTCCTTGCGTCCCACCACCAGTTCCGCCGCCGCCGACGGCGTCGGCGCCCGCAGGTCGGCCACGAAATCGCTGATCGTGAAGTCCGTCTCGTGCCCCACGGCGGAAATCACCGGCACACTCGACGCCGCGATGGCGCGCGCCACGATCTCGTCGTTGAAGCACCACAGGTCCTCGAGGCTTCCGCCGCCGCGGCCCACGATCATCACGTCAATCCCGCCGTGCCGGTCGAGCCGCGCGATGGCCGCGGCAATCTCCGCCGCCGCGCCCTCGCCCTGTACGCGGGTCGGCGACAGGACGACGTGCGCGTCCGGAAAGCGGCGCCCGAGAATCGTGAGAATATCGCGGATGGCCGCGCCCGTCGGCGAGGTCACCACGCCGATCTTCCGCGGCAGCCGCGGCAACGGCCGCTTCCGCGCCTCGTCGAACAGTCCTTCCTCCGCCAGCTTCTTCTTCAGCGCCTCGAAGGCCGCCTGCAGCGCCCCCAGCCCGCTTTTCTCCATGCGGCGCACCACAATCTGGTACGATCCATCCCGCTCATAGACCGTCAGCGAGCCCGAGACCCGGACCCGCATCCCGTCCCGCGGTTCCACCGGCAGCGTGCGCAGGTCACTGCGCCAGACCACCGCGCGGATCTGGGCCCCCTCATCCTTGAGGGTGAAGTAGCAATGGCCCGAGGCGGGCCGCCGGACATTGGAAAGCTCCCCTTCCACCCACACCGCGGAAAAGCCGCTTTCCATCGCCGCGCGGATCCTCCGCGTCAGCGCGGTGACCGACAAGACCTCCGGCCGTCCGTCGCTGGAGAACAGTTCCTTCATCGGTTCGGTTCCAGGTACTCCCGCACGCGGCTGATGCGCGCCGCACGGCCCGTCGCCTCATCCACCTCGATCAGGGCGCCCTCCAGGCTGATGTTCTGCTCGGCGATCTCGAACTTGGCCGGCATGCCGGTCATGAACTTGGACATCACCGACTGCAGGTCCCGCCCGAGGATGGAATCCTTCGGCCCGGTCATGCCCAGATCGGTCAGGTACGCCGTCTTCCGCGGCAGGAGGCTCTCGTCGGAGGTCTGGACATGCGTGTGCGTGCCGACAACGGCCGACACCCGTCCGTCCAGGTAGCGGCCCATGGCCATCTTCTCGGAGGTGGCCTCGGCGTGCATATCCACCAGGATGACCTTGCCCAGGTTCGGCTCCTTGCCCAGCAGCGCGTCCGCCGTGCGGAAGGGGCAGTCGGTGACGGGCATGAACACCCGCCCGACCAGGTTGATCACCGTGACGCGCCCCTTGGGCGAATCCACCGTCACGATGCCGCGGCCGGGGCAGCCCGGCGCGAAATTCGCGGGGCGGATCAGCCGGCGTTCCCGCTCCAGCAACGCCACGATTTCCTTCTGGTCCCACGTGTGGTCGCCCATCGTCAGGACATCCGCGCCGGCCGCGAACAGTTCCTCCGCCACCGACCGCGTGATGCCTTTGCCGCCCGCGGAATTCTCGGCGTTGGCGACGACAAAATCCAGCGCCCCGCGTTCCTTCATCTGTCCGACGCACCGGGCGAAGATCCTCCGCCCGGGCGAACCCACGATATCCCCAACCATCAGTATGTTCATCGTGCCCCTATTTCGCGTATTCCACGCAGCGGGTTTCGCGCACCACCACAACCCGGATCTGCCCCGGGTACTGCATTTCGCCCTCGATCTTCCGGCAGATGTTCCGGGCCAGGATGACGGCATCGTGATCGTTCACCTTGTCGGGCTGCACCACGACGCGCACCTCGCGGCCGGCCTGGATGGCATAGCAGCGCTCCACGCCCGGAAATCCGCTCGCCACGCCCTCCAGTTTCTCCAGGCGCTTGACGTAGAGATCCGTCGTCTCGAACCGCGCGCCCGGCCGCGCCGCGGAAATGGCGTCCGCCGCCGAAGCCAGCACGGCATACAGGCTCTCGGACGCCGCCTCCTCGTGATGCGCCGCCACCGCGTTGGTCACCACCGCCGATTCCCCGAGCCGGCGCAGCAGGTCCGCCCCGATCGCCGCGTGGCTGCCTTCCACGTTGTGGTCCAGCGCCTTGCCGATATCGTGCAGCAACCCGATGCGTTTGGCCAGCGCGACGTCCAGGTCCAGTTCCCCGGCCATCACGCCCATCAACTGGGCCACCTCGATGGAGTGCATGAGGACGTTCTGCGAGTAACTGCTGCGGAACTTCAGGCGCCCGAGGACGCGGAGCAACTCGGGGTCGAACCCCTGCAGCCCCACCAGATACACGGCCTCCTCCCCCGCCTGCCGGACGCGTTCGCCCATCTCCTCGGTCGTCTTGGCCACAACTTCCTCGATGCGGGCCGGATGAATGCGCCCGTCGAGGATCAGCCGTTCGAGGGCAATCCGGGCGATCTCGCGCCGCACGGGATCGAACGCGGAAATCACCACGGCCTCCGGTGTGTCGTCAATCAGCAGGTTGACGCCCGTCGCGGCCTCGATGGCCCGGATATTGCGGCCGTCGCGCCCGATGATCCGGCCCTTCATGTCCTCGCCCGGCAGCGCCACGCTGCTGGTCATCAGTTCCGAGGCGTGACTGGCGGCGTAGCGCTGGATGGCCATGCTCACGATGCGGCTGGCTTCGCGCTCGGCCGTATCCCGCGCCTCCTCCTGCAGCTTGCGGATCAATCCGGACATCTCGCCCTGGACCTCGCCCTCGATCCGAGCCATGAGGGTCTGGCGCGCCTCGGCCTGCGTCATGCCCGCGACTTTCTGCAGTTTCTCCTTCTCCGCGGCGATCAGGCCCGTGTATTCCGCCTGGGCCTTCTCGTAGTCCGCGGCCTGGCGCTCGACCTCGGCCACGCGCTGTTCCAGGGTTCGCTCCTTCTTCTCCAGCATCGCCACCTTGCGGTCCAGGTGCGCCTCGCGCTGCGACACCCGGCTGTCGAGCGCCGCCAGTTCCTCCCGTCTGGCCTTGGTGGAAGTCTCAAATTCCTCGCGCGACTTGAGCAGTTCCGTCTTGGCCTGCAATCTCGCTTCCTTGGCGTAATTCTCCGCCTCCTTCTGCGCCTCCCTGAGCATCTGCTGGGCATGCCGCTCCTGCTGGCCGTAGCGCGACTTGCTCATCCACGAGCGCAGTCCATATCCAACCGCGGCGCCCGCCAGCGCCGCCAGTGCGATGATCATCCACATGTCGCCCCTCCCTTCAACCCGGGCCGCCGGCCCGTTTCGTTTGTCACTCCGCCATCCTGCCGTTCCGCCGCGCGGTACACGGCATCCTCCGTCACCACCACATCCATCGGCACATCGTGCCCCGTCGCGGGCACGCTCTCCGCCACCTGGCAGTGGAAGCAGACGCCCACCCGGCACGCGACGCGCCCGCCCAGCCGGGCCAGCATCCGGTCAATGTATCCCCGCCCGTGGCCGATCCGCCCGCCGGCCGGCGAGAACACGACCCCGGGCAGGATGGCCACATCGAACAACGCCCCATCCGCCCAGGCTGGCGCTTCCGGTTCACGCACCCCGAACCGGGCGGCCCGCAGGCGGCTGGCCGGCTCCAGCCATGCCGGGCGGTATTCCCCGTCCGGCGCCCGGGCCGGAACGGCCACCCGCTTCCCCGCCCGCCAGGCGGCCGCCAGGATCGCATCCGCATTCACTTCCCGCGGCAAGGCGAGGTAGCCCAGGACCACGCGGGCGGCCCGGAACTCGGCCAGCGCCGTGACGCGCCCGGCGAGGCGTTCCGCCGCTCCGCGCGCATACCCGGCCTCCAGCGATTCCCGCCGTTGCAGCATGCGCTCCCGCAACACCTGTTTGGCTTCCGTCACGGTCCCCCGCCCCCTTCCGGTCCCGATCGGCCTTCGGAAGCCCGCCGCTTCAGCTCCGCCCAGTGGGCCATGCGCTTGCCGATCGTATCCTCATAGCCTTCCTTCGCCGGCTCGTAGTAGACCGCCGTCGTGGGCACGTACTCCTGCGGCACATAGTGCCCGTCGAAATCGTGGGCATACTGGTATCCCTTGTGCCCCAGCCGCTCCGCCCCCTTGTAGCTCGCGCTGCGCAGGTGCAGGGGCACCGGCAGCACACGCCCCTGCTCCACATCCTCCAGCGCCTTGGACACCGCCAGGCAGGAGGCGTTGCTCTTCGGCGCCGTCGCCAGGTACGTCGTCGCCTGCGCCAGGACGATCCGGGCCTCCGGCATGCCCACGAACTCGACCGCCTCCATGGCCGCCACCGCCACGCTCAGGCCGCGGGGATCGGCGTTGCCGATGTCTTCCGACGCCAGGATCACCAGGCGCCGCGCGATAAACCGCGGATCCTCGCCGGCGTAGAGCATCTTCGCCAGCCAGTACACCGCCGCGTGCGGATCCGATCCGCGCACACTCTTGATGAACGCCGAAATCGTGTCGTAGTGCCCGTCCTCGTCGCGGTCATACACCACCGCCTTCTTCTGCGCCGACTCCTCGATCACGCCGCGGTCAATCGCAATGCTCCCGTCGGCGCCGGCCGGCGTCGTCAGCACGGCGATCTCGAGCGCGTTCAGCGCGCGCCGGGCGTCGCCTTCGCACACCGCGGCCAGATGCTTGAGCGCGGAATCGGCGAGGACGACGTTCCGCCCGGCCAGCCCGCGCTCGTCCGTCAGCGCCCGGCGGAGGAGTTGCACGATGGCCTCCTCCGTGAGCGGGTTGAGTTGGAACACCTGCGAGCGGGAGGTCAGGGGGCTGTTGATGAAGAAAAAGGGATTGTGCGTCGTGGCGCCGATCAGCGTCACGGATCCGTCTTCCACGTGCGGCAGGAGGATGTCCTGCTGCGATTTGTTGAAGTGGTGGATTTCGTCAACAAAGAGGATGGTCTCGACGCCGTCGGAGGATTGGCGCTGTTTGGCGGCCGTCAGCAGGGCGCGGAGCGTGGCCACGTTGGCCAGCACACCGCTGGTCCGTTCGAAGCGCCGCTTCGTGGCCGCCGCGATGGCCTCGGCCACGGAGGTCTTCCCGCATCCGGGCGGTCCGTACAGGATGATGCTTCCCAGCCGGTCGGCCTCGATGGCCCGGCGCAGGAGCTTGCCCTTGCCGAGGATATGATCCTGCCCGACGACCTCGTCCAGGCCGCGCGGCCGCATGCGCACGGCCAGCGGCTGCGGCCGCGTCGTCGGTCTGTCGCCCTGCTGGTCAAAGAGATCCATTACCCGCGTCCCCTCCCCCCCGAAAAAGAAGTACCCCGCCACAGTCGCAGGGGCACAGATCTCTTAGCCTCAACCAGTGAGGTGGGTGACCTAGTGCGAGGCTTCCGCGTCCCGCCAAGCGGGCATGCGGGCACAACGCCGTTCGATCTCCCGTTTCAGCAATTATCGGGTTAGAGATGACGGCCCATACACGAACAAGGCAGGGTACCAAACCCGTACATCGGGAAATGTAAACTCTTTGTCAAAGAACACCGTTCAACGCCCTCCGGCGGTCCCTCCCGCCGCCCCTTCCTCCAGCGCCGTCCGGCCACCACGGATCCCAAACACCCGGGAGCCGCCGCACCGGCGCCAACCCACGTCATAACATCATCCGCCGGCGCGGCCATCCAGCCGAACACCAGCAGTATCAGACATGTCAAACCAATCTGAACGGTTTCCATTTTCGCCTTGCCCGGGGCCACCCTCGCTCCCACCCGGAACGCCCTGTACCCCTTTTCCCAAACTTCCCGCCGGAACTCCGTTCAGACGGGATCATTCTCTCCACGTCCATACTCTATCGTTTTCCCCGCACAGGGTCAAGGCCGCGAGACGGAGGAATCCCTTGTTGACACCCTGATCCGATAGCCTACCATGACAGACAGTGGACTTGTGACCCCCGCCGGAGTTTCTTCCGGGTGCGGTTCCCGGCGGGTCAACCCTATCGTACCCAAGGAGGCCCGTCATGAACGTCAACCTGTGCTTGTCTGTCTGCTCCGCCGCCGCCCTCATCGCCGTTTCCACGCAGGCCGCGCCCCACGGCCCGCGCGCCGTCCATGCCGACCGCAACCACGACGGCGTGACCACCCCCCGCGAAATCAAGGCCGAACGCAAGTGGGAGCACGCCCAGAAGGCCAAGGTCAACACGCCCTGGGAAGCCCGCGCCGACAAGGACAATGACGGCGTCGTCGAACCCAGGGAAGCGGCCCGCATGAACTCGGCCCACTATTTCCGCACCGCGTCCGCCGTGGACCGCCCCTGGGAGGTTGCCGCCGACGTGAACAAGGACGGACGCGTGAACCGCGCCGAGCTTCACGCCTACCATCTGGGCATCATGGACGCCGACCATAACGGCATCATCACCCCCGACGAGCGCCGGAACCACTGGATCAAGAAACACGCGGTGGTGGATACCCCGGCCGAAAAGCGGTATGACACGAACGGGGACGGCTACCTCTCCTGGGCCGAAGGACGCGAAATGCTGAAGGACCGCCTCGCCATCATCCAGACCGACGGCCGGGCCATCGTCAACAACGAGATCGAGCTGGAGTTCGACGTCAACCAGGACGGCGTGATTGACCGCGAGGAAGCCGCGAAACTGAAGGCTGCTCTCGACGCCCAGTAGTGTGGTATACTCGCCGCATGACAACCTCCGCCCTGCGGCACGTTTCATTCCTGTTGCTGGTGGCCCTGATGCCGGCCGCCGCGGCGTCCGCCGCCACCACCGTGCGACTGGCGGCCGACACTCTTTCGATCCGTGCCGACCGGACGCCGCTGAGTGAAATCCTCGCCCGGCTGCAGGATGCCGGCATCCGCGTCGCCATGGACGAACGGATCAACCCGCCGATCACCGCGGACTTCGAGAACGTCGAGATCGGGCAAGGCATCAAGCGCATCCTGACCGACTGCGACTATGCGCTGATCTTCGAGACGATTGACGGCCCGGACGGCAAGATGAGCCGGCTGTCCGAGGTGCTCGTCTACAAGCCGGGCGACCGCCGGTCGCTCAAGGCCGTCCCCGGTCCGCCCCCCGCCGTGTCACAGGTGCCGGCGGCCACCAACGTCTTGACCTGCCTGAGGAACGAAGTCCTGCTCCGGCTCCGCCCCGGCGTGACCGGGGAACAGTTCCGCGAACTGCTTCTCCGCACAGGCGCCGCGGTGGTGGAGGGTCTTCCGGCCCTGGGCATCTACCGGCTCCGCCTTCCACAGGACAGCGATCTGGCGGGCATCCTCAACACCCTCGGCGGCGATCCGCTGGTGGCCAATGCGGAACCGAATCTTGTGTATCAACCGATCCTTCCCGTCCGGTCCGATGCCACGGGCTCCGGCCCCGCGCCGCGCACGGCCTCCGCCGTTTCCGGTCCCTCCGTCGCCATTCTCGATTCCGGGTTCATGCCCAACTCGCTGCTGGAAAAGGCGGTCGTGACCTCCCTGGACGCCACGGCGCCCGGGCAGGCCATCACGGACCCCGCGGGCCACGGCACGCAGATGGCATTCCTGGCCTCCGGTTCCGTGACGCCCGCCGGAGCGGTTGCTGCCGCCGCGCCCGTGCCCATCATACCCATCCGGACACTGGATGACGGCGGTATCCTCTCCGGCTATGCCCTCATGAAGGGCATGGTCTTTGCGGTGGACAACGGCGCCCGGGTGATCAGCATGAGCTGGGGTGCCACCGCCGACAGTCCCCTCTTCAACAGCGCGGTGACCTATGCGCGACAGCAGGGCGCCGTCCTCGTGGCCGCCGCCGGCAACGAACCCACCGGCAAACCGGTATATCCCGCCGCCCTGCCGGAGGTGGTGGCCGTCGCCGCGCTCGCCCCGGATGGAAACGTGTGGGAGCAATCCAACTACGGGTCGTTTGTGAAGCTGGCGGCGCCGGCGTTCGCCGACCTGCCTGTGGGTTACAAGGGACCGCCCGGCCTGTACGGCGGGACATCCATTGCGGCCGCCTACACCGCCAACGTCATCGCGCAGTATCTGGCGGCCCATCCCTCGGCCACGGCGGCCGAAGCCGTGGCCGCCCTCGCCAGGGTCCTCACTCCCGCCACGCAGTCGCCTGGAGTTCTCCGTCCGGAAATCCCGCGCCTGGATGGAAAAGCCGTTTCGGCCTACCGGTAGTGGAGTGCCTTCTGCGTGCCCCCCCCCGTATCTCTAGCCGTACCCGGCGGGTGGTGAATCGCCTTTCCCGCTGCGATGCAGTGGGCGGATCAACTATTAATCCGGCCACTAAACAGTAGCGGAAGTCAAGATTCACCACCCGCCGGGTACGGCTGGAGACACGGAGACACGGGGAAGATGGAAGAAGAGAATAT
>CAYWKN010000093.1:0-9008 GCA_964458765.1 uncultured Verrucomicrobiota bacterium
GAAGGGCCGAACTGGACAGGAACGTTCCGACCGTGTGGGGGATGCCGGACCCGTATGCGGTGGACTGTGACCTGAAGTCACTACTGTCCGGTTGTTTCCGGCTAAAAGTTTCATAACCGATTGATATCAATAATGTTGTTGCGCAAATTCCAGTTCATCAATTAGGATTTCTATGGGATGCTAATAATTTGGGTTATCGCCTCCGGGCACTGCAAGCGCAGCCCCGGGTACTGGTCTGGCCGGATCAGGAAGACATAACAGCGACAGAGAGGTCATAGGAGGTCGGTCATGAAAACATCAACGGTTTCCGCCGCGGATCGGGAGATCCTGCGACGCGTGGCGGAAGAGAAGATGGCGGTCGCGGCGGATCCCGTGAACCGGGAACGGCGCGAAGCATGGCTTGCGCTTGACGCCGGCAGCGGCGGACGGCCGATGATTCTGGCCGAGTGGGGGTCGATTGACGACCCGCTCAAGCCGGGCGATTGTTCAAACGAAATCCACTGCACGGGCGAGTGGGCGCGCGGCGTTGAATGGCAGTTGCGCGCCGACATCTTCCGGTTCCGGAACCTGCGCGACGATCACGTCGTCGAGCCGTGGTTCAACGTCGGATGGCGGGTTGGCACCAGCGACTATGGCGTGCAGAAGAAGACGCAGTCCGCCGACAACGCCGGCACGCGTGGCGCAGTCCACTGGGAGCCGGCCCTGGCCGATCTGGATGTCGATTTCGGCAAGCTCAAGCCGCGTACGTTCAGCGTGGATCGGGAAGCGTCGGTGCGCGACAAGGCTGCCGTGGATGCCTTGATCGGGGATATTTGCCCGACACGTTTCCGCAGCGCGTAC
The DNA here is from genome assembly GCA_964458765.1 of uncultured Verrucomicrobiota bacterium. GTDB lineage: Bacteria > Verrucomicrobiota > Kiritimatiellia > CAIKKV01 > CAITUY01 > CAIVSY01. The sequence continues at coordinate 841 of CAYWKN010000093.1, forward strand.
TACTGGACCATGGGCATGACCATCGTGGCGATTGACCTGATTGGCCTGGAGAACTTGATGCTGTTCATGTACGACAACCCCGCCGGCCTGCACCGGCTCATGGCGTTCCTACGCGACGACCATTTGGCGTTCGCGCGCTGGCTGGAACGGGAAGGGTTGCTGACCCCGAATAACGAAAACGACTACATCGGGTCCGGGTCTGAAGGGCACACGCGCACCCTGCCTCAGCCGGACTGGAAGCCGGGTGCGCCGGTCAGGCTCAAGGATTTGTGGGTGTTGTTGGAATCCCAGGAGACGGTCGGCGTGGGGCCGGAGCTGTTCGAGGAGTTCATCTTCCCGTATCAGCTTGACGTGGCTCGTGAGTTCGGCCGGTGCTACTACGGCTGTTGCGAACCGGTGAACAATCGCTGGCACGTGCTCAAGAAGCTGCCCAATCTGGCCCGCGTATCGGTGTCGCCGTGGGCGGACCAGGCGTTCATGGCCGAGGCCTGCGGTCGGGAGGTCGTCTTCTCGCGCAAGCCGAATCCGGCGCAGATCAGCACGGCGACCTTCAACGAGAACGCCATCCGCGCCGATTTGCTCGAGACGCTGGCCGCGGCGGGGAAGTGTCGGCTGGAGATCATCATGAAGGACGTCCATACGCTTCACAACGAGCCGTGGCGCATTGCACGGTGGGTGGCGTTGGCTCGTGAGGAATGCGCGCGGGCGGGGGTGTGAAACCGATATCGGATGGAGGTGTGGTGTGAGCATGAAACGCTAGGGTGCAGAGCCGGCGTGGGGAACCTGGTCGCCCGTGGGCACGCCGAAGCCGGACTTCCACTGCCCGCAGTATTTCGGCGAACTGGTCTTCGAATAGCCCTATCGCCAGACGATTCGTGTGCCGGCGTGGCCGTCGAGCGCGTCGGCCAGGTGTTCGGGGTCCGTGATCAGGACTTCCCGTCCGCCCGCTTCCAGATATAGCAGGGCGGCCCGGATCTTGGGGCCCATGCTGCCAGGCGGGAACTGCCCAGCCCGCAGATTCTCATGGGCCTGGTCACAGGTCAGGACGTCGAGTTTTTGCTCGTTGGCTTTCTTGTAGTTCAGGCAGACCTTCTCGGTGTTTGTCAGCAACACAAACAGGTCGGCTTTGATATCCACGGCCAGCACGGCGCTGGATAGGTCCTTGTCGATTACGGCTTCTACGCCGACGAATTCGTTGCGTTCGTCCTTGCACATGGGTACGCCGCCGCCGCCAAGCGCGAGCACGACGTTGCCGGCATAGACCAGCGAGCGCACCATCCGACTCTGGATGATCCGTGTCGGCATCGGGCTGGGCACAATGCGCCGGTAGCCGCGGCCGGCGTCTTCCGTAACCTGCCAGTGCGGGAAGCGTTTCCGCAACGTGACGGCCTCGTCGGCCGTGTAGAACGGGCCTACGGGTTTGGTCGGATTCTGAAAGGCCGGATCGTTCCGGTCCACGACGACCTGGGTGATCATCGTCACGACGTACTTGCGGATATCGTTGTGACGCGACTCGTTGAGGAGTTCCTGTTGCAGGATGTAGCCGAGTGAGCCTTCGGTCTGCGCCACCAGGAACGTCCAGCGGCACGTCGGGAACCATGGCGCGTGCGAGTTCGTTCTGCATCAGGAGGTTGCCGACCTGCGGGCCGTTGCCGTGCGTGATGACCAGTTCGTAGCCGCGATGGATAACCGTCAGCAGGCGCCGGCACATATTGCGCGCGTTGGCCTTCTGTTCGGGATAGGTTCCCGCCTCGCCGGTCTTGTGGATGACATTGCCGCGATGCCTGATCCGAAGCGGATCGACGGCGAGCAAGTCACGGATGCGGAATTGGCACAGGTTGGCACAACGCCACCCTTCCACCCGGCCCCTGTTACCATAGGCAGGGAAATTGTAGGTTTTTCCTGTGCCGCCTTTGTGCCAAGTTGTGCCACATTCAAGCGCACCTTTCGGCATTTATCGGCAAAACAAGGGAAAGTGTCTATTTGATGGGGTGATGATTCAGAACTTGCCAAGACCCCAGTAAAACAGCTGTTTCATTGGGGTTGGCGGAGAGGGAGGGATTTGAACCCTCGGTAGCGGTTATTACCACTACGACGGTTTAGCAAACCGTTGCTTTCGACCACTCAGCCACCTCTCCGGGATGTATCGTCCTTGCTGCCGCCTTACGGAACGCCTTCGTTTCGGGTCGAACACAACGACGCCGATCCATTCGACATGCAACAGCGGACCACGGTAGGAGAAAGCCGTTCAAGCGTCAAGGAGGAATGCCGGAACCAGGAATGCGGGGTTACTCCTTCTTCCCATTTCTCCGACCCCGGCTTTCGGGGCGCAGAATGGATGCAAGGATGGGCCGCAGATCGTCGCTAAGGTTTTCGCTCTTGTGCAATACGGCGGAGGCCATGCCGGAGAGATGGCGCCGTTCCTGCGCCGTCAAATCCCGGGAAGTCAGGACCACGACCGGCAGGGAGGAGTGCTCCTTGGTTTCGCGCAGCACCCGGAGGAAGGTCTCGCCGTCCATGCCGGGCATCATCAGATCCAGAATGACCAGGTCCGGCTTTTCCCTTCCGAGAAGACTCAGCGCTTCGCTGCCGCTGGTCGCCGATAGGACTGTCGTGGCGTCATCCTCCAGGCAGGCGGCAATGAGGCGGCGGTCATCCTCACTATCATCCACGATGAGAATACTGGCCTGCTGCGAGCGCTTCAGCACGCGGATCAGGTTGTCCCGGTTGATGGGCTTTGGCAGGACATCCAGGGCGCCGATGATCGTCCCGCGCTGTTCCTCGGCGACAACGCTTATGACGACGACCGGGATATCCTGCAGGACCGGATCGCCCTTCAATTCCTTCAGCACCGCCCAGCCGTCGGTGCCGGGCATGAGCAGGTCGAGCGTAATGGCATCGGGCTGTGACTTGCGCGCGAGCCGCAAAGCCTCCTCTCCCGAAGAGGCAGGAAGGACGATGCACCCGAAGTCCTCGATCATGCGGGTAAGCATGAGAAGGGCATCCTCCTCGTCATCCACCACGAGGATGACACGCCCCTCCAGCGGGTCGGCGGGCGGTTCGTGCACGGCGGCAGTCCGCGGCACGGCTTCCAGAGGCGGGACCTTTCCCAGTCCGGATGCGATTCCGTCATCGGACGAGAGAAGGATGGAGAATGTGGATCCCCTGCCGGGTTCGCTGCACACGGTAAGTCCATAGCCCATGAGCTGGCAGAGAGCCAGCGAGATGGTGAGGCCGAGCCCGGTTCCGCCGTACTTCCGCGCGGTGGTGCTGTCGGCCTGCTTGAAGGCCTGGAAGATGACGGATTGCTTGTCATCCGGGATGCCGATCCCGGTGTCGCTGACATCAATGCGTATGGGATAGTTGGTGCGGGGTTCCGTAACGATGCTGACAAGGACATGGCCACGGTCGGTGAACTTGACGCCATTGCCGATGAGGTTCAGGAGAACCTGCCTCAGTCTCCCGGGATCCGTGCGGAACGGTGTGGTCGCAGGGGGGGCATCGAGCCGGAGGGTGACGGGTTTCCCGTACACTTGCGCTTCGGTTTCGTCGAGGACATTCCTGACGAGGGCGGCCAGGTCCACGGGGACGAGGTCCAATTCAGCTTTCTGGGCCTCGATCTTCGACAGGTCCAGGACCTGGTTGATCAGGGCGAGAAGGTGGCGTCCGTTGGCTTGTACACGCTCCAGATAGGCGAGGTCATCAGGCCGGAGGTTGCCGGCCTTGTTTTTCAGCAGAAGGTTGGCAAAGCCGATGACGGAATTCAGGGGTGTACGCAGCTCGTGGCTCACGTTGGCAAGGAATTCGCTCTTGGTGCGGCTGGCGGTTTCGGCGACCGCCGTGCGTTCGGACACCCGCTGTTCGAGGGTTTCGTTCAGCAGCCGCAAGCCTTCCTCGGCCTTGCGCCGTTCGGCGATTTCCCGGTGGAGCGCCTCGTTGCTCTGTCGCAGGGCGCTGTCGCGGGTTTCGATGCCGTGCAGCATGCGGTTGAACCCGTCGGTGAGTTCGCCAATCTCGTCTTCGCTGACCTTGACCGCCCGCACGGAATAGTCCTTGTGTTCCGATACCTGACGGGCGACGGCGGCGAGGTTGAGGATGGGTGTTGTGATCAGGCGGCGCAGCATCGTTGCCAGAATGAAGGTGATGATGACAGAAGCCAGCACGATGAGGATCGAGACAACCGCATAAATCTTGACGCGTTCATACAGCCGGTCCATGCCGGCTTCCAGGTGAACGGCGCCGATGGGCTTGTTATCGAGAACGATGGGACGGCAGACGATGAGGCGAGTCCGCGAGAACGACGGACTCCGGCTCACGTGCAGGTGCTCCCGTGACAGGCTGGCGCCGGGCGCGGTATAGGAGGCGAACAGTGTGCGGTCGTCGGCAAACAGTGCCGCCGCCCGGATGTGCGGGTGTGCCCGCAGCCCTTTCAGGAGTTCCTCGGCGGTGGTCTTGTCGCGAAAGATCAGCGCGGCGGTGCTGTTGTTGCCGAGGAGATCGGCCAGGGTGGTCAGGTCGTCCGCCATCGTCCGCCGGTTTGTCGCCCAGTCGTACGCCCCGAAGAACAAGCAGGAGGCGATGGTGGAGATGGCGCTGATCGTCAGGATGATGAGAGTCAGCTTCCGTCCAATGGAGTTGTTCTTTTCGCGAGCCATGTTTTCCGGCCTATTCCGATGAAGTTGCCAGGTCCGCCACTTGCAGGAGCTTGGAGCTTATCCGGAACCCTTCGCGTTCGGCGGCTTTCAGGTTGATGAGAAAGCGTATGTGGTTCTGCCGGGTTTGGAACCCGATGATGCCGCCGAGGCGGGTGAATTCCTCGCCTTCGCCAACGGTCAGGATGCCGCGCTTCCTGAGGGAAAGAAGAATGGACCGCAAGCGGCCGCGGTCGGGAATGTCAAGGTAGATAAGGTGGCAGGGCGGCAGGTCCTCGAGGCGTTTGGCGCGGCGGATCACGATGGGTTTCTCGCGGATGGTTTCGTTCCGTACCGCGCGGTCAAGGGCGGCGCCGAACGGATCGTCGCCCAGGATGCCGATGACAATTTCCCCTTCCGCCTGCGCCACGGAGGAGGTGGGCCACTCGACGAAGCGGGCGAAGTTGAAGAGGAACACCGCCTTCACGTCGTATTCCCGCGGCGAGGGGGGGTGTTGAGCCCGGCCGGAGGAGGCCGCCAGCAGGGGGACCAGGAACAACAGGCTGCTGATGGCGCAGGCGAGCCCTCCGCGCGACCGCGGGAGCCGGGGAGTGGAATCTGAAGCGCAGGGGATCATTGTCAGAATGACACGCGAAGGCCGGCCATGGCGCTGAAGGTTTCCTGGGGAACGGCGTCCCCCGTGATGCCCACCAGGGCGTACTTGTGGTTCGTGAGGTTGCGGACATTCAGGAAGAGGTCCATGTTCCGCCTGGCGTTGCAGAGGATGTGCAGGTTGACCTCGTAAGGTGTGTTCAGTTCAGCATCCAGAGGGCCGGGCTTGGCGTTCTCGGGGGTCGAGCGCAAAACCAGGCTGGGGGTAAGGAAAAGGCGTTGTGTGGCCGCCCAGGTGAGTCCCGCCCTGACGTTATGCCGGGAGATTCCACTCATGGGGATATTCCCATCCTCCTGTTCCTCCTCGAATTCGGTGTAGGAGTAGGAAGCCCATGGGCTGATGCTGCCGAGGCGCGCCCTGGCGTACAGATCCATGCCGTAGTTGCAGGAGGATCCGCTGTTGTCGGTCCGCACCAGTGTTCTGGACGATCCATCGGGCAGTCGGACTTGCGGTTCCACGACGTTCACCGGGGTGGCCCGGTCCGCCAGAACGATGAGATTGTCATTCTGCCCGTGATAGACGCTGGCGCCGAGAAGGAGATTCTCGCGGTTATAGGAAACGTTGATTTCGTGGGAGTCGGCTTCCTCGGGTTCCAGATCGGGGTTCGACGTTGCCAGGAGCGCGCCATTATCATATGTGGCGAATCCGAAATACGGCGCCGGCGCCACATAGGCGTGGGTGAAGATGTATTTCGCCGTGAGATGTTCCGTGATGTCGAAGATCAGGCCGGCGCGGGGTGTCGTCGGGCTGTCGTCGAAGCGCGTATCCTGCGTGATGCGTGTCCCCAGAATTCCTTTCAGCCTGGGATGCATTTGCCAGGACGCCTCGGCATAACCGGCGTAGGTCTCGTAGCGGTAGCGGGTGACTCGCGGGATGTGTCGTGTCACCCCGGCGCTGTCGATATAGGAGAAGTTCCCGCCCTGCGTGACAACCGCGGTTTCGGTGTCGGCGCCGCCGGGCACGGTGGACTTCGGGATGATGTCGTATGTGGCGGCCATGGCGCCGATCGTCAACTTGAGGTCAGGTGTGACGTCGATCCGCAGGATTTCCTCCCCGCTGAAACTGGTGCCGATGCCGTACTTATAGTCGTCCAGGAACCATTGTTTCCCGCCGGAACGGTCGGGGACGGTGAATACGTAGCGGGTGTCGGGATTGATTTCGTACCGGTTCCAGGTGATGCAGCTTTCCAGGGAGACGTTGTCCCGCAACGGCAGCGTGTTGCGGCCTTCCACGACGGTGGAGGCGTCGCCCCAGGTGGCCTCGGGGAGGTACCCGAGGATGGGGGAGAATCCCTCGGAACTGGAACGTTCCGACTCCCGGTGCCAGGCCTGGAGTGAGGAATAGCGCGAATGAAACCGCACAAAGCAGTTGAGTCCGTAGTCCTCACGGTACGGTTCCATGCCGAGCCCCGGGGGTTGTGCGGAACCGGCGACGGCCGCATAGTTGCGCCACCAGCCGGGATAGGCGGTTTCCAGCTCCGACAGCTCGGAGTCATGGTATTGGATGAATCCGCTGATGCCGAACTCCTCCGCGGGGCCGAAGACATGGGAAAACGAGCCCCAGGCCTCGCGGGAATCGTTCATGCCGCCGGCGACGCCCGCCTCGCCCAACTGGTCCTTCGTCGGCCGGAGTGTTATGACGTTGATGACAGCGCTGATGGCGTCCTGGCCGTAGAGGGTGGAGCCGGGCCCGTAGACCACTTCGATCCGCTCGGCGTTCCGGATGCTGAAATCGCTCCGGAACGGAAAGTCCTCGCCGCCCGGCGGGTTTACGCGCATTCCGTTGACCAGGACGACGATCTTGTTGTTCCCCGCGATTCCGCGCACAGGGACCTGGGTGCCGATTTCGGAGAAGAAATACTCGATGGTTTCCATCCCCGGCAGGTCGCGAAGGACATCCTTGAGCGTGGAATAGCCCCGGGTAAGGATATCGCTGCGGTCAATGATCAGGACGGTGGCGGGAGCATCGCTGGTCCGTTCGGGGCGCCGTGAGGCTGTGGTGACCGTGGCGACGGGAATGGACATGAGCTCTTCCAGGGAGAGCGTCTTGAGGCGTTCGATGGAAGAGGTGGGAGCGGTAGTTGCCTCCATGGGTTGCGCGGCCGCGCTCAGCGCCAGGATCCCGTTGAGCAGGGCGCCGATCCATCGGACCGGGCTGAAGAAGCGATTCGACCTGTATTGTTGGGCGGATGTTGTCACAGTATGCGCACTCCTTTTCACTTTCCGGATACCTTCGGGCGGCTGGCTCACGTTTTCAGCAGCCGGGCAATGCTGTCCATCAGGACCTGCTCGTCATCAATGGGCTTGGAGATGTAGTCGTTGAATCCCGAGGCGATGATCTTGTCGCGGTCACCGGTCATGGCGTGTGCCGTGAGCGCCACCACCGGCAGGTTGGCCAGACGGGGATTGGCGCGGATGGCGCCGAGGACAGCGTAGCCGTCCATGCCGGGCAGGGAGATGTCGAGCAGAATGAGATCGGGAGGTTGCTCCGCAATACCCGCGAGGGCATCGGTTCCGTTTTCGTACTCGGAGATATCGTACAGGTGCTGCAGCAGGGCGCGCACGAGGAGGCGGTTGTCGGCGTTGTCCTCCACAACGGCGATGCGGGGGCGGTGCGGGGGTTGGGTGACGCGCCGTTCCAGGGACTAGCGGACTCCCTCGAACGATCCCGCCAATTGCTCAATCAGGTCCGGGAGGCGGGTTGCGTCCCGGTTGAGGGCGAGCTGCTCGGCTTCGGCGGCGATCTGCCGCATGTGACGGGCGCCCAGGTTGGCGCAACTTGACTTGAGGGAATGCGCCACGAGCATGACCTGGTTCAGGTCTCCGGAGCGGACGGCTGTGCGGGCGGTTTGAATGCGATCCGGG
>CAYWKN010000094.1:0-8897 GCA_964458765.1 uncultured Verrucomicrobiota bacterium
GCCCGGCCCCGCGGAGGAGTTTCAGGAAAAATGTTTCCGCCTGGTCATCGGCCGTATGCGCCGTGGCCACGTACCCGGCGCCCACCCGCTTCGCCGTCCGCGCCAGGAACGTGTAACGCGCCCGCCTCGCCGCCATCTCCAGGGAGAGCCCGGCCCGCTTCGCCAGGGCCGGGACGGCAACTCGGCCGACCACACAGGGAAGGCCAAGCCGGCGTGCCGCGTTCCGCACAAAGGCGGCGTCGTCTCTGGAGGCTTTGCCGCGGATTCCGTGATCCAGATGGGCCACGGTCAGCCGCCAGCGCCGACGCGGCGCCAGGGCATGCAGGGCATGCAGCAACGCCATGGAATCCGCCCCGCCGGAAACCGCCGCCAGAATGTGCGCTCCCGGCGGCAGACCGTACAAGTTCAGCCGATGTTCAAGCGCCCGCATCAGGCTATGCCTTGGAAATTGGATATTCCTTGCTGGACATTGGAGATTCCATTCCCCGACATCGCCACATGGCGTCCCTCTTCCCCTGGCGATCCTTGCGGCCTTCCTTCTGCTCAAACCACTTCTCTTGCGCCCTCTTGTTCCTTCGCCAGCTTTCGCACCCCGCCCATGTACGGCACCAGCGCCTCGGGCAGGGTCACGGACCCATCCGCCTCCTGCCCGTTCTCGAGGATCGCCACCACCAGCCGCGCCAGCGCCACCCCGGATCCGTTCAGCGTGTGCACGAAGTCGGTCTTGCCGTCCGCCCGCCGATACCGGATGTTGGCCCGCCGCGCCTGGAATGCCTCGAAATTGCTGCAGGAGGAGACCTCCAGCCAGGCGTTCTGCCCCGGCGCCCATAGCTCGATGTCGTAGCACTTCGACGCCGCGAAACTGATGTCACCCGTGCAGAGCATCAGCACCCGGTAAGGCAACCCGAGCCGCTGGAGCACGTCCTCGGCGTTCGTGACCAGCGTCTCCAACTCGTCGTAGGATGTCGCCGGCTCGACAAACTTGACCATCTCGACCTTGTCGAACTGGTGGACCCGGATCAACCCGCGGGTCTCCTTCCCCGCCGCCCCGGCCTCGCGCCGGAAACACGGCGTGTAGGCCGTCAGATAGATCGGGAGCTTCCGGTCAATGATCTCGTCGCGATAATAGTTGGTCACGGGCACTTCCGCCGTCGGGATCAGCCAGAGATCGTCCGTGGCGTGGTACATGTCCTCCGCCATCTTGGGCAATTGGCCCGTGCCGATCATGGAGGCGGTATTGACCACGAAGGGCGGCAGCATTTCCGTGTAGCCGTGCTCCTTGACGTGCAGATCGAGCATGAACTGGATCAGGGCGCGCTGGAGGCGGGACCCCATGCCGATAAACAGCGGGAACCCCGAGCCCGTCATGCGGGCCGCGCGGGGGAAGTCGAACAATCCCAGCGACTCACCGATCTCCACGTGCCCCTTGGGCGTGAACGGGAACTTCCGGACCTCCCCGTGGACGCGCACCACCTTGTTGTCCGCCGCATCCCTACCGACCGGCAGGCTGCCGTGCGGCACGTTCGGGATCCGCAGCAGGTTCTCCTTGAGGCGCACTTCCAGGTCCCGGACCTCGTTATCCCTCGCGGTGATCTGGTCGCCGAGTTCGCGCATGGACTTCTGCTTTTCCGAGGTATCCTGGCCCTTGCCCTTCAGCATGCCGATCTCCTTGGAAACCGTGTTGCGCTGGTTCTTCAGGCTTTCGACCTCGGTGACCAGTTTCCGGCGCCGGACGTCGTCGGCAATGACGGCATCCAGGAACTCCATGCTGTGTCCGCGCGCCGCCAGGCCCTGCCGCACCACTTCTTCCTTTTCGCGAATCAATTTGATGTCCAGCATACTTCACCCCGGTATAGTCTCGTTTGAATACGCCGCTCATGCTACACAAGCGCCCCTGCCGTGGCAATGGCGTTGAAGCGAGTGCCGCAGACCGGATCGCGCGCGGACCGCCGCGAACGTCTTCCGCCCCCCTACCCGTGCAGCGGCACGCTCGACCGCACGGTGATCCGCCGGGCATGCGGCGAATCCAGGTTCTGGAAATGCAGGTGGATCGTGTCCCGGGGAAACACATCCGCCGCCCGTTCGGCCCACTCGACCGCCGTGATGCCGTCGGAATCGAAATACTCCTCCAGCCCCAGCATGACGGCATCGTCGGAGTCCCGGATGCGATAGAGGTCCACATGGACGAGTGTCCGGCTCCCGCGGTATTCGTGGACCAGTGTAAAGGTGGGGCTGGTCACGGGCCGGTCCACGCCCAGGGCCGCCGCCAGCCCCTGCACGAAACAGGTCTTGCCGCTGCCCAGTTCGCCATGCAACGCCAGCGCCACACGGGCGGGGAACTGCCTGAGCAGATGCCGCGCCAACTTGTGCGTGTCCGCCACGCTTCGCGACTCGACGATCAGTTCATGCAGCATGGGCGGCCCGCCAATGCAGTGTCCGCCTTCGTCTGACTCCATCTGCGTCTTCATGCTGATCGGGCGGAGCATAGCATTCCGGGGCCACGTGTCTCAATCCCTGTATTGTTCCCGGCCTCCGCTACCGGTCACCCGTCAAGGATGGGCTGTTCGAAAGCGTGCCCCCTTCGGCAGGCCAAGCGCGCTATTCGTGCCGCAGGCTCTCGATGGGATTCAGGCGCGCGGCGCGCCAGGCAGGGTAGAACCCGAAAAAGATCCCCACTCCCGCCGCGAACGACAAGGCCAGCGCCACCGAACCGGGGGTTATCATCACCGGCCACCGGTAGGCAGTCCCGACAATCCGCGCCACCACGACCCCCAATCCGATCCCAAGCAATCCGCCAAGCCCGGCCAGCACAATGGCCTCCACCAGGAATTGCCACAGGATGTCGTTCCGCCGCGCCCCCACCGCCATACGCAACCCGATCTCCCTTGTCCGCTCCGTCACCGAAACCAGCATGATATTCATGATGCCGATTCCGCCCACCACCAGGGAAATCGAGGCGATCACCGTCAGCAACAAAGTCATCAGGCGCGAAACCTGTGTGATCATCTGCGAGATTTCGGTCATATCCATCACCGTAAAGTCATCTTCTGCATCGTCTTTCGTCCGGTGCCGCTGGCGGAGGATTCCTCTGATTTCCTCCCGCGCGAAGGCCAACTCCTCCATGCTCTCCAGGCTGACCAGGAGCTGGTGGACCCGCGTGAGCGTGGATCGCTGCATCACGCGCTGGGACGTGGTCCATGGAATCACAATGATGTCATCCTGGTCGCGCCCCCAGGCGGCACTCCCCTTGGCCGCCAGAACCCCAAGCACTTTGAACAAAATGCCGCGGACGCGGATATACTGCCCCGCCGCGGATTCATCCTGAAAGAGTTCCCGGGCCACCGTCCTGCCCAGCACACACACCCGCAATCCCCGGCGCACATCGCTTTCCGAAAGAAACTCGCCCTCCTCGATTTCCCAGTTCCGGATCCAGGCATAGTTGCCCGCCACCCCTTGAATGCTCGTCGCCCAGTCTTTCTCCCGATACTGGGCCTGCGCGCTGGAAAAGACAACCGGGCTCACGGCTTTCACGGCTGCGCACTCGCGGGCGATGGCCTCGCCATCCTCCACCGTAAGGTTCTCACGGCTGCCCGATCCGCCCCGGAACCCGCCAGCCTGGGTGCTCCCGGGGAACACCATCACCAGATTGCTGCCCATGCTGCTGATCTGCGCCTTCATCATGGAAGAGGCGCCCTGCCCGACGGCAATCACGGCGATCACAGCCGCGATCCCGATAATGATGCCCAACGCCGTCAGCAGCGCCCGCCCCTTGTTGCGCCGCAACGCCCTTAACGCGATCCGGAAGGTGACGCTGGCCATCATACGATCTCTCCGTCGCGCATGTGGATCGTCCGCCCGGCGTACGTCGCGATATCGTTCTCGTGGGTGACCATGACCACCGTAATCCCCGAAGCGTTGAGTTCGGTAAACAGGCCCATGATTTCCATGCTGGACCGGCTGTCCAGATTGCCCGTGGGTTCGTCCGCCAGAATCAGCAGCGGCTCGTTGATCAGCGCGCGGGCGATCGCCACACGCTGCTGCTGCCCGCCCGACAACTGTCCCGGGGAGTGGTGCACGCGGTCGGCAAGCCCCAGTCTCCGCAACAGCGCCTCCGCCCGCCGTCGCCGCTCGCCGCTCCGGATTCGTCCGTTGTAGTACAGGGGCAATTCCACATTTTCCAGCGCGCTGGTCCGGGGAAGCAGGTTGAAGTTCTGGAACACAAACCCGATCTTCCGGTTCCGCAATCCCGCCAGGCTGTCCACGCTCAGCCGCCCCGCGTCCTCGCCGTCCAGCCAGTACTCTCCGGATGTCGGCGTATCCAGACACCCCAGCAGGTTCAGCAATGTGCTCTTTCCCGAACCGGACGGCCCCATGATCGCCACAAATTCCCCGCGGGCAATCTCCAGGGACACCTCTTTCAAGGCGGGCACTTCGATGTCCCCGACACGGTAGATCTTCCGGATCTGACGCAGTTGGATCAGCATACCTTGCGTCACCTCACCCTGCCGCGCCGTGGCGGCGCGGGCGGGGCAAACGGATTGACAACTTCCTTGGAAGCCGAGTCCACCGCGTTGGTGCCGACCACCACCGCATCGCCTTCCCGCAACCCCCGGGCCTCCTTGAGTTCCGTATGCGTCCCGTCCGCGATTCCCGGCGTGACAGGCACCGCTTCCGGCGGCTGATCCGGCTTCCGCAGCACCCACACTTTCGGCTTCCCGTCCTTGCTCTTTCCGGAGGCCGACGTATCGGACGGCATGCGGAACCGCAGCGCGGCATTCGGGATCTTGAGGACGTCGTCGCGACGCTCCACCTCGCACGTGATGTTCGCGGTCATCCCGGGGTAGAGTTTCCCCGCGCTGTTCGCGGCCTGGACAATCACGGGATAGGTGACAATGTTCTGGGAGGTCTTGGCGGCCAGGCGGATTTGCGACACCGTCCCCGTAAAGGTGTCGCTGTGCGCATCCACGGTAAACGTCACCCCCTGCCCCTGCCGGACACTGCCGATATCGGCCTCCGGTATGTTCGCCTCGATTTCCACCTGGCTCAGGTCCGTCGCGATCAGGAACAGGGTCTTGGCCGTCATGCTGGCCACCACCGTCTGCCCCTCGCTGACGCTCCGGTCAATCACCACGCCGTCCACGGGTGAACGGATGACGGTATACCCGAGATTGGCCTCGGCCATCCGCAGTGCCGCCCGGCTCTGCTCGACCGACGCCTCGGCCACCTTGAGCTGGGCCGCCAGCGTGTCGCGCTCCGCCACCGCCTGGTCAAGGTCCGCCTGGGAGATCATGTCCCGCCGCGCCAGCTCCCGTGCCCGGGCCAGGCTCTTTTCGGCCTGTCCCAGACGCGCCCGCGCCTGGTCCACCGACGCCTCGCTCTGCAGAAGGTTCGCCTGCTCCTGGGCCAGGCGGGCCTTGTACACCGTGGGGTCAATCTGCGCCACCAGGTCCCCGGCCTTGACCGTGTCGTTGAAATCCACATAGAGCTTCTGGATCGGGCCGTTGACCTGGGTCCCGACTTCGACCAGACGCCGGGGCTTGACCGATCCTGTCGCCCGGACCGTCTGCACGATTTCCCCTTTCTCCACCGGGACCGTGCGGTACCGCGGCGCCGGCTCCTCCCGCGAACGCCACCACCACACACCGGCGCCGGCGCCCGCGCAAACCACAACCCCTGCGACAATCCACCACTTCTTCATGGCACACCCTCTCCTATCGCATGCTGAATCTGCGCCACCGCCGTTTGATGGTCAAACCTCGCCTTGACCTGGTCGGCGCGCGCCTTGGTAAGCGCCACCTGCGCGTCCGTCACCTCAATGGCAGATGCCTTCCCCACCTTGTACCGTTCGCCCACCAGGGCCAGACTCTCCTCCGCCTCGCGGACAATCAGTTCCGTCAGTGCCTGCCGTTCCCGCGCCGTGTCCAGGCTGGCCAGGCCGCCGCACAACTCGAAATAGATCTGTTGTTCCCGGGCCGCGACGTTCGCGCGCGCCGCGCGCAACCCCGCCACCGCCTCATCCACCCGCGCGGTCTCGCGCCACCCGGTGAAGAGGCTGGCTGCCGCCCGGGCGAACAACGACCAGTTCCAGGTCAGCGGGAAGCGGGCGCCGCCCCACCCGTATTCACCGCCGGCACGGAGCGAAGGATACATCCCCGCGATGGCGGCATCCACCGCGGCGGAGGCGGCCCGTTCCCGCGCCCGTAACGCCAGAAGTTCCGGATGCCGCCCGCGGGCGACCGCCATGGCCTCCAGGGCGGTCGTCCGGTACGGCGCCGGGGCCCCCGACTGGATCCCGAACCCCGGCTCTTCCGCCAGTCCCATGGCGCGAGCCAGGGCCGCCCGCGCCAGGGCCAGATTCCCCGAGGCGTCAATGCGCGCAAGCTGCGCGTTGCCCACATCCACTTCGGCCTTCGTCACATCGTAACGCATCCGGGTTCCCACCTCGGCAAAGGCGCGCACCTGCGCCAGGTGCGTCTGGAACTGGCGTACCGACTCCTCGGCCACCTGCAGGAGTTCCCGCGCGCGGCAAACCTCGAAGAATGCCGTTCGCGCACGGTACACCACATCGTTCCGGGCGGCGCGCAACGACTCTTCGGCCGCCAGCCGTCTCTCGCAGGCCTGCCGCACTGTCGCCGGCGTCTTGCCGAAGTCATAGATCAGGACATCCAGCCCGACCGACGCGCTGTAACTGTCGCCGGCATGATTGCCGGAAGGCGCTCCCGCCGTGTTCGATGTGCGCCGGGAATATCCGGCCGAGACATCCACGCCGGGCCAGTACGCCGAGACCGCCGATTGCGCCTGCGCCGTAGCCGCTTCCAACTCCTGACGCGCCTGGACCACGGAGGGATGACATTCCAGCGCCAACCGTACGGCCTCCTCCACGGTCAGCACCGTGTTGGACCCGATGCCGATTTCCGCCGCCAGGACAGTCCGCTCGCCGCGGGGCGCCCGGGATGCATCCTGGGCCTGCCGCGCCCTCTGGATCGTGGAGCAGCCCGTCCCCAGCAGGGAAATCCCGCCCGCCACCAGGATGAATCCGCTGACAGCTCTCCAATGTGTCCTCATCCGCATCGCCATTCCCGATCCTGCCTTATGATCAGAGCTGTATACTACAGTATCCGGCAAACACCAATATGCATTCCGCGGTTCCCTCCCCAGCACGCTTGACAAAACCACCCGAAACCGTCTCAATACCGCGTTTCCAAGCAGGAGACCTACTATGAGCGACAAGGAACAGGCGATCAGCAGCAAGGGCTGGATTTCCTACCGCCCCGAAATCAAGGTTCTGGATGTCACGATCCGTGACGGCGGACTGATGAACGATCATAAGTTCGACATAGCCCTCGTCAGCGCCGTCTACCAGGCCGCCTGCGAAGCGGGCATTGACTACATGGAACTGGGGTACAAGGGCTCCAAGCGCATCTTCTCCGCCACCGAAAACGGCCCGTGGAAGTTCTGTGACGAGGATGTCATCCGCCGCGCCATCGGGGAAAAGAAACCCGGCATCAAACTGTCCGTCATGGCCGACGCCGAACGGACCGATTACCACACCGACATCCTCCCCCGCGACAAGAGCGTGCTGGACATGGTGCGGGTGGCCACCTACATCCACCAGATCCCCACCGCCATGGACATGATCCAGGATGCCCATGACAAGGGATACGAAACCACGGTCAACCTCATGGCCATTTCCACCGTGCCCGAATCCGAACTGGACGGCGCCCTGGAGGTGTTGTGCAAGTCCGACGTGGATGTCATCTACCTCGTGGACAGCTTCGGAACGCTGTACAGCGAGCAGATCCGCGCCCTGATGCAGAAATTCCGCAAGTTCGCCCGCGGCAAGGAATTGGGCATCCATACGCATAACAACTGCCAGCTCGCCTACGCCAATACCATCGAAGCCATCATCTCCGGCGCGAATTACCTGGACGTCAGCCTGGCCGGACTGGGCCGCGGCGCGGGCAACTGCCAGGCCGAACTGCTGCTCGGTTTCCTGCATAACCCCAAGTACCGCCTGCGCCCGCTGCTGCAATGCATCCGCGATCACATCGAGCCCCTCCGGAAACAATTCTTCTGGGGCTACAGCATCCCCTACATGATCAGCGGCATCCTGAACCAGCACCCGCGCGATGCCATCAAGTTCATGGAAAGCGGGAAGAGCGACGATATCGTGAAGTTCTACGATGACATGTGCGAAGAGGAGTAGCCGCTGGAAGCGAAGTTGCCGGTGATCGGTGACCCGCGCGAACCCCCTGAAGCATGATCGAACCGTCCCACGACCACTACATGCAACTCGCCCTGCGCGAGGCGCAAAAGTCGGCGGAACACGACGAGGTGCCCGTCGGCGCCATCATCGTGCGCGCCGGACAGGTCATCGGCCGGGCGCACAACCAGACGGAGCTGCTCAAGGATCCCACCGCCCACGCCGAAATGATCGCCATCACCCAGGCAGCTTCTGCCATCGGCGACTGGCGTCTGACGGAAACCACGTTATACGTCACGAAGGAACCCTGTCCCATGTGCGCCGGCGCGATCATCCTGGCCCGCATCCCCACCGTCGTGTTCGGCGTGACTGATCCGCTCCGCGGCGGAGCTGTTTCGGTCTTCTCGATCCTGAACCACCCGAACCTGAATCACCGCCCGACCATCATCCCGGGAATCCTGGAAGCGGAATGCCGCGATATGCTTCAGGCATTCTTCAAAGCCAAGCGCCGGAAGTTGGAAGAGCCATAGGCCAGATCATTCCCGTGCGGGAGGAAAGCCAATCCGCGCGTCGAGGCCGACGCGCGCTCCAGGAAACAGGACGTGGAGCGTTCGCGGGCCTCCGCGAACGTCTTCATCCCCGATTGCCCATTCCCCCCATCAACCCTCCTCCGGCTACCCATCAACCATTCCCC
>CAYWKN010000095.1:0-8787 GCA_964458765.1 uncultured Verrucomicrobiota bacterium
CCCTCCTGCGCCGGCTCCCCACAGGCACCGTCGGATACGGCATACCCGCGGGCGGCGGGCTCCGGATCCACGGGCGGTACTGCGTCGCGGCCCTGGGCCTGCCGCTTCTTCGTTTCCGGCACGACCCGGGCGGCATCCGCGCCCTGCCACCCCTCGTCCCGCAGGCTCCGCCCGACGTCACCCGGCCGGCGCCGCCTTGATCACCCCTTCATCATGCGAGGGCGCAATCATCTGGCCGGGCTCCACCACCAGGAAGCGCCCCTCATCCCACCTGCCTGACAGGAAATCCACCACAAGCCCGGGATCTCCCTTCAGGTCGTCATGCTTCCAGCCCAGCCACCCGGCGCATTCGCGCGTATACTCCTTGTGCCGCGCATTGTCCCCGAACCCAAGGTCCACATAGGCCGCGTTGTTGTACTCCTTGAGCCAGCCCTGCTCCATTTCCATCAGGTACTGGGCATTGTCCTCGCCGTACTTCTCCACGTACTGGCGCATCAACAAGTCATAGCGCTCCTTGCCGGGCTGCACCGAACACTCGATCCAGCCGGGGGTGTACCAATAAGTCCCCGGATGACTGTCGAAATACTCCCGGTACCTCTCCTTGGATCCCAGGAAGAACGTGATGCAGTCATGCGCCCGCGGCACAACCAGACGGTGCCGCCCGGCCCGGACCCCCGCCAGCCCGTTGCTGCAAAGGCCATACCCCAGGAGAATGGCGTCGCAGGGCTCCTCGTCCCACTCGCCCACCGCCGCCTGCAGCCTTTCCCGCAACAGTTCAGGCGTGTTGTGAAGCCCCTGCTTGAGGAAATCGAACGTGTAGAAGTTCTCCGCCAGCGCCGCGTGGTAGCAAAGCTCCCGCCACAGCACCTGGCAGGCGATCAGATGATACCGGGCCATTCATCCACCCTTCTTCAGGGCAAACAACACGGCCTCGTAGTTCGGCTCCTGGGCAATTTCAGGAACCTGCTCCGCGTGAATCACCTTGTTGTCACGGTCAAGCACCAGCACCGCCCGGCTCATCAAACCGGCCAGCGGCCCCGATACAATCTGCACACCGTACACCTTCCCGAATTCCGGCGACCGCAGGGTTGACAGGTTAACCACGTTCTTCAGCGAATGGCTGTCACAGAACCGCTTCTGCGCAAAGGGCAGGTCGGCGGAAATGTTGAGAATCACCGTGTCGGCCAATGCCCCCGCCTCGCGATTGAACCGCTCCGCCGAGAGCGCGCATACCGGTGTATCCAGGCTCGGAACGATGTTCAAAACCTTCTTCTTGCCCGGAAAGGCCTCCAGCCCGGCATCGCTCAAATCGCTGCCCGTCAACTTGAACGCCGGAGCCGTGGAGCCCACCTTGGGCAAGCTGCCTGCCGTCTGGATCGGATTTCCTTTGAATGTGATCGTTGCCATGATGATTCTTCTTTCAGGGTTTTGCTACAAAACCACGTTACTCTACCACAATCTGCCCGATCCGTCACCTACCCCGGCGCCCGTCCCCACGGCGCCCGACACCTGCACCCCGAACGCGCGGAATAACACTCCCGCTTTGACATCACCCGGGGCCTGACCTATTGTATAAGCCTGCTGGAGAATCATGACCACACCACTGCCAACCAGTCTGACAGGCCTGCTCTCGCGAACCGGCCTGCTCTCGGAATCGCAGATCGCCGCGGTTCTGCAGCACGCCCAGCAAACGGAAACTTCCATTACCCGCGCCGTGACCACACTCGGACACGCCGAGGAGGATGCGTTCCTCGAGGCCCTTGCCATGGCCCTGCACCTGCCGTTTGTCAGGCTGGGGACCATGACGATTGAGGCCGACATCCTCGCCAAGGTCCCCACCCGGGCCATCTTCCAATACAATGTCATCCCCTGCGCCATCGAAAACGGCGCCTTGCGCGTCGCCACCAACGACCCCTTCGACGCCGGGCTCGTGGATGCTCTCCGGCTCGCCTCCGGCATGCGCGTCAAGCTCGCCCTCGCCTTGGAGCACGAAATCGCCGCCGCCATCAAGAAGTTCTACGGCGTTGGCGCCGATACCGTGGAGAAACTGATGCAGGATGGCAACCGTATCGAGGTTGCCCCCGAGGAAACCCTCGGCAAAACCGATCTCAGCGAACTCGACCAGGAAGCGTCCATCGTCCGTTTCGTGAACCAGATCATCTGGGAGGCCTACCAGGAACGGTCAACCGATATTCACCTGGAGCCCATGGAGAACCAACTGCGCATCCGCTACCGCGTGGACGGCGTCCTCCATCAGACCCCCCTCCCTCCCCAGCTCACCCGTTTCCAGGCCGCCATCATCTCCCGCATCAAGGTCATGGCCAACATGGACATCGCCGAGAAGCGCCTCCCCCAGGACGGCCGCATCGGCATGCGCATCCAGGGCGAGGACATCGATATCCGCGTCTCCACCATGCCCACCGTGTATGGCGAAAGCGTCAGCCTTCGCCTGCTCATGCGCGGCAAGGAGTTCATCGGTTTCAAGGAACTCGGCATGCGCCAGCGCGACGAGGGCATTCTCCGCAAGCTCATCGAACGGCCCAATGGCATCATCCTGGTCACCGGCCCCACCGGTTCGGGAAAATCCACATCGCTCTACGCCTATCTTCACGAGATCAACACCATCGACCAGCGGATCATTACCGTCGAGGATCCGATCGAGTACGAAATGGCCGGCATCAACCAGATCAGCGTCCGTTCGGAAATCGGCCTGACCTTCGCCACCGCCCTTCGCCACATCCTCCGCCAGGACCCGGACATCATAATGATCGGCGAAATCCGCGACTTCGAAACCGCGGAAATCGCCATCCGGGCCTCCCTCACCGGTCACCTCGTATTCAGCACCCTGCACACAAACGACGCCGCCGGCGCGGTCACCCGCCTGCTGGACATGGGTGTCGAACCCTTCCTCGTGGCCTCCTCGCTGGAAGCCGTCGTGGCCCAGCGCCTCATCCGCCGCCTCTGCCCACTCTGCAAGCGACCGGCCAAACCGGACATCCCCTTCCTTTCCAGCATCGGCTTCCCCGTCCAGCGGCTGGACGAAAACCCCATCATGGAAGCCGTCGGCTGTGAAAAGTGCCGTATGACAGGCTTCAAGGGCCGCACCGGCCTCTATGAGGTTCTGCAAGTGACCGAGAACATCGAGCCGCTGATCCTGCAGCGCGCCTCCTCCCATGCCATCAAGATCAAGGCCACCGAACAGGGCATGATCACCCTGCGCGAGGACGGGTGGATGAAGGTGCTGGAAGGCGGCACCACCGTGGAGGAAGTCCTGCGCGTTTCGGAGGAAACGGATTGATCTTCGCCTATAGAGCCAAGGACAAGTCCGGGCAAACCGTCACCGGATCCCTGGAAGCGGCCGAGCGGCTGGCCGCCCTGAAGCAACTCGCGAAACTGGGTCTTACGCCGATTTCCATCGCCGCCTCGGAATCCGGCTCCGCCGGACCCGCCATTCCCGTGAAGCGCTTCAGGCTCACCCTGCGGCGCCAGCCGCGCATGGGCACCAGCGACGTCCTGAATTTCTCGACCGAACTCAGCGACCTGCTCGCTTCCGGCATGACCCTCGGGCACGCTCTGACCACGCTCAGCAAACGCCGCACCGGGGGCCCCGCCGACGACATCATCCGGGACCTCCGCGACCAGATCGTGCAGGGCACGAACCTGTCGGACGCCATGGCCCGGCACCCCGCCAGTTTCGGCTCGCTGTACGTCAGCATGGTCCGCGTGGGAGAGGCCAGCGGCGCCCTGTCGGAAATCATGCTGCGCCTCGTGGAGCACTACGAACGCCTGCAGGACCTGAAGGAAAAGGTCATCATGGCCCTCGTCTACCCCGCCATCGTCCTGGGCATGGGTTTTGTCACCATGATCTTCTCGATGGTCTATGTGATCCCCAAGTTCTCCGCCATTTTCGAGGAACTGGGCAGCACGCTGCCCCTGCCCACACGCATGCTGATCGCCATGAGCGGCTTCCTGCTCCGCTACGGATGGCTCCTGCTCGGCCTCGTGGCGGCCGCCGCCATCCTGCTGTCCCGGGCCCTGAAAACCCCCGCCGGCCGCCAGCGCTGGCATCGTGCCCAACTCAAGGTCCCCTTCCTGCGCAGCATCGTGGCCTCCAGCACCTACGCCAACTTCGCCCGCACCCTCAGTACCCTGCTGACCAACGGCGTCCCCGCCCTTCAGGCCCTGGGCATCGTGGAGCAGACCATCGGCAACGTGATCATCGCCGGCGAAATCCGCAAGGCCCGCGACCGCGTCACCGACGGCACCACCATCTCCGGCCCCCTTGCCGCGGGCGGCGTCTTCCCCCCGCTCATGACCGACATGCTGGCAATCGGCGAACAGACCGGCGATATGCCCGGCGCGCTGAAACACATCGCCCACCGCTACGAGACCGAACTCAGCCGGAACGTGAAACTGTTCACCACCGCCCTGGAACCCATCCTCATTGTGCTCGTCGCCGTTCTGGTCGGATTCATCGCCGTCAGTATCGTCATGGCCGTCTTCAATGTGACCAACGGCCTGGGCGTATGACCGGCTTCTCTTCGGCCGTAGCTTCCAGCGCCAGTCGCGCATGAGGCCCGCCGCCAGCCGCGGTTCCCGCCGCCAAACAGCCTGTCCGGAACCTGCGCCGCCAAGGGTCAGGCCTCCGGCTTGACCCCGACCCGTTCCGATATCCACGCCGACAACATCTTGCCGCTCTTCAGAGCTTCCTCGGGCACCGTCACCTTGTCCCGCGCCGCCAGATCGTTGGCGTACTTGACCTGGGCCTCGCTCGGCCCGCCATTGGCCGGCCGGACCGGCGGAACCGCGTACCCCATCTTGTTGTGTACCGCCTTGCAGAACCTCTGCCACGTCTCCTGCCGCTCCACCACCTGGTCGAGAATCGTCTCCATCTTGCTCGTCAAATCGTAGTCAATCACCCAGGCATGCCGGGCCTTGAGGAAGTCTATCAGGGCCTCCCCGGGCGGCAGCGGCACCACCTTCCCCTTTTCCTCCTTCACGTAGCCGCGGTCGGTGATGTTCTTGGTGATGCTCGCGTACGTGGACGGGCGCCCGATGCCCAGCCGCTCCAGTTCCTTGACCAGCGAGCCCAGCGTGAAACGGCCCGGCGGCTTGGTCTTCTTCTCCTCGATCGTCTCCTTCTCCTTCGGAACCCGCTCCCCGACCGACACCGGCGGGAGCGCCTGCTCCTTCTCGTCCTCGGCCTTGCGCTCCTTCTCGTCCTCGGTCCTGCCGACAGCCTTTTCCTCTTCGACTTCGGCATACACCTTGAGGAACCCGTCGAACTTCAGCACCCGGCCCGACGCCTTGAACTTCTCCCCCGCCACATCAAACAGCAGTTGGGTGGCATCATAGCGCGCCGGCGCCACCTGACTGGCCACCGCCCGGCGATAGATCAACTCGTACAGGCGGAGATGATCGGGACCAAGCTGTTCCTTCCCGATCACCGCGGCCATGTCCGCCACGGAATGCATGTGGGTGGGACGGATGCCTTCATGCGCCTCCGCCTGCGAATTCCGCGACTTGAAAACATTGGGCTTTGCCGGAACATACTCGGCGCCGTAGGCCGTTCCCGCATGCTCCCGGATCTTGCCGATGAACGCCTCCTCCATCCGGACCGAATCGGTGCGGTGGTATGTCGTCAGTCCGTGATCAAACAGCGCCTGGGCAAGTTTCATCGTCTGCTCCGGCGCCAGTTTCAATCGTGACGCGGCGGCGGCCTGCAAATCCACTGTGGTGAACGGAGGCTTCGGCGACTGCTTCGTTTCCTTGCGCTCCACCTTTTCGGCCGCCGCGTGGGTCTGGGATCGGACGGCCTCCACAATGGCCTGCACATCCTCCCGCCGCTCGAACTTTCCCCTGCAATGGGTGGCGACAAAGCCCGCTCCATCCTTCACAAGGTGAATGTTCAGGATCCAGTAGGGCGCGGGCTGGAACGCGCGAATCTCGCGTTCGCGATCGACGACCAGCCGCACCGCCGGTGACTGCACACGGCCGACACTGAAAATCCCGTGCAGGCTCTTGCTGGCTATGGGCGACAGGATATACCCGACCAGCCGGTCCCCCACCCGCCTGCCCAGGAACGCATGGTACAAGCCCTCGTTTGTCTTCTCGAATGGCTCCGCCTTGGCCAGTGCCTCCTTGAGCCCCTTCTCCGTCACCTCGTAGATTTCCATCCGGCGGCATTCCTTCGCGACCTCCCGGATTTCCTCGTAGATGTGACGGCTGATCGCATATCCCTCGCGATCCGGATCTCCGGCCAGCATGACCGTCTCGCCCTTGGCCGCCGCCCTCATCTGATCCGGCAAGTGCGCCTTCCGGTCGTGATACACAAAGGTCGGCTCGTAGGTCTTCAGGTCCACGCCCATGGCGGAACCGGGAAGATCCTTGAAGTGGCCCACCGTGGAAAGCGTCCGCACCTTGAGGATGGACTGGATCTTCTTGGCCTTCGTGGGCGATTCGACAATGATGAGCATGGTTCGGCCTGTGGCTCCCGTTCAACGCCTGGCCTAGGCGATTGTTTCCTTCAAGTGTAATAAATGTAACTATTCTATATCTTGTGTCAATCTGGCGTCTTGGCCAACGCTCCAAATCAGGCGTTCGAGACCCGCGCCGCGCGGGCTGAAACTCGCCTGGATTTGGTTGTTGGGCCGGTTCTTTGTCCGTGCAAGGCGTCAAGAACAGCAGCCGGGTTGTGCGAAGCGATGGTCAGAAGAGCCTTCGCGGGTCCCTCAGGCTGGCGCCGGCCTTGCTCCCAGTTCTGGAGTGTCCGGGTGCTGACCCCGATCATGACGGCAAACTCGCCTTGTGAGACGTCGAGCCGCTCACGAACGATTCGAATTTCAGGCGGCTTGATCTCGTAGATTCGGCTGGGCGTTTGGTGTCCCGCCTTGATCTCTCCGGCTTCCTTGATGCTGGCAACCAACTTGGCAAACGTGTCTTCTTTCATGTTAACCACTCCTTGACCAACGCCCGGAGGAATCTCAGTTGCTCCGGCGCGAGGTCGTCTTGATCTGTCTTCTTGTAATGAAGATCACGCAAACATCATACGCCACTGGCGTATATGGTCAACCTCCGATTTCATTCTGTTTCCTCCGGCCCAGCGGAACCGACCGTAGCATAGCGGGGTACGTGTCACCCTCAGCCGTGCCAGCCCCCTGATTCCCGAATCCGTAGGTGAGGCTATCGCCGACACAAACGATGGTTTCCATGCCTTTGAGTTCAGGCGCAATGGCATCGTTCATCCCGATGTACATGAACACATAGTCCGGCGTTGTGCTGAGGTGAAGCACGTCGGCGGCGAACCTGTCGCGTACGATACCGCTGTTCTGCCCACAGCGGCCGTTATTGATTACAGTCAGTTGGCTCACGCTCATTTTCTTGCCATAGAGGTGCTACGTCACTCCTCACGTTTTGGAGCGGAGCGACGATAACGCGCAGGTGTTGGTTCGGCTGTTTTCATTGCCTCGTGCAACACGATTGGCAGGCATCGTGCAAAGTGAGGGAAGTCTCCGTCTGTTGTGAAAACCGACAGATCGTGCCGTACGGCAACTGCACAGATGAGGAAATCGGTGTTGGAGCCCTGAATGCCCTTGGCTCGACAGAGATTATAGAACTTCGCCGCTGTCACGTAGTCTTCGGCCATCAGCGGCACGTCCACGAAGGCGTCGAGGTTCGTCGCCAGGCGCTCGAACTGTTCCGTGTCCCGAACGCCGGACAGAACCTCCTGTCGGATCGGGCCGATGATCTCAACAACATGGGCGGCGATCAGCCGCCGCAGCTCCAGGGCCTCCGGGTTTTGGGCATGTTCGCGACGCCGCAGAGCCAGAGACCAAATACTTGTGTCAACGAGGACTCTCATGCCTTTGCCCGCTGCCGCTTGTAGTCGTAGGCCGGATCAAAATCGATCCTGCCGAAGATGTCCAGGATTCGTTCCTGGCGCAGATGCCGGATATAGTCGGTCAACGCCTGCGTTACAGCCGCTTTCTTGGTGCGGTGCTTCCCAAGCATGGCAGCCTCCGCGATCAGCTTATCATCCAGTTGAAGATTCGTTGCCATTGTCCACCTCCACACATAGCGTCACACAGTCTCTTGTGTAAGTCAACGGCTTTCGTTTCGTGACTTTCCCCGGGGCCCGAACGCTCGTGTGCAGGATAGAACTTATGAAGAAGAGCATTCAACATGGATCGAGTGGAGGATTTGCAGGATACCGGGAAAGCCTGAGTGGTCATCCATTCAACTCGTCCTGTGCATCCTGTATATCCATGTTACATTTGAATCTTGGTTCCGGTTTTCGCCATGGCCGACGCCCCCCTCTTCATCCGCCAATCAGGCGGTTGAGAGAGATGATCGGCAACAGCACGGAAAGAACCACCAGAAGCACAAACCCGCCCACCGCGAAAATCAGCGCCGGCTCCAGCCAGCTCAGCGTGCGGGTCACAAACCGGTCCCATCGGTGCTGCATCGCACTGCCCGCCGTATCCAGCAGCCTGTCAAGCGCACCACTGGCCTCCCCGGCCTGGATCCACGCCGGCAATACCTCCGCCAGCGGCGGAATCCTCCGGATCGCATCCGCCAGGCTGCTGCCGTGCCGCACAGCCTCCGCTTCCTCCGCCGCCAGCCGCGCAATCCACGCACTGCCCGTCGCGCGCCCCGCCAACGGCAGCGCATCCACCAACCCCACCCCGCCCCGCAACAGGATGGCCAGCGTCCTCGCGCACCGCAGGTTCGCCAGCAACAGGTACCCGCGCCCAAGCACCGGCAACCGGAACAACCACCGGTCCACCC
>CAYWKN010000096.1:0-8715 GCA_964458765.1 uncultured Verrucomicrobiota bacterium
GGGGCGGGTGGGGAAAAGTCCGCGCCCCAGTCCTCGTGCCTGGGCGCCGGAGGCGGGAAGGACAAGAAGACCTTTGTGGTGTTTTCCGGCGAGTTGGACAAGGTAATGGCGGCCTTTGTGATAGCCAACGGCGCATTGGCCATGGGGAGTGAGGTCACGATGTTCTTCACGTTCTGGGGAATCAATGCCCTGAGGAAGGCGGCGCCCCAGGCGGGAGGGAAAGGGTTGCTGGACCGTATGTTCGGCTGGATGATGCCCAAGGGGCCGGGTGCGCTCAAGCTCTCGAACCTGAACATGCTGGGCATGGGCACGGCGATGATGAAGCACGTGATGCGGAAGAAGCGGGTCGAGAGCCTGCCGGAACTGATGGCGGCGGCGCGGGCCGGCGGCGCGAAACTGGTGGCCTGCACGATGTCCATGGACGTCATGGGCATCCGGCGGGAAGAACTGGTCGACGGGGTGGAACTGGGCGGTGTGGCCGCTTTCCTGGGAGAAGCGGATCAGTCCGGGGTGACGTTGTTCATCTAGCGGAGTAACAATTCAGGTAGTCAGGAGTCAGAATTCAGTCCGGCCTCTGAGCGGTGCTCAGGTTTTTCGAGGAACTGAATGTCCAATATCCAACACGGAATGTCCAACATCCAAGTGGGAGAGAGTTGTGCGAATCAATGGACAACTGGCCCTGCATTCGCCTTTTTCTCTCCCTTGGAAACCTGCCCGCAATGCCACACATAGCGTTGCAGGCGGGTTGGAAATGCCTTGTTGGATGTTGAATTTCAACGAGTTGCGAGTGTATTCAGAAACAAGAAATATGATCTTCTCATGAGCAGCGACTTGTCTATATTCTGACTCCTGAATTCTGGTTTCTGAATTCTCTCTTGCAAACACCCCGGAGGGGTTTGGCAAGAGGCTCAGTGGGCAGCCGTCCGAGGGAGGGCTATGCGTGTGAAAAGTTGTTCCCGACAGGAATCCGATCTGCCGACGGCGGATCAGGTGTCGAATTTGACGGCGTTTATTCCGTTGTTTAAGGATCCCGGGTTCTGCCCCGGCGGGACCATGCCGCTGGCGGAGGATGGATATCCGGACGAGTCTTTCCTCCAGATGGTCTCGCGTTTCCTGGATGCCTGCTACAAGAACGGGTTTATTGTGCGGTTTGACTGGGAATCCTGGGATGCGGCGGCGCGGGAGTATCTGTCGGACGGCGCCCGCCTGGCCGGAGCGGATTTCCCGCAGGTGCGCCGCCTGCTGACCTGGCATGTGCGCCAGAACCGTTTTGCGCGCGACCACTTGGCCGAGATGATTGCGGGAGGGCATGTGCTGGCGATACTGAGACGCCTGAAGGATCTGGCGGCATGAGGAAGGGGCGGGGAAGACGGTGGCCCGGCGCGTGGGTCTGGATTGTTTTCCTCCTTTTGCCGCCCGTGGCGTGGAGTGCGGCAGAGGAGGGGCGCGGGGCCGGTGCGGGGTTCTATTTCGTCCAGATCACGGACACGCATTGGGGGGTCAAAGGGGCTCTGGGGCTGACCCGCAAGGCCGTGGCGGCGATCAACAAGCTGCCGGTGGATGTCGAGTTTGTCGTGCATACGGGGGATATCTTCGCGGATACGATCCGCGACGAAGGGATTGTCAGGGAGGGGTTGCTCGCCATGCGATCGCTGAAGGCGCCCGTCTACTATGTTCCCGGCAATCATGATCTTCTCGAGGGAGCCGTCGAGGAGACCCAGCGCCTGTATCGGAAGCACTTCGGGGCCTTGACCCGGAGGGTGGAAGTGCACGGGGTTCTATGCCTGTTCATGAACTCGGAAGTGGCGGGGGATGACGAACGGGCGGCCGGGCAGGTTCAGCGGGAGTGGATTGCGCAGGAACTGAGAAAGGACGATCGGAGGCCGGTGCTGCTGTTTGTCCACCGCCCGCCGGTGGCGGACCGGCTGGCGGCCCGGACCCGTGCCGAATGGGGCGAAGAGTTTCATCCGCGGTGGGCGCGCCTGTTCGAGTCGCGTCCCCAGATCAAGGCCATGGTATCCGGGCATCTCCACCGGGATGAACTGCACTGGATCGGCCCTGTTCCCGTCTACGTGGCATCGTCCCTGGTGTGGTTCTGGGACCGGCAGCCCTCCATCCGGCTCTACAAGTACGAGAACGGCCGCCTGGGGTATTGGACTATTTATCTCTGAAAAGGGGAGAGCCCGGAGAGGAGTTACCGGGCCCTCCGCCTGCTGCTGTGCCGCAGTCCCGCACCCCCGTTGCCCAGAGAACCTTCGGGTATACGCCGAGTTTTACTCAGCACCCTACATTTGGTTCACCAGACAAGGGTCGGGTGCTTATGTAGCATACCCCGTGCCAGACCGGACTATTGTGGCCGGAACCGTGAAAACCGCGAATTACCCTTCGGAAAACGACTATATGTCCCTTGATCCGGCTTTCGTGAGACACGGGAGGTGTCTCATGTGTTCCATGGGACCGGAGAGCCCGCCGTGCTCAAGCGACTTTGTAGACGCGGTCGTGCTCGTGCGCATGGGCTGGCACCTGGATGCCGATACTTGCCCCGGGTCCCGCCCTGTTGATGTCATGATGCTCCATCTGCAGTGACTTCACCTGCGTTACGAAGTCCGATGTGTGGCCCTTGACGTGAATGGTGTCGCCCACTGCCAGATCCCCTTGTGTGATCTTGACCGCCGCGACGCCGATGTGGTTGTAGAAATGCGTTACAACTCCAACTTCCTGTTCCGACATGGTGCACCTCCTCTCTATTCCGAGTTTAGCACTGTCCGCCGGGAATGCAACAGGAGAAGCCCAAAGAAGGCGGCGATGGGGCTTGATTACGGGAGGGAAGGCGGATAGGTTATCCCTTTACCCGCAAGGCATGGATACAAGGCGCCCAGTAAGTCGGTGCCGGTGAGGGTCAGGCCCTATGCAGCGGAGACCGGCAAAACCCCGTCAGGACCGGAAGGTAGCAGCGGTATGCCGGGCTTCCGGGTGCCGTAGGACGTCTGGCTGGATCCGGTTACCGGCTTATTGGGTGCCGGTATCGGTGGCGGAGGATGCGGGGTGACTCAATACCGTCAATGAGGGACCCGTGCAGTGCGGAGGCGAAGGGGAGCACCATGGCATACGAGGTGTTGGCCAGGAAGTGGCGTCCGAAACAATTCGACGACGTAATCGGGCAGGGGCACGTGACGCGGACCCTGCAGAACGCCATTGCCGCCAAGCGGATCGCGCATGCCTATCTGTTTGTCGGGCCGCGGGGGATCGGCAAGACTTCGTTGGCGCGCATTTTCGCCAAGGCGCTGAACTGCGTGAAGGGGCCGACGGCCACGCCGTGCGATGCCTGCGACTCCTGCCGCGAGATTGCCGCCGGGACGTCCCTGGATGTGATGGAGATTGACGGCGCCTCCAACAACAGCGTGGAGCAGGTCCGGGAGCTCCGGGAAAACGTCAAGTTCGCCCCGACCCGCGGCGCCTTCAAGATCTACCTGATCGACGAAGTGCACATGCTCAGCCAGGGGGCGTTCAACGCGCTGCTCAAGACGCTGGAGGAGCCGCCGCCGCACGTGAAGTTCTTCTTCGCCACCACGGAGGCGCACAAGATCCTGCCGACCATTGTCTCGCGCTGCCAGAGGTTCGACCTGCGCCGGATTCCGGCCGGATTGATCGTGGAGCAACTGCAGAAGATCGCCAAGGCCGAGGGGGTGCGTCTCGAGGAGGACGCGGCCCTGGCGATCGCCCGCGGTGCGGAGGGCGGCATGCGCGACGCGGAGTCGGCGCTGGACCAGTTGATCGCCTTTCGCGGCAACGAGATCGGCGAGCCCG
Source organism: uncultured Verrucomicrobiota bacterium (assembly GCA_964458765.1). Lineage (GTDB taxonomy): Bacteria > Verrucomicrobiota > Kiritimatiellia > CAIKKV01 > CAITUY01 > CAIVSY01. The sequence goes on from CAYWKN010000096.1 coordinate 3,808, forward strand.
ATGTGCTGGCGGTGTTCGGTCTCGTGGCGCGCCGCACGCTGGAATCCCTGGCGGAGGCGGTACTGCGCGGCGAGGTGGCGGGGATTGTGAAGATCATCGGGGAACTGGAGGCGGCCGGGAAGGACATGCAGCGGCTGGTCCTGGAACTGCTGGACTACTTCCGGGCGCTGCTCGTATGGCAGTGCGCGCCGGAGGCGGCGGGGCAGGAGGAACTGGTGGCGGCCCAGATCGAGACGCTGAAACGCCAGGCGGCCCTGACCCAGCCGGAACGTCTGCTGCGCATCGCGGATATCCTGTCGCAGACGGAGGACCGGCTGCGCTATGCGCTGTCGCGCCGGACCCAGGTGGAAACGGCCTTGATCCGGTGCGCCCGGACCACGGCGGTGTCGGTTGACGAATTGATCCGCAAGGTGGAGTCCTTGCGCAAGGAAGTGGGCGGCGCGGACGGCGTAACGCCGGAGCCTCTTCCGCCGCCGGCGGCGGAACGGACTGCCGCGCCGGCACCCCGCTCCCCGGCCGCGACCGCGGAGCCCGCCGCGGCCTATCACGCGCAGGGGCGCCCGGCGGCGCCGCAGAAGTCCGAGGCGCCGGCCGATGAACTGCAGAGGCTCACGGCCCAGTGGCATGACGTGATTGACCGTGTCGGGAAGGCGGCGTCGCTGGCCAAGGGGATGCTGCTGGATACACGCCCGCTGGAAGTCACGGCGGAGCGGGTTGTGATCGGATTCGATCCCGAATTCGCCCGCAACAAGGAGCGGGTCTGTGCGAACGCCTCCTACATGCGGGCGGTTCAGGGCGTTCTGCTCCAGGTCCTGAAACGGACGGTGAATGTGGAATGCCGGGTCATGAACGCCGTGGACCGCGTGGAGGTTCCGGCGGATCATACGGCGGAGGCGCCGTCCCCGTCGCCCGCGGCGGGCAAGGGGGCAAGATCCAGGCAGCAATGGCAGAACGATCCGGTGGTCCGGAAGGCGCTGGAGGTTTTCAACGGCGGTATCGTGGATATCCGGGAATAGGGAGGCAGACGCGGACATGAATATCATGAAGATCATGAAACAGGCGCAATCCATGCAGAAGGACATGGAACGCGTCCAGGCGGAGTTGGCGGACAAGCGCGTGGAGTTCTCGAGCGGCGGCGGCATGGTGGTGGCGGTCGCCGCGGGCGACGGCTCGATTGTCTCGCTCAAGATAGACCCCAAGGTCATCCAGCCCGCCGACAAGGACTTGCTGGAGGACATGATCCTGGCGGCGGTGGACGGGGCGATCAAGAAGAGCCGCGAGATGGCGGCCGCGGAAATGCGCAAGGTCACGGCAGGGATGGGATTGCCGCCGGGCATGATGGGGATGTGAGGGAATGGGGGAATGGTTAATGGTTAATGGTTGATGGTTGATGGGGGATGCCCGCCGGAGCTTTAGCGAAGGAGGGTTGAGGGGTTCACGGTTCAGCGGTTGGGGATGGATGAAGAATGGGGGATGGCTTGCCCGCAGGAGCTTTAGCGAAGGCGGGTGGATGGGTGATGGACGATGAATGGGCTGGAATATCTTGACCAGGTGGCGGCGGCGCTGGCGAAGCTGCCGGGCATTGGCCGCCGTTCGGCGGAGAGGATGGCCTACAGCCTGGCGTGGAATTCCGAGGAAACGCTGCGGCAACTCCTGGAAGCCCTGAAAGGGGCCGCCGAGCACGTGCGGCTGTGCGAAAGGTGCGGGGGAATCACCGCGGCCGAGGAAATGCCCTGCCGGCTGTGCACGGCCTCCAATCGCGACGGCAGCATGGTGTGTGTGGTACAGGACCCCGCGGATATCGTGGCCATCGAGCGCACGGGCAGTTACAAGGGCCGGTACCATGCCTTGATGGGGGTGGTTTCGCCCCTGCACGGCGAGAGCCCGCGGGACCTGCGGCTGGCCGGGCTGCTCCGGCGTGTGGAGGAGGAGCGATTCACGGAGGTCATCCTGGCGCTCGGCATGGATGTCGAGAGCGAGGCCACAGCCGGATACGTGGCGGAACTGCTGAAGGGACGGCCGGTCAAGGTAACGAAGCCCGCCTCCGGGATTCCGGTGGGCAGCGGCATCCGGTATTCGGACAGTCAGACGCTGGCGCGGGCTTTGAAGGGGCGGCAGGCATTGTAGGCGGTCGCGCGGGGATTGGGCAAAACGGTTGGAACGGGAGCACGGTGAGCGGAGGCATTGAACAACGATTGGCGGCGATCCGGGAACGGATGGAGCGGGCCTGCGGGCGCGCGGGACGCGACCCGGAGACGGTGCGCCTCCTGGCGGTCAGCAAGACGCAGGGGCCGGAGGCCGTGACCGCGGCGCTGGCCGCCGGCCTGGCGGACTTCGGGGAAAACCGGGTCCAGGAGGCCCGGCAGAAGATCCCGCAATGTCCCGCGGCGGCCCATTGGCATCTTGTGGGCCACTTGCAGACCAACAAGGCGCGGGAAGCCGTGCGGCTTTTCGAGCGGATTCACGCGGTGGATTCCCCGCGGCTGCTCGAGACGCTGGAACGGTTGTGCCAGGACGAGGGGCGGGCCCTGCCGGTGTTCCTGGAGGTCAACGTATCGGGCGAGCGCAGCAAGTTCGGGATTTCCCCGGCGGAACTTCCCGGTGTGCTCCGGGCGGCGGGCTCCCTGTTCCGTGTCCGGGTCGAGGGGCTGATGACGATCCCGCCCATCGCGGAGGATCCCGCCGAGGCCCGGCCGTTCTTCCGCGCGCTGCGGGAGTTGCGGGACCGGATGCAGGACGAGTGCGGGCTCCCGCTGCCGGAGCTTTCGATGGGAATGTCGCACGACTTTGAAGTGGCCATTGAGGAAGGCGCGACGTGGGTCCGGGTGGGGACTTCGCTCTTCGGGCCGCGGGGAAAGGCGGGGGAAGATGGCCAAGACTGAGGCCGATCTGGAAAGCTACATCCGTCCTCCCAAACGCAAGCGGGCGGCCATCGGCTGCCTGCCCCTCCTGCTGCTGGCGCTGGGGATCCTGCTGGTGACAGTGGCGGTCGGGGTGAAGACGCCACGGGGATGTGAACTCATAGCCGACTGGTTGCAGTCCCGGACGGGACTGGGGTTGACGATTGCCGAAGGGCGGCTGGGGCTGCCTTTCGATCTCGTGCTGCACGATGTGGCGATCCGCAGGGAGCAGGCGCCCGAGGGGGATTTCCGGGCGAAGGAAATCCGGCTGGGCTGGCGTCCGGGACGGTACAGGCTCGAGGTTTCCGGGATGCGCCTGGACCTGGTGCGGGTGGCGGATGGCTGGCAGCCGGAAGTGTTCGGACGGGTGGCGGAGCTCCGGGATGTGCGCGAGACGGCGGATCTTTTCGCGGATACTCCCGCGGGCCTGGAGGTGAAGGTGCGCGACGGCGCGATCTTCTGGCATACGGGCGCGGGCGGGACCCGTTCGTTCGTCCAGGGGCTCCACTTCTGGTCGGGTGCGATGGAAACGCCCAAGGGCAGGGCGCGGTGGTATGACCTGGATGCGCTGGTGGTGCGCCGGGAGGACGGCGTGGACGGGCGGTCGGTGCAGCGGACGTGGGTAAGCCTGCAGGGCGTGCCCTATGCGGAAATCCTGTACCGGGGTGTTTGGGATGGAGACATACGTCGGGTCAAGGATTGGTGGAGCAGTCCGGAGGTGCGCTAGATGAACGCGGAACGAGTCAAGGATGTGATGTCGCGGTTTTCCCGGCAGCGGATCCTGGTGGTGGGCGATCTGATGCTGGACCGGTATATTCACGGGACGGTGGATCGCATATCGCCGGAGGCGCCGGTGCCCGTGGTGCAGGTCAGCGGCGAACGCTGTGTGCCCGGCGGGGCCGCCAACGTCGCGTACAACCTCCGCGCCCTCGGCGGCCAGGCCTGCCTGGCGGGGGTTGTCGGGAATGATACGGCCGGGACGGAGCTTTCCCGGATGCTCCGGACAAGCGGCATCGGCACGGACGGCGTCCGGGTGGTGCAGGGCCGTTCGACAACGGTCAAGATGCGCGTCCTGGCCGATCGACAGCAGGTGGTCCGTGTGGATTGGGACAGCGATCCGGACATAGCGGGGGGGGATGTCGAGGCTTTCTTCCGCCAGGTGGAGAAGGAAATCGGGCGTTGCACGGGCGTGGTGATTGAGGACTACGGCAAGGGAGTGGTGCGGCAGGAGGTGATGGACACCGTGCTGGCGGCGGCGCGCCGGCAGGGGGTTCCGGTGGGGCTGGATCCCAAGGACAACGAGGATCTGCGCATTGCCGGGCTGACGCTGGTCACGCCGAACTACAAGGAAGCGCACGCCTGCGCCGGACTGCCGGTGCGTCCGCCGCCGCCCGGGGACCCGTTGGAGGATGTTTCGCTGAGGAAGGCGGCGGATCTTCTCATGCGCAAGTGGACGCCCGACCTGTTGATGGTGACGCTGGGGCCGAAGGGGGTGTACCTGGCTTCGTCCGGCAAGGCGCCCCGTGTGATTCCCACGCGGGCGCGTGAAGTCTATGATGTCAGCGGTGCGGGCGATACGGTCATTGCCACCTGTGTCCTGGCGCTCGCGGCGGGAGCGACGGGGGACGAGGCGGCGGTTCTGGGGAACAATGCGGCGGGCGTTGTGGTGGGGAAACTGGGCACGGCCACCTGTTCCCCGGAGGAATTGCTGGCCAGCGTGGAGACTCATGAACGGTAAGGCGACCGGTGTGGTGGGTGTGATTCCGGCGCGGTGGGCCTCGACGCGGCTTCCCGGCAAGGCGCTGGCGCCGCTATGCGGCAAGCCGCTGATCCAGTGGGTGCTGGAGCGTGTGCGTGCGGCGCGGCGGCTGGACGATGTGATTGTCGCCACGGACGACGAGCGGATTCGCGCGGCGGTGGCGCGGCTTGGCGGGAAGGCGGTGATGACGCGTCCGGACCATCCATCCGGGACGGACCGGGTGGCGGAGGCGGTGGCGGGGATGGAGGC
>CAYWKN010000097.1:0-8710 GCA_964458765.1 uncultured Verrucomicrobiota bacterium
AAAGAACCCACCCCTTAACCCCTCCAAGGAGGGGAACGGGAAAGAACCCACCCCTGACCCCTCCAAGGAGGGGAACGGGAAAGAACCCACCCCTAACCCCTCCAAGGAGGGGAACAAGACATAAGGGTGGTCCTTGTGCTGGCACTGGAAATGACCGCGAGACTCCCCTCCTGGGAGGGGTAGGGGGTGGGTTGTATTGGCTTGCCGTATGATCAAAGTTTTCGTTCGGGTAAGCGCGAAGTCTTTATTCATTGGGTTTTCCCCTGCCAAATCCGTATACTGGTGTGCGTGCAAGTGATTTTCCCCACCTCCCGTGTCCTGTCCGCCATTCCATGTGGCATCGTGGCCGCGTGGGTTTGGCTGGCGGCGGGCGCGCAGGCGGCGACGGTTGTGTTCAGCGAAATCATGTACAACCCGTTGCCGTCCTCCACCAATGCGGCGGACAGCGACCAGTTCGAGTTCCTGGAATTGCGGAACGTATCGGCTTCGCCCGTAAACCTGTCCGGCGCGTATTTCTCGGACGGGATCACCTTCACGTTCCCGACTGGAACCAACCTGGCCGCCGGGGCCTACGGACTCCTCGTGCGCAGTGTCGCCTCCATGACCAGCCGGTACGGGACGCTGACGAATATCCTGGGCGTCTACACAACCGGCAAGCTGGCCAACGAGGGCGAGAAGGTGACCCTGCGCCGGAGCGACGGCACGGAATTGTTTTCGGTCACCTACGGCGATGCCTTTCCCTGGCCCGAGGCGGCCGACGGGGAAGGCGCTTCGCTGGTCCTGAAGAATGCGGAGGGCGATCCCGACGATCCCGGGAACTGGGCGGCCAGCGACGCGTTCCAAGGCACGCCCGGCCGCGCGGGGGTCGCATGGACGCCGACGGTGGTGGTGAACGAGATTCTGGCCCACACCGACGCGCCCCAGATGGATTCCATTGAACTCCTGAACACATCCACACAGGCCATATCGGTGCTCGGCTGGTATCTCAGCGACGATGCCGTGATGCGAACCAAGTACCGGATCACCAACGCGGCCGCCATGCAGCCGGGCGGGTTCCTGGTGTTGACCACGAACCAGTTCGACAACCCCGGGGCGGCGGCCAGCAACCGGTTCGCCCTGAGCGAATTGGGCGAGACCCTGTACCTGACGTCATCCAACCTGGTCCGGTTCGCCGACTACGTGCCGTTCGGCGCGTCGGAAAACGGGGTTTCGTACGGGCGGGCGCCGGACGGGTGGGGCGGGTTCAGTTTCATGGTCACCAACACCCTTGGCAAGTCCAACGGGCTGGCCCGCGTGGGGCCGGTGGTCATCAGCGAGATCATGTACCACCCGGCCGGGGACAGTCCCGGCATGGAATACGTGGAACTGCTGAACATCACCACCGGTTCGGTGCCGCTCTATGATGTCGCCCGGCCCTCCAACACGTGGAAACTGGCATCGGCGGTGGACTATGTCTTCCCGACCGGCGTGACCCTGGCGGCGGGCAGCCGGCTGCTGGTGGCAGGTGCGACCAATCTGGCGGTGTTCCGATCCGCCTACGGCGTTCCCGCCGATGTGCCGGTCTACGGCGCCTGGACGGGTCAATTGAACAACGCCGGCGACAGCGTTCGCTTGTACAAGCCCGGAGATCCCGAGACCAACGGCTTTGTGCCGAAAATCCTGGTGGACCGGGTGGATTATCTCGATCAGGCCCCCTGGCCGACGGCGCCGGATGGGAATGGCCCCTCGTTGGAACGGCTGGTGGCCACCAACACGGCCAACACGTCCTCCAACTGGTTTGTGGGGGCGCCGGGCGGGTCACCGGGAGTGGCGCCCCGGGGCGGTTTTTTTCTCCCCCAGGTTCTGCCTGCCGCGCCTGCGGTGGGACAGAGTTTCACCGTGACCGTGGCCGTGGTGGCCCAGCCGCTCCCGACACAGGTGGTCTGCCGGACCGTCGTTGATGGTGTGGCCAGCAACCGGGTGATGCGCGACAACGGGACGAACGGTGATGCGGTGACCAACGACCAGGTCTACACGGCAGTCATTCCCGGCCTGACGAACTCGGCGTGGGTGTACTATGCCTTTGACGGCTATTCCGTGAGCGGGGCGGTGTTCAGCCTGCCGGAATCGGAACTGGAATACGTGGCCGCACCGACGCTGACGTTGAAGATGTGCAATCACGGGCTCGCCACGACGGTACAGCCGGAGCCCGTTTGGGCGTCCTATGCCACTACGGGTCTCGTCACCGATGCGAACTGTTTCCAGGCCTATCTCAACGGGGCTGGAGAGGCGCTGGTGGACGATGTGTATATGGTAGACAGCGGTGGGACCAATCATCTGGGCAACAGCGATTTCTCGGTTCCCCTGCCCGGATCCGGGTGGTTGACCAACAGCGGGAACCATCAGGCTTCCACGCAGGACATCCCATGGGACGAAGACGGCAACGGGGTGTTGCACATACGGGCCACGGGCCCGGGGAACGTGACGAACTTTGGCGATTCGCTCAGTGCTTTCTTTTCGCCAGTCATGCAGACGGGAACGCCGGCGACCTTGTACTTCAGCGTTAGGCGAGTCAGCCGCCAGATTCAGCACTGGTTGTGGATCCCCGTGGGGACGGTTCCCTCCGATGTGGTGTTGAACGAGGTCATGTACCATCCGGTGCAGACCAACGAGTCCGATTACGAATATGTGGAATTGCACAATCCGGCGATGGCGGCCGCGGATGTTTCGGGCTGGGAGGTGCAGGGGATCGGCTACACGATCCCCGCGGGCACGTGGATTGGCCCCACGGGCTATCTGGTTTGCGCCCGTAACTCGGGGGCACTGGCCTCGTATTACGGGATCTCCAACGTCATCGGCGACTGGTCCGGCAACCTGCAGAACGACGGCGAGACGCTGGTGCTCCAGAATGCGTTCGGGCGTGAACTGGATCGCGTGACCTATGACGACCGCCAGCCGTGGCCGGTGGCGGCCGACGGGCTCGGGCCTTCGCTGGAAAGGATCAACATCAGCGTCACCAATGCCAGTTACAACTGGGATGCATCCATGGCCGGGACGAACTGGACGGGTGTCATATGGACCACGCAGATTGCCTCAGCCAACAGCGGGCTGAGTTTTTATTTGGACTACGAGGGGAAATGTGTCTTGGATACGGTTTCGGTCAAGGCGGTGGGATCGGGTCCGGAGCTGGTAACGAACGGAAACTTTGAAATCGGCGCTTCCGGATGGGTGTGTACGGGCAATCATAGCCGTTCAGGCGTGGAGGCTGGTGCAGGATACGGCGGGAGCGGTGGCATGGTACTCGTTGGTAATTACTCGCGCTGGGTCAACCAGCCGGAGCCCGATTATGTCGTGGAGCGATATGGTGATGCGCAGAGTAACAGGCTGGCATGGGCTCCCTTGTCGACGGCGAATGGCACTGACTACGAAATATCCTTCCGGGTGCGGCGGCTCGGGTTAGGGCGGAAATTATGGGTTGCGGCGGGCAATTATTCGAACTGTGAGGACTTCGCCCTTGATGGCACGCCGGGCAAGGCTAATTCGGTTCTGACGCAGCTTCTCCCGCCCGGCATCCTTTGGGCCGGAGCGGACAGCTCCATGGTTTCAACGGGGGTGGCAAATATTGGCCGTGCCCGGCTTGCCGCCGTCACCGGAATAACCAATGTGACCCTGGCCTACCGTCTGGTACAAACCAATGGATACCGGTTCTCGCATGAGGGCTATACGTTGGTCGCGATGAAGGATGATGGCGCGGATCCGGATGCGATTGCAGGTGACGGTGAATTTGCGGTTCGGTTCCCGGTTGTGACTGGGCGCTGGACGCTGGTGCGCTATCATGTAACCGCGGTGTCGACCAACGGGTTGGCAATCGGCAGTCCGCGTCGTGACGATCCCAGCCGGGACCATGCCTTTTTTGTGACATCCGGGTTCCCTCAAACCAATATCGGGAACTGGTTGTTGTATATTGATAACGGGACGAATCCGGTGACATACCCGGTTTCCGCACGGGCATGCGCGGTCAGCCCCGAGGGGCAATCCTTTGCGGATGTCACCGTCCGACACCGTGGTCGTCCGTCCAGTTCCGCGCCCGCGGAGACAGGGCTGGCCCTGCGTACGAACCGCGGTCAGCCGCTCAACACGTGGTTCGCGAACAATCAGGAGGGCATCAATTTTCGTCGACGAGGGAACAACTTGTCGGGGACGCGAAGGGTGCTGAACGAGGTTGTGGCATACGACCTTGGTCGCATGATGGGATTCCCGGCGCCACGCTATCGTCATGTTTGCCTGTGGCTCGACGGGGCACCATCTGTCACTGTTGAAATGGAGGATCCGGAGGAGGATTTCCTCAAGGGGAACGGCATTGATCCTGGCGACTATGTCTCCCGTTCCGGCTACACCGGGCGGCGGATAGTGGGGGGGGAGCCGACGCTCGATAATTTCGCGATTATGCGATACAACCTCACGCTTCTGGCTGGGGCGCAGAAAGAGGGATATGTGCGAAGCAATCTCTGGATGGAAGCGATTCTGCCTTCCCTGGCGCTGTTGTCGTTCACGGCCAATGGGGACCAGTATTTCGACTGGAATATGTTCCAGCAGCGCAATCGCAGGGATGGGCGTTGGCAGCAGTACCCTTGGGATCTCGACATGTGCTTCAGCCTTGAGACGGCGGACCCACTGGTCTTTTCCTATTTCCAGACAACCAACCTACACCCCTACTACCAGACGCCACTGCATCCTGGAGTCTATCAAACCAATCTCGTTTCGCCTGGTGCCGAACCGCTTGGTAGCGTGTTGTTCTACCCCGAGACTGGTCCGGGTTCCGAGTACACTCTCCCCTTCCGGCATCGCCACCAGATGTCCCTTTGGCGCGACGTATATACGGCGTTCACCACAAATCATCTGTATCCCATGCTCGATGGTGTCGTGGCACAACTGACGCCTGTATATTCGCAACTTGGGCTTTCCCAGACGACCCTGACAGGGCAGTTGGCCGCCGCAAAGGAATTCATCGCCGCGCGGCGGGATTTCCTGATCAACGGGGACTGGTCCGACAAGAATCCCGGCCTCTGGAACCCGACGAACGTGTATGTCGCCACCAACGTGGTTATTAACGAGATCATGAGCCGCTCAGCGCCGGGCGGGGAATACCTGGAGCTGTTCAACCGGGGGAGCTGTGCCGTGGATCTCAGCCACTGGCTGTTGACGATCAGCAACGAGAGCTATCGCCTGCCGATGGGAACCATGCTGGGGCCGACCTCCTACCTGGTCGTGGCGGATACGCAGCCGGGGCTCACCCAGGCCTTCACCGAACTGGGAGCGGACATGGTGCAGCGTTTCCGGACCGTGCCGGTCTGGGATTGGCCGGTGGTGTGGACCACGGCCACGGAATATGCCAGCCGGGTCATCGAAGTGCCGGACATTACCCTGCCGGATGGCGGGGCCACGATCACGTTGCGCGACTGGCTGAGCAATGTCGTCGATACGGTCACCTATGGAACCACGGCCCCGTGGCCTACCGGAACGACGGCCTCCATGGAACTGGTGGATCCGGCGACGAACAACGGGGCAGGGGCGGCATGGCAGTCATCCCTGGTGGTGGGCACGCCCGGCTGGGTGAATTCCGCCGCCGCGGACCGCGATGGCGACGGTCTGCCCGACGCCTGGGAACAGCGCATTGCGGATGCCGACGGCGGCGATGGGATCACCAATGCGCAGGGTGTGGCGGCGGGGGACGACTTTGACAACGACGGCGTGCCCAACGGTGTGGAATTTGTCGCCGGGCTGGATCCGACGGTGGACGATTCGGACAAGTTCAGCCTGACGATCCGCGTCAGCAACACGGTGGTGGCGGTTGAGTTCGATACCCTTCCGCCGGAAGGGTCGGACTACTGGCGCTACGATGCCCGCCTCTACACGCTCGACTGGGTGACAAACCTGATGGCGTCGGGGAGTTGGACGAACGTGCCCGGATTTGCCGATGTCCAGGGATGGGGTCAGACGGTGGTTTGCACGAACACCGGCGCATTCGACCGTGGATTCTACCGGTATCGTGTCCGCCTGCGCGACCGCAGGTGAGGCCGACTTAGAGTTCCACCTGGATGCCGATCTCGATGATGCGGTTCGGCGGGAGACGGAAGAACTTCGAGGCATCCAGCGCGTTGCGCGACAGGAAGGCGAACAGGTGCTTGCGCCACGGGCGCATGTTGGGTCCAGCGCGCAGGATCATTGTTTCGCGGCCCAGGAAGAAGGTGCACTTCATGGGGGAGAGATCCAGTCCTTCCAGGGACAGGTCGCGTAACAAGGCTGCCAGGTTCGGATCCTCGCTGAATCCGTACCGCGCGATGATGCGCGTGAAGCCGGCCGGCAGGCATTCCACGACCACCCGTTCCGCCTCCGGCACGCGCGGAACCTCTTCGTTCATCACCCGCATGAGCACCGTGTTTTCGTGAAGCACCTTGTTGTGCTTGTAATTGTGCAGCAGGGTCCGGGGGACCACGTCGGCATTGCCGGTCAGGAAGACGGCGGTGCCGGAGACCCGCAGGGGCGGCTTGCGGACAATGTCCTGGAGGAAGGCGTCCAGGGGCAGGCTCTCGTCGGCCAGTTTCCGGCTCAGCAGGAACCGTCCCCGTTGCCAGGTGACCATGACCGTGAACATGGTGATGGCGACGCACAGGCCCACCCAGCCGCCGTGGGGGATCTTGAGGACATTCGAGGTGAAGAAGGCGGCGTCGAAGGCGGCGATCGGGGCGATGGCCAGGGCCGCGAGCGCCGGATGCCACCGCCAGCGGCGGCGCATGCAGATCGCCAGCATGATGGTCGTCAGCAGCATGGTCATGGAAACCGCGAGCCCGTAGGCGCCGGCGAGGCTGTCCGAGTTCCGGAAGCCGAGGACCAGGGCCACCGTGCCGACCAGGAGCATGCCGTTCACCGCCGGCAGGTAGACCTGGCCGATGGTGGATTCGGAGGTATGGATGATGGCCTGGCGCGGGCAGTAGCCGAGCTGCATGGCCTGGCGGGTGAGGGAGAAGGCGCCGGAGATGACCGCCTGCGAGGCGATGACGGTGGCGATGGTCGCCAGGACGACCAGCGGGTACAGCGACCAGTGCGGCGCCAGCCGGTAGAACAACTGGGTATGGGGTTCCGACTCGCCCAGGTGCATCAGGAGATAGGCGCCCTGTCCGAAGTAGTTCAGGAGCAGGGCGGGCAGAACGACCGTGAACCATCCGATCCGGATCGGCAGGCGTCCGAAGTGGCCCATGTCCAGATAGAGATCTTCGCCGCCGGTGATGCAGAGGAAGACGGTTCCCATGGTAACGAACGCATGGAAACGGTGCTCCGCGAAGAAGGAAACCGCATGGACCGGGTTCATGGCGGCCAGGATCGCGGGCATCTGGATGATTTGCCGGATGCCGAGGATGGCAATGACGGCGAACCAGACCGCCATGATCGGGCCGAAGACGTTGCCCACGCGCTGGGTGCCGTGTTTCTGGCACCAGAACAGTCCGATGAGAATGAGGAGGGCAAGAGGGACCACCCAGCCGCTGAGGTCGGGCGCCGCGACCTGCAGGCCCTCCACGGCGCTGAGGACGGAGATGGCGGGCGTGATCAGTCCGTCACCGTACAGCAGGGCGGCGCCGAACAGGCCGAAGACCACAATGGCCTTGGTTCCGAGGGCAGTGGCCATGGGGTCCCGGTCCCGGCGGCGGATGAGGGCCATAAGGGCGAGGATGCCGCCTTCGCCCCGGTTGTCGGCACGCAACACCAGGGCCAGGTACTTGAAGGTGATCAGGCCGGCAAGGGACCAGAAGATCAGCGACAGGATGCCGAGAATGGAGGACTCGGTGGGAGGGGTGGCATCGGTGAAGCACAGGCGGAAGGCATAGAGGGGGCTGGTGCCGATGTCGCCGTACACCACACCCAGGGCGGCCAGGCTCAAGGCAAAGAGAAGGGGCTTTCTGCCGGGAGTGCCTTGACCGCCATTCAGGCCTGTTTCGTTGGATGACACCGTACCCTTCTACAATGGGTGGCTTGGCCATGCAAGATTATTGGTGGGGCTTCAGGGTTTTGAGTGGGTGGCCCCCAGGTCTTGTGGTTGGTCTAACCGGGGGAATCGTGTAAGTGAGCCGGTTAAGGGTATCCGGTTAAGAGTGTCGGTTAAGAAGGCGGTTAAGTGTAATACAGTAAGGCGTTTACGCGTTCCCTTACGCGGACACTTAACCGACACTCTTAGTCGGCTACGCTTAAACGAACTGCTTAATCGACATCATTGCACGGCAAGTGGCGAACCACAACATGTTGGGGTTACCCACTGAAAACCCGGAAGCGGGTCATTGGTGAAACGCCATAAGGCGAACGCCTGTGGTCCTGGTGTTTGGGGTGGACGCCAGCAACGGATGGTGGCAGGCTCATCTTCATGAGAAATCCGAGGCATATCCTGGTCAGCCTGGGCGGGCTCTTCATTGCGGTTGTGGTGACATCGGGGTTGATCGCGGTGTTGCCGTTCCGGCAGCAGGGCGCCACGCACGGTTGGCGGCTGTTTCTTTCGGTCGCGGCCTTCGCCTTGACGGCGGGGTGGGTGCTGCTCTCGCTCCTGGCGATTCCGCGGGCGGTGGCGGCGATCGCGCGGCGGCAGCAGACGGGGATGGCGGTGACGCTGCTGGTCGCGGCCTGTGTGCCGGTGCTGCTGGCCGTCGGGCTGGTGGTGGCCAGCACCTTCTGGACCTGTCTCTTA
>CAYWKN010000098.1:0-8653 GCA_964458765.1 uncultured Verrucomicrobiota bacterium
CCTTGGAGGGGTTAGGGGTGGGTTCCCGATTCCTGCTTGTCCCGGCGCCATTCGGTTCCTACCCCGCCTCGCCTCTCAGCACCGTGTCAAACGTCACCCGTTCCACTTCTTCCACGGTGGTGATTCCCTTGGCAATCTTGTCCCATCCATCGGCCGACAGCGACTGCATGCCTTCCGCAACCGCCTTGTCACGAATCGCCACGGCCGATGCGCGGTGAAGGATCAGGTCCTGGATGGCGGGGGTCATCCTGAGGATTTCGCAGATCGCCACCCGGCCCTTGTATCCCGTGTTGTTGCACTGGCGGCATCCCTTCCCCTGGCTGACGCGCTTCCCGTCGCGCTCCGTCCACTCCCGGCAGTTGTCGCACACCATCCGCACAAGCCGCTGGGCCATGAACGCCCTGACGGTGGACGTGATCAGGTAGGGATCCATGCCCATGTCGAGGAGCCGGATGGCCGCGCTGGCCGCGTCATTGGTGTGCAGCGTGCTGAACACCAGATGGCCCGTCAACGCCGTCTGGAAGGTGATCTCGGCCGTTTCCGGATCGCGCACCTCGCCGACCATCATGATGTCGGGGTCATGCCGAAGCATGCTCCGCAGCGCCCGGGCGAACGTCAGGTCAATCTTCGGGTGGATCTGGGTCTGCAGGATCCCCTTGAGTTCGTATTCGACGGGATCCTCGATCGTGATGATCTTGCGGTCCCGGGTGTTGAGTCGGCTGAGGCAGGCATACAGGGTTGTACTCTTCCCGCTCCCCGTGGGGCCCGTCACAAAGATGATCCCGTGCGGCAGCCGGATCAGGTCGCCCAGAATCGCCAGGGGCCGCGGCGAAAGTCCCAGTTGCTCCAGGCTGAAAAGCATCACGGTGGGCAGAATGCGGACCACCACATTCTCCCCGTGGATTCCCGGAACAACCGAGACGCGCAGATCGAACTGCTCACGCCCGATATTCACGCGGGCCCGGCCGTCCTGCGGCAGGCGGCGCTCGACGATGTTCAGCCCCGACATCAGCTTGATTCGCGAAACAATGGCCGGATACAGCGCCGCGGTCTGCCGCGACACGGAGGTGTCATACAGAACCCCGTCAATCCGCCTCCGGAGGACAATGTCGTCTCGGTAGATTTCGAAGTGGATATCCGTCGCCCGGTCCGTAATTGCCTGGTGCAGCAACTGGTTGACCAGCCGGATGACCGACGCATCCTCCGCCTTGTTCTCCAGGTCGTGCGATTCCACCGCCGGCGCCGACTCGCGGGATTCCGGCTGGTCCGCCAGAATGCGTTCCACCGTTTCCGCGCCCACGCCATACTGGATCCGGATGGCCTCCAGCACATCCGCCTCGCACGCCAGAACCCGCTCGGCCCGCAACCCCATGCTGCTCTCGATGTCCTCCACGGCGGCCATGTCGAACGGATTGGCCACCGCCATGGTGAGAACGCCGGAGGCCAGCCGGACCGGCATTACGCGGTAGTGGGATACAAAGCGCGCCGACAAGGCGGCCACCGCGGCGGCTTCCGGGCGCACCTCGCGCAGGGAAACAAAGGCCACGCCCTGTTGCACGGCAATGACACGCAAGAGCCGGTCCTCCGGAACCATCTTCTCCCGGATCAGCGTCCTGACCAGCGACTCGTTCCGCTCGCGGGACAACTGGACAGCCCTGTCAAACGCCGCCGCCGTAAGCAGCTTCTCGCCGATCAGCATGTCTCCGAGTTGCGAAGCCATCGTATGCCTTCCCCGCCCGGCCCGTTACGGAATGCGCCCGATCATGTAGAATTCCCGCTCATCCCGCCCGTCGTAGGCGCCTTCGATGATGCGGGCGCAGTCGGAAATCGTCACCGCCGTCTGCACATACTGCCCCTTCCGGCCCGTGTAGGCCTCGGCCACAAAGCAGGGTTGCGTCATGTAGTTCTGCAGCTTGCGCGCGCGCTCATAGAGCAGGCGGTCGGCGCGGGACAATTCATCAATCCCGATGACCGCCACGATCCGGCGCAACTCGTCATACTTCGTCAGGATGCGGACCACCTCCTGGGCCGTCTCGAAGTGCTTCTGCCCCACGACGGCGACATCGAGGTTGGAGGAGGAGGACGCCAGCGGATCGATCGCGGGATACAGGCCAAGCTGGGCACGCTCGCGGGACAACACCAGAACCGAGTCCAGGTAGCTGAAGATCGCCACGACGGCGGGGTCCGTAAGGTCATCCGCCGGCACGTACACGGCCTCGAACGCGGAGATCGAGCCGCCCGCGCCGGCCTTGATGCGCTCGTGCAGGTCGCCCACTTCCGAACTCAGCGTCGGCTGGTACCCCGTTTCCGACGGCACCCGCCCCATCAGGGTGGAGATTTCGGAACCCGCCTGGACGAAACGGAAGACGTTGTCCATGAACAGGAGGACGTTCTTGCCCTGCTCCTGCAGCCATTCCGCCTGGGTGATGCCGGTCTTGGCCACTTCGAACCGGGCGCCGGGCGGTTCATCCATCTGCCCGAACGCCATGATGACCTTCTTGAGAATCCCCTCCCGCTCGAATTCGAAATAGAGTTCGTTGCCCTCCCGGATACGTTCGCCAATCCCGGCGAACACGCTCACGCCGTCATGTTCCTCGGCAACGTTGTGGATGAGTTCCTGAATGACCACGCTCTTGCCGCAGCCGGCGCCCCCCAGAATCCCGGTCTTGCTCCCCTTGACGACGGGATAGAGGAGGTCAATCATCTTGATGCCGGTCTCCATGACATCGCGTTTGTTTTCCGACAGCGATTCCACATTGACCCGCAGTTTGGTCACATCGCGGTGAATCGGGCGGGTTTCGCTCGCGTTGATCGGGCCCTTGCCGTCCACCGGATCGCCCATGACATTGATGATCCGGCCGAACAGTGCGTCGCCCACCGGAATGCGCAACACATCTCCGGTGGATGTCGCCAGCGCGTTCCGCTGCAGGTTGAGGGTGGAGGCCAGCGCAATGCACCGGGCCATGTTGCCCTCGAGGTGCTCGGCCACCTCCAGCGTGAGAAGGCGTTTGTCGAACGTCTTGACCTGAACGACCTCATGCAGGTCGGGCATGTCATCGGTGGTCTGGAACTTCACATCCACGACAGGCCCCTGTACCGCCACCACCCGCCCCTGTTTCAGTTTCGCAGCCGTCTCATTCATGGTTCACCTCGTTGTTGCCTCCCCGCGATCCTCACGCCACTTTGCGTTTCTTCTTCCGCGACGAGAACGACTCCCTCATGCTCTTGTCCACCAGTTCATGCGCCGCGCGGAAACACTGGTGCTTGACCTTCTTGTGATCCTTCTCTAGCTTCTGGGCGCTGTCCTCCAGGTGCATCGCCCGCGCCGCGAATTCAGCCAGCTTGCTGTCCTCAAACACCTCAAAGAGCTTCGACGCCACCCACATGCCGGCCAGATACTCCACCATGTCGCGGTAGGCCGACTCCACCACGACTTTGCGCGCGTCCGCCACCAATCCGCTCTTCCTGGCGTGGACCGAGATCTCCGTCTGGCTCTCCCGGTCAAACAGCTCGCCGCACGGCAGGATCAGCATCGTGTCTATGGTCTGCTGCGTGAAGGATACCGGCCGCGGGTGGATCAACACAACCTTGCCGATCCGCCCTTCGGAAACCTCCTGCACCAGGTAGTCCCGTATCTCCAAGGCCTGTTCCAGCCGGGTTTCGGGGGTGATGCCGGGAAACGCCTTGAACTCCCGCCCCGCCTCACCAAGCTTGCCGGCGCCCTTGTCCCCGATAACGATCAGCCGCACCTTCTCGTTCGGCAGGTCGCCTTGGGCATCGAAACCGCCCTCGATCACACCGGCATTCAGCCCGCCCATGAATCCCGCGTCGGAGGTGACCATCACGATGCCGACCGTGTCCGTCGTGGCGCGGACCAGCGGAGCATCGACGTCCACCATGTCCACGACGCGGAAGAACCCCGCGAACTCATCCATGAACTCCGCAAACCGCTCCTTCTCGCGCTCCAGCGTGTGGTACTGCGAAGCCGCGATATTCTTCAGGGTCTGGATCAACTGCAGGAACTCCGCATTGAATCGCAGTTCCTTCCTGAGCTGACTCAGCAACGGCATCGGCCTGCCTCCCGGACGCCATCGGCGCCGCTGGTTCCGGAGTTACAATTGCTCATTCTTCAACTGTTCGATCGCCTCGCGGAACCGGTTCGCCAGACTGCCGTCAATTTCAAGGCTGCCCAGCTTGATCCGGACTCCGGCGATCAGTTCCGGCACGACGGCCTCCCGGACATCCAGGGTTACGCCAAACTTGGACGAAACCAGCGTCTTAATCCGGTCCCTGTGGGCGGAGTCCAGCGGATGGCTGCAGGCCACTTCGATGTTTCCGGCATCCACCGTAATGCTGGCGCCGTCCATATCATCGAGGGCCGCGAGCAATTCGTCGAGGAAGGCATGGTCCAGTTTTTCGCCGAGTTCGCGGCTGAACACCATTTCGTATACCCGCCCGGCGTCTTCGAGGACCTTGACCGCCGCTTCCCGGGCCAGTTCCGCCCTGATCTTCTCCTTGCTGCGGGCCGCATCCTCCAGGATCCTGTCCCGCTCCTTCTTGGCCTCGCCCATCAACGTCTCGCGGGTTTGCGCCATCTCCTTTTCCAGCGCTTCGCGCGAGCGCGCCAGGTTCTCCTGGGCCTCGGCGCTCAGGCGCCGGAATTCCGCCTCGTTTTCCTCAATCCGCTTGCGGACCTGCTCTTCCTTCTTCCCGAGTTCGCCCTCCGCGTCCCGGAGCTTGGCCACAGCCTTCAGGGTGTCGCGCAGCAGAATCTGCCGTAACGCGAATATGGCCACCGCCAGCGCCGCCGCCTGGATCAGGATCAGATACAACATTATCCCCATATCCCTACCCTCCACCGGTTACAGGACCGCATTGCTCTCACAAGCCTTCAGAATACGCCTTCCCCGCGGGGACTTCAATCCCCCTTGTCTTATCGCCCGAACAACTGGAACAGAACCAGCAGGGCAATCACCGCGATGGCCTCGGCAAACACCAGCGAAATAATCATCGCCTGCAGGATCTTGTTGGCCGCCGACGGATTCCGCCCCAAGGCCCGGATACTGGCGTATCCGATCGAGGCAATGACCGCCGACGGTCCCAATACCGTCAGGAAAATCACCAGGAATATCACAAAATTTCTCATTGCCCGCGGCCCTCAAACCTTCATCCCGACTCTTGTTCCTTCTTTCGCCGGCCCCGCCCGCCCTCCTGCTCGAGCAGGACAACGCATTCGTCCCCCAGGAACCTGACCATCCCTTTCTTGACCGGGATCCTTGTTTCCCAGTCAACCACGATCTCCCCCGCCTTCAGAAGGCTCACAATGGGGGCATGATACGCCATCAGTTCGAATTCCCCCCTGTCTCCCGGGAAGAAGACCGTCTTGACCTGCCCTTCAAACACCACCTTCTGCGGATTGAGAATCTTCAGCGAAAAATTCGCCACCGTCCCCCCCTCCTCTCAAGCCTCATGCCGCCGCCGGTCTTGCGAAGTACGCCTCGATCAAGGCGGTCATCCGCTGTTCCAGCGCCGGCGTCAATTCCGGCACTTCTTCAATGGCCTGCAGGAGTGCAGCCTCGCGCAGTCTCGCGAATTCGCCAATCTCCGACTGGAACGCCTTGAGCGCCGGCGCGTCAAGCTTGTCCAGTATCCCCATGCGCAGGGCGAACAGCACCAGCGCCACCTCGGCCATCGGAACCGGCTTGGACGGCGGCTGCTGAAGCACACCCACCATGGCCTGCCCCCGCCTGAGCACATGTTCGGCTTCCTTGGAAAGTCCCGACTGCAGTTTGCTGAGGCGGGCCACTTCCACGTACTGCATGTAGTCGCGGCGCAACGATGCGCTCAACGTCCGCAGGATGGGAACCTGGGACCGTCCGCCGACGATCGAAAGCGAGAGGTTGAAGTCGACCGCCGGACGCAACCCCTCCCCGAAGAGGGATGCGCTCATGTATACCAATCCGTCGCAAATCGAAATCAGGTTGGAGGGGATATACCCCGTCAGATCACCCTGCAGCGTGTCGGCAATGCCGAGGAACGTCATGGAGCCGCCCCCGCATTCCTTGTTCAGGCGGCCGGCGCGTTCCATGAGCTGTGTCTGGATGTAGAAGATATCGCCGGGATAGGCTTCCCGCCCCGGCGGCCGCTCCAGCAGGAGGGACAACTGCCGGTACGCCCACGCGTGTTTGGTCAGGTCGTCAAAGACCACCAGCACGTCATGCCCCTTGCGCATGAAGTGATCGCCGATCGTCGCCGCGGAAAACGGCACAATATATTGCTCTCCCGCCGTGGCGTTGTCGGTGGCGGCCACAATCACCGTGTAATTCAAGGCGCCGCGTTCCACCAGCACCGAGATGACCTTCTCCAGCCCCACCACCGCCTTGCCGACACAGCAGTAGATGCAGGTCACGTTCCGGCCCTTCTGGCTCAGGATCGCATCCACGGCAACCGTGGTCTTGCCGGTCATGCGATCACCCATGATCAATTGCCGCTGCCCCTTCCCCAACGGCACCATCGCATCAATCACCTTGGTGCCCGAATGAAGGAAGTCCTCCACGGGCGCGCGCTCGATGATGAGCGGCGATGTCGCGAACACCGGCTTCACCGCGTCCACCCGGATGTCGCCCTTTCCGTCGATCGGCAGTCCCATCGCGTCCACCATGCGCCCCATCATGCTATCGCCAACGGGAATGGTGAAAGGCTCGCTGGTCCCGGAAACCGTTTGACCGAGCCGGATGCCGGAATCGTCCCCCAGGAGCAATGCCAGCACATCCTCCTCGTCAAACCCCATGATGATCCCCCGGTTCCCCCCGCCGAAATCCACCAACTGCCCGTTCAGGCAGGAAGGCAGTCCGGTAATGCGGACAATCATCTTCTTGATGTCCTTGATCGTGCCCTTTTCCGTGAGCTTGATCTTAAATGGCGCCACGACCATACGCGGTGAGTTGCTCATGGAGGCCCTCCTTGATCGTTTCGTTGAAATCCTTTTCCTGGATCAGCATGCCGATCAGGTCCGGACGCTCGCGCCGGATCTTCTCAATCAACCCGCGGCTGTAGGCATTGACCTGCTCGGGCGCGAGATGCTCCATGAACCCGCCCGCCAGGGCCTGCAGCACGATCACCTGCTCCTCGACAGGAACCGGGGCGTTCTTGTCCTGCTTCAGGATTTCAGCCACCACACGTCCCTTGCGGAGGCGCCGCTCCACCGTCTCCGAAATGCCCGCCTTGATCCGCGTCAGCTTCTCCAGCTCCTTGAACTGGATGTACTCCAATCTCAGGATGCCGGCCATCTTGCGCATGGCGGGCCACTGGACCTTGCTTCCGATACGCGAGACCGAAAGACCGATATCAATCGCCGGCTTGAACCCCTCGGTGAACAGCGGCGTACTGACATACAACTGCCCGTCTGTCATCGAGATGATGTTCGTCGGGATGTAGCCCGTCACATCACCCTGGATCGTCTCCACAATCGGGAAAAACGTCATCGAGCCGCCTCCGCGTTCCGGCCGGAGCTTGCAGGCCCGTTCGACAAGCTGGGAGTGCAGGTAGAAGATGTCGCCCGGATACGCGTCGCGCCCCGGCGAGCGCTCGAGCAGCAGCGACATCTGGCGGTACACCCAGGCATGCTTCGTAAGGTCGTCGAACACCACGAACACATCGCGATTGCGTTCGTTCATGAAGTACTCGCCCAGACTCGCCGCCACGTAGGGCGCCAGATACTGCTGCCCCACCGAAGACGCCGCCGTGGCCGCCACGACGATCGAATACTTCATCACATCATTGACCCGGAACAGCTCCAGCACCCGGTTGAGCGAGGCCTCCGCCTTCCCGACGCAGCAGTAGATGCAGATCACATCCTTCCCCTTCTGGTTCAGGATCGTATCGGTGGCAATCGTCGTCTTGCCGGTGACACGGTCGCCAAGGATCAACTGCCTCTGCCCCTTGCCAACGGGGTTCATCATGTCGAGGATCTTGACGCCTGTTTCCAGGGCATCCTTCAGGGGAGTGCGCTCCAACACGCTCGGCGCATGTCCGAAAATCGGCAGCCGCGTCGTCGGCTTGACGGGCCCCATGCCGTCCATCGGTTCCGCAAGCCCGTTCACCACGCGGCCGATGAATTCGTCGCCCACCGGAACCGTACAGCTTTCGATCGAGGAATGCAGGCGATCGCCGGGCTTGATCTTGGAACCTTCCTTGACGATCATGGCGAGTTCGTAGGTGCCGTCGAACCCCACGATCACGCCTGTGCTGCCGCCTTCAAAATGAACGAGTTGCCCGTTCATGCAGTTGGTCAAGCCGGTAATATGGGCGATATCCTGCTTGATTTCGGCCACAACACCGTACTCTTTCAACTGCAAAGGGCTGATCTTGAACGCCATGATTTAGCTTCCAGTTGTCCATTCCCCAACCACCCAACCGCTGAACCGTGAACCTCCCCAACCCATTCCCCATTAGGGCTATGCACTTGACTCAACAGCCACACCGCTTCGGCATGCAACCCACCCCCGACCCCTCCAAGGAGGGGAGATCCATTGGGCTCTTGCCGCTCCCCACACACTAACTCCCCAGTCCGTCTAAGAGAGGCCCAGGTTCTTCCCCGTTCCCCTTATAGCTACTCCAGAGTTGTGGAACAGGCGGGGAGGAGAGCCCTGCG
>CAYWKN010000099.1:0-8630 GCA_964458765.1 uncultured Verrucomicrobiota bacterium
ATCATTCCGAGGTCGGGACGCTTTTTCCCTTGTCAACCCCGGGGCTTAATGGTTGCTCGGCCTTCCGACGCATGTCCCGCAGTCGTTCCATTGGTTTCTTCATCACTGTTCCTTCCTGTTCTTTAGCAAAAGTCCCTTGAGCGCCGCAGCGCCGCCCGCGACCGCCGCGCGGGGTTCGCTGATTTTCAGCGCGTAGGCAAGCTCGCGCAAACTGGCCAGCACCCGCGCATCCACCACCGATACCTTGCGCGGCACCAGCAGATGCGCCGTCGTCAGATTCAGCAGCCCGCGGACCCCCGCCAGAATCAACCGGTCGGCAACCTGCTGGGCCGCGTGATGCGGCACCGCCACGATCCCGATATCCACATCCTGTCCGCAGACCACGCCCGGCAGATCATCCATCGGCTGCACCACCAACCGCCCCACCTTCTTGCCGACCACCGCCGCACCGTTGTCGAAGATTCCGCAAATCCGGAACGACTGCCGTGCAAATTCCTCGTGCAACGCCAGTGCGCGCCCGAGATTGCCGGCGCCCACCACCACGCAGCAGATTTCATGATCCGCACCCAGTGTCGCCGCCAGCGCCGCCTCCAGACCCGCCGTCAGATATCCCCGCTTGGAGATTCCGGAAAAATCAATGTGCGAAAGATCCTGCCGCACCGTCGAACTGGTAAGCCCGAGCGACTCGCCCAACTCGGCCGAGGACACCCACTCCACACCCGCTTCGCGCAACCGCTGCGCCTGTGTCAGATACTTGGACAACCGGCGCACCACCGATTGCGGTATCCGCGGCTGAGAATGTTGAATGACTTCCGACATGGCTCGCCCAAAAAAGTGAAAAGCGAAAATATCACTAACTTCATTTCGCTGTCAAACATTTAACGTTAAGTTTTTCACATGCTGAATTCAGGCCTCATCGCCAGCCCATGAACAGCACGACCGGTAACCCTGTTCTTTCCACACCTGATTGTTGACTTCTCGCAACGTGCTCCTCCTGTCAGCGCGTCAAACATGTCCACCATCATAAAAAAAGATTAAAAATTGAAGAATCACTGTTGACGAACTGGTCAGCAGCGACTAAGTTCCCTCTCAAAACAAGGTCATTCCTGTACCACAATAGATTGTGGTCCGATGCAGAGGGAGTTCATATCGGTGGTAATGTCCTGATGGATGTGACCAAGATGGTCACAAATGACTGAGCGGTTGTAGAAAATGGATGATCCAGAGCCAAAACGAGGGGGTGGCAGGGCGGCCAGAAGGGCCTCCGTCACCCATGAGCGCCTGCTGCGCGCAGCGCTGACCATTTTCAATTCCCAAGGATTCGATGGCTGCGCCATCGAGGATATTACGGAAGAGGCCGATGTCGGCAAAGGTACTTTCTACCGTCATTTCCGCGATAAGCATGCGATCCTCGCCTCCCTGGTCCACGCGGCCATCGCAGAACTGGAAAACAAACTCGCGGCCGCCACAGCACATCCCGCCACCCGCCGCGAAGCCGTCACCGCCATCGTCAAGTCCCACTCGGCAGTCTTCCGCAGCCACCAGAACCTCTTCCTGCTCCTCCTGCAGGGACAGGGTATTCTCGCCGCGCGCAAGGAACTGTACCCCGAGCTTCAACAGGCATTTTCCAGATACTGGGACCTGCTGGATCAGCAACTCGCAATCGCACCGCCGGCCGGGACGCCACCCGCAACCCCCACGCCCGCACCACGGCGGCTCGGCGCCGTGATCACTTCCGGCACCATCCTGGGATTTGTCACGGCGGCCCTGAACATCCTGCCGCCCGCCGAAGTGGTGGAAAAGCTGGAGGCTTCCTGCGAGGCTCTCACAACAGGTATTACCGAACATCTGAGGTGCGCCGTGTAGACCGACCTTCCCGTTGGATCCGAAGGCATGTAGGAATGATGGTTGTAGGAGAAGATGGCGCCCAAGGCGCGGATTTCAGGAGAATTGAGAACATGAATGGCGAAATAGCAAACGAAACACTGACAGGAAAAGACGAACCTCCGCTTACGGCGGACAAGACGGAGCCTTCCAGTTCCGGAACCACGAACTCCCTCACCGCTGTCGTTTCCGGGACGGCCCAGCAGCACCCGAAATGGAACGACTGGCGCTGGCAGATCCGGAATCGCATCCGCACGTTTCAGGAACTCACCGACTTCTTCCCAGCCCTGCGCTCCAACACCGGAATCGCCAAGGTCTCCGAGAAGTACCCGATGGCGATCACCCCCTACTATGCCTCCCTCATCAAGACCGCGGACCTGTCGGACCCCGTGTACCTGATGAGCGTTCCCCAGGGGCAGGAACTGTACGCCCCCGACTTCCTGCATGCCGACCCGCTGGAGGAGGAAGAGGACATGCCGGTCCCCGGCCTTGTGCACCGCTACCGCGACCGCGCCCTCCTGATGGCCACCACCATGTGCTCCATGTATTGCCGCCATTGCACCCGCAAGCGCGTGGCGGGATATCAGGAGTCCTCCATCTCGGTGCCGCAATTGAACGAGATCGTCTCGTACCTGCGCGCCCACCCGGAGATCAAGGACGTGATTGTTTCCGGCGGCGATCCGCTGACCATGTCCTCCTCGCTGCTGGAGCGCATCCTGATGGCCGTCCGCTCCGTTCCGAGCGTGGAGATCATCCGCCTCGGCACGCGGGTGCCGGTGGTCCTGCCGCAGCGGATCACGCATGAACTCACGCAGATGCTGGCCAAGTATCACCCGGTCTGGGTCAACACGCATTTCAATCATCCCAACGAGGTCACCCCCGAAGCGCAGGCGGCCTGCGCCAGGCTGGCGAATGCCGGTATCCCGCTGGGGAACCAGAGCGTCCTGCTCAAGGGCGTCAACGATTCACCGCAGGTCATGGAGAAACTCTGCCGCGCCCTTGTGCGCAGCCGCGTGCGCCCCTACTACCTCTTCCAGTGCGATCTGGTCCGGGGCGTGGAGCATTTCCGGACCCCCCTCAGCCGCGGCATCGAGATCATGGAATACCTGCGGGGACGCCTGAGCGGCCTGGCCATACCGGCCTTCGTGGTGGATACGCCGCACGGCGGCGGCAAGATCCCCATCCTGCCGAACTACGTTGTCTCCATGAGCCCGAGTCATACCGTGCTCCGGAACTACGAAGGAATGCTCGTGAACTATCCCGAGCCGATGATGCGCGAAACACACACCCGCGCCCCCGGCAGCGCCAGGAGCGCCGCCCCGGGCGTCTGGGAACTGGCCGCCGGCCATTCGTCCGTCATCACCCCCGCCGGGGCGAACCGGCAGAAGCGCCGCGCCTCCCGCAAGACACACCGGGCGAAGGATGCCGACTCCCACCCGGAATTCAGCCTGCTGCTCCAGTCGCTGATGGCGGAAAGCGGCGGATGACACTCTGTCGGCCGGAGGCCCGCCCGCTCCGGCCCCTCCCCCTCAGGGAAAGGCCCTGCGTGAAAACCAGAATTGGAATGACCTACGACCTGCGCAGCGACTACCTCGCCCTCGGATACTCCGAGGAGGATGTCGCGGAGTTTGACGCCGACGTCACCATCCAGGCGCTGGAAGACACCATCCGCGGACTGGGATATGAACCTGTGAGGATCGGCAACGTCAAGGCGCTGTGCGCTCAGCTGGTCGCCGGGAAACGCTGGGACCTGGTGTTCAACTTCGCCGAGGGAATGGGTGGGCGCAGCCGGGAGGCGCAGGTCCCCTCCCTCCTGGAGATCTACGACATCCCCTACACGTTCTCGGACCCGCTGGTCTGCGCGGTCACACTGGACAAGGCCGTGGCAAAACGGATCGTGTATGCCTCAGGCCTGCATACCCCGCGGTTCCACGTGGTCCGGTCCGAACAGGAGTGCCGGCACGTGGACCTGCCCTACCCGCTCTTCGCCAAGCCGATTGCCGAAGGCACAGGGAAGGGCATTGACAAGGCTTCCCGGCTGGAGTCTCCGGAACAGTTGCGGGAGGTGTGCGCCAGCCTTTTGCGCCGGCACAGCCAACCCGTCCTGGTGGAGGAGTATCTGCCCGGCCGCGAGTTCACCGTCGGTATCCTGGGGACCGGCGCCGAGGCCCGTGTGCTGGGTACCATGGAAGTCGTCATACGGCCCCATGCCGAGACCTCGATCTATTCCTTTGAGATCAAGGAAAAGTGCGACGATTTCGTCGATTACCGCCGCCCTGCCCGCTCCCCCGACATCGCCGCCGTGGAAAAGCTCGCCCTCGAATCCTACAAGGCCCTGGAACTGCGGGATACAGGACGCGTGGATATCCGCATGGATCGCGACGGCCAACCGGCCTTTATGGAAGTCAATCCGTTGCCGGGCCTGAATCCGGGCCACTCCGATCTGCCCATGATCGCCGCGCAGGAAGGCATGCCCTACGCCGGGCTGATCGGCGCGATCCTCTCCAGCGCCCTGCGCCGCATTCCGGCTTCCACATGAAAGCTCCCGGCGAATCCGTCCTGATCCTCCATCATGCGGTTCCCGCAATTCCGTCGGGCCTCACGGCCGCCAGCGATGCCGGTGTCATGGACGAAGTGGCTTCCGTGGCCGCCGCCCTGAAGGAACTCTCCATCCCCCATCGCACGGCGGCCGCCGCGCGGCTGTCGGATATCCCCCGCATCCTCGAGTCCGCGCCGGAAACCGTGGTCTTCAACCTGGTCGAGAACTTCGAGGAAGGCGGAACGGCCGAAGCCATGCAGGTTCCAACGCTTTGCGACGCCTTTCGCAAGCCCTGCACCGGCAATGACAGCCTTTCCCAGACCCTCTGCCTCCACAAGTGGCGCACCAAGGGAGTGCTGCAGGCCGCAGGACTCCCCGTCCCGTCCGGCCGGGTCGTTGCCCCGGGCCAAACTCCGGACAGACACAGTCTTCCGCCACCCCCATGGATCGTCAAACCTGCTTCCGCCGACGCCAGCGAGGGAATTCATTCGGGATCCGTCATCCAAGGGGATTTCCGGGCCCTGTGTTCCGCGATCCGCAAGTTGCACCGGCTTTTCCGCCAACCGGCTCTCGTGGAATCGTTCTTCGGATGCCGTGAACTGAACGTTGCCATTCTGGAACAGGGCAACCGGCTGCGGCTCCTTCCCATTTCGGAAATCGAGTTCCGCAACTACGGCGCCCGCCGGCCGCGCATCGTGGATTACTCGGCCAAGTGGCGCCCGGATTCGTTCGAGTACCGCAACACGGTGCGCGTCGTCCCGGCACGCCTCGCGCCTTCCATCGCGCGCGCCATCCGCACGGCAGCCCTGAGGGCATGGCAGGCTGTCGGCTGCCGCGATTATGCCCGGGTTGACTTCCGCATGGATGGACAGGGCGGTTTCGTCATTCTCGAAGTGAATCCCAATCCCGACATTGCACCCGAGAGCGGGTTTGCCGCCTCCCTTGCCGCCGCTGGCGTCCCCTTCCGTCAATTCGTCAAAACTATCGTCAATAATGCTGCTTCGCGCGGCACCACCCTCCTCCCGGCACCCACCCCGAAGCCGAGCAAACGGGCTGCGACCCATGCCACCCCGTATCGCATCCGGCGAACGGAGTCACAGGATAGGGATCCCATCCTTCGTTTCATGCGGAATACAGGCTTTTTCCACGAGGGGGAGATGCAGGTGGCCCGTGAAGTCCTCGACGATGCCATCCGGGACGGCGCAAACGGCCATTATCAGTCGTTCTCCCTCATGGAGGGGGAAAAGCCTGTCGGGTGGATCTGCTTCGGCCCCACTCCCTGCACCATGGGGACCTATGACATCTATTGGATCGGTATTTCGCCCAAACACCAGGGACGCGGTTACGGCCGCGCCCTGCTGGAGTTTGCCGAACGCTCCATCCGGCGTGCCAAGGGCAGGCTTGTCATCATAGAAACCTCTGGCAGAAGCACTTACGACTCCACGCGCGGATTCTATCTGGCCACCGGATACCGGGAATCCGCCCGCGTGCCGGACTTCTACATGCCCGGAGATGCACGGGTCATTTACAGCAAGCCTCTCGTTTTTTCTTGAGTTCCTGCCTGCCGCCGTGCTACCTATCCCGGAACCAAGACGCAACAGGTCTTACCACACAGGAGGCACGACGGCTCATGGGTTGGTTCATCAAAAAGCAGACGCCGGTCGCCAAGCCGGAACCCAAGGAAGACATCTGGATCCAGTGTCCCTCCTGCAAGGCCCATATCTACAAGGCCGAGTGGGAGAAGGATCTCAAGGTTTGCGGCGAGTGCAACTACCACGAGCGCATGACCTGGAAGGAGCGGGTCGAAACCCTCCTCGATCCGAAGTCCTTCAAGGAGATTGCCGGCCGGATCTCGTTCAATGACCCGCTCAAGTTCTCCGATGCAAAGGGCAGCTACGCCGACAAGGCGGCCGAGACCCGCGACAAGACCGATCTGAAGGAATCCATCGTCACGGGCTCCGGCAAGCTGAACGGCATCAAGGTCACCGTGGCCATCATGGATTTCCGCTTCCTGGGCGGCAGCCTGGCCAGCGGCACGGGCGAGAAGTTCCTGCAAGCCGGCCTGTATGCCCTCAAGCACAAGCAGCCGTTCATCGTCTTTTCCGCCTCCGGCGGCGCCCGGATGCACGAAGGCATCATCTCGCTGATGCAGATGCCCAAGACTTGCGCCGTGCTGGCGCTTCTGCGCGAAGCCCGTGTGCCCTATATCTCCGTGATGACCGACCCCACCACCGGCGGCGTCTCCGCCAGTTACGCCATGGTCGGCGACATCCACATCGCCGAGCCGCGCGCCCTCATCGGTTTCGCCGGACGGCGCGTAATCGAGGAAACCATCAAGCAGAAGCTCCCCGACAGCTTCCAGACCGCCGAGTATCTTCTGGATCACGGGTTCGTGGATCTCATCGTTCCGCGAAAACAGTTGAAAGACACTCTCCACAGGCTTTTGAAATACTGCACCCATTGAGGAATACGGGCCGCAAACCGGATGCCATAGGGTTGTCAGAAGGAACCAACCATGACCTACCTGGATTTTGAAAAACCCGTCAGCGACATCGAGGACAAGATTTCCGGTCTGAAAAGCCAGAATCCCGAACCCTCGGCCGCCGTCCAGAGCGAAATCGCCAAACTGGAGGCGGAACGCCAGAACGCACTGAAGGAAATCTATTCCCAACTGACTCCCTGGCAGACCGTCCAGGTCGCCCGCCACCCGGAACGGCCGCTCATCCGGGATTTCATTGAAGGCGTCTGCTCGGAGTTCATCGAACTGCACGGCGATCGCCTGTTCGGCGACGACCACGGCATGATCGGAGGCTTGGCGACCATTGACAAGCACCGCGTCGTCCTGATCGGCCACCAGAAGGGCAAGAACCTCGAGGAGAAGATCAAGTGCAACTTCGGCCAGGCCTGCCCCGAAGGCTACCGCAAGGCACTGCGCCTGATGAAACTGGCGGAGAAATACCGCCTGCCGGTAGTCTCCTTCATCGATACCCCGGGGGCCTTTCCCGGAGCCGAAGCCGAGGAACGCGGACAGGCCGAGGCCATCGCCCGCAACCTTCTCGAAATGGCCTCGCTGCACACTCCCATCGTCGCCATCGTCACCGGCGAAGGTGGCAGCGGCGGCGCCATTGGTATCGGCGTGGGCGACGCGATCCTCATGCTGGGCCATGCCGTCTATTCCGTCATCTCACCGGAAGGCTGCGCCTCGATCCTGTGGCGCGACGGCACCAAAGCCCCCGAAGCCGCCAACGCCCTCAAGATCACGGCCAAGTCCCTCTTGTCTCTCAAGGTGATTGACGAAATCATCCCCGAACCCGTCGGCGGCGCCCACCGTGACTACCCCGCCACCATGAAGGCCGTCAAGAAGGCCTTGGAAAAGCATCTCGACAAGTTGCGCCACGTCTCGACAGGAAAAGTTGTGAAACGGCGGTTCGAGAAATTCGCCGCCATGGGACGGTTCAAGTAATCTCAGCGAAAGGATCCATCATGCCGAGGAAAAAAGCTGCCGCCAAGGAAACCCCTCCCCCCGCCGTCATCAACCGCATCCCGCTGCGGATCACCGACACCACCCTCCGCGACGCGCACCAGTCGCTCTGGGCCACCCGCATGCGGACGGATGACATCGTCAAGATCCTGGACGTGATCGATAACGTGGGCTATTACTCTCTCGAAGTCTGGGGCGGCGCCACGTTCGACGTCTGCCTGCGCTTCCTGCGCGAGGATCCGTGGGAACGCCTGCGCATCATCAAGAGCCATGCCAAGAAGACCCCGCTCCAGATGCTCCTGCGCGGACAGAATATCCTCGGCTACCGGAACTACGCCGACGACATTCTCGAACGGTTCGTCTCCCTGGCGTGCGAAAACGGCGTCGATAT
Organism: uncultured Verrucomicrobiota bacterium; assembly: GCA_964458765.1. Classification (GTDB taxonomy): domain Bacteria; phylum Verrucomicrobiota; class Kiritimatiellia; order CAIKKV01; family CAITUY01; genus CAIVSY01. The sequence continues at coordinate 8,296 of CAYWKN010000099.1, forward strand.
CTTCCGCATCTTTGACGCCTTGAACGACACCCGGAACCTGGAAAAGGCGATCAAGTTCGTCAAGAAGCACGGCGGCCACGCCCAGGGCACCATCAGTTATACCGTCAGCCCGGTCCACACTGTCGATGCCTATGTGGCGATCGCCAAGGAACAGATCGCCATGGGCATTGACTCGCTGTGCATCAAGGATATGGCGGGGATCCTTTCGCCCATCTCGGCGGAACGCCTCGTGTCGGCCCTCATCCGCGAGACCAAGGTCCCGATCCAGGTCCATTCGCACATGACCAGCGGCATGGCCTCCGCCAGCTATGTGGAAGCCGTCCGCGCCGGCGCGG
>CAYWKN010000100.1:0-8575 GCA_964458765.1 uncultured Verrucomicrobiota bacterium
GGGTGACCGCGGGGGAGTTGGGGATTCTGGACGCGAATGAGTCGCTCGGGATGGTTGTGATTGGCGCCGGCCGGCAACAGGGGTTGCGGCCGGGGATGCAGTTGGCCGCCATGCGTGGCGGGAAACTGGTGGCGAAGTTGAGAGTGGTGGATGTTCGTTCGACGATCACCGGCGCGGTGGTGCGCAGGGCGGGCCGGGAGTTCCCGGTGACGGGAGACCGGGTTGTGCGGGTGGCCGGCGCGAAGGAGTAGGAGCGGAGGCAATGGAAGTCAAAGCAGTAACGAAGTATGTGCGAATGTCGCCGCGGAAAGCGCGCGACATGGCACGGGCCATCCAGGGATTGCCCGTCGCGGATGCGTTGAAGATCGCGCAGTTCAGCGAGCGCAAGGCGGCGAATCAACTGGAGAAGACGATTCGCTCGGCGGTGGCCAACGCGGAGAACAACGCGAAACTTTCGGCCGAGGATTTGAAGGTCAAGCAGGCGACGATCGGGGAGGGGCCTGCGATGAAGCGTTTTTGGGCCCGTTCGCGGGGCATGGTGAGTCGGATCCGGAAACGGACCAGCCACATTACGGTGGTGTTGACGGATGAGGAGTGAGCGTCCGTAACCCGGACGAGTGGAAAGGAGCAACGTTTTGGGACAGAAAACCAATCCTGTTGGTCTGCGGATCGCGGTGAGCAAGGCGTGGAAATCACGCTGGTTTGCCGATAAGAAGTCCTGCGGACCGATGCTGATCGAGGATCTCAAGATCCGCGATCTTGTGAAGAAGCGCCTGAAGGCGGCGGCTGTGGCCGACATTGTCATCGAGCGGTATGCCAACCGTGTGCGCATGACGATTTGCACGGCGCGGCCGGGGATTGTGATCGGGCGGAAAGGCCAGGATCTGGACCGGATTCGCGAGGAACTCGCGAAGATGAGCGGCAAGGATGTCTATCTGGAGATCCGGGAGATCCGCAATCCGGATACCAACGCGCAACTGGTGGCGGAGAGCGTGGCGCTGCAGATGGAGCGTCGCGTATCGTTCCGGCGCGCCATGAAGCGGGCCATCAAGATGGCGATGGATCTGGGGGTCAAGGGTGTGCGTCTGAAGGTCGCGGGGCGGCTGGGAGGCGCCGAGCTGGCCCGTACGGAGTGGTACAAGGAAGGCACGATTCCGCTGCACACGTTGCGCGCGAACATCGAGTACGGGTTTGCGGAGGCGCATACGACAGCGGGGAAGATCGGTGTCAAGGTTTGGATCTGCAAGGACAAGGAAGAGCCGGAAAAGGCAGTAAGGGGACGTTCCAATGCCGCTTATGCCTAAGAGGGTCAAGCACCGGATGGTGCAGCGCGGGAGCCGGCGCGGCGACGCGCAGACGGGCAATACGCTGGCCTTCGGGGAGTACGGGTTGAAGGCCCTGGACCGGGCGTGGGTCAAGGCCACGCAGATCGAGGCGTGCCGCGTGGCGATGAACCGCCACATGAAGCGCCGCGGCAAGGTCTGGATGCGGATTTTCCCGGACAAGCCGGTCAGCAAGAAGCCGCTGGAAACCCGCCAGGGGAAAGGCAAGGGGGCGCCGGAGTTCTGGGTGGCGGTGATTCTGCCTGGGACGATGCTGTTCGAGATTGACGGGGTACCGGAACAGATGGCGCGCGAATCCCTGCGCCTGGCGGCGGCGAAGCTGCCCATCCGGACCATGTTTGTAAAGCGGCACCGGTAGGACGGGCCGGAACAACGAAGGAATGCGGTGAGAGCCATGAAGGCCGCTAAATTGAGAGAATTGAGCGCAGCGGAAGTTGAGCAGCAGTGTTCGGACATGCAGCGGGAGCTGCGGGCGCTGAACATTCGCAAGTCGGCGGGTCAGGTTGAGCAGCCGTCACGGATCCGGAGCCTGCGGCGGGATATCGCCCGGGCCATGACGATCGCACGGGAGCAGAAGAGTCAGCGGGGTTGAGCATGATGGCAGAAACGGAAAACAAGCGCGGGATTCGGAAACGGCGCACGGGCATCGTGACGAGCGACGCCATGCAGAAAACCATTGTGGTGCGCGTGGAACTCAAGCGACGGCATCCCCTGTACGGGAAGGAGATGCGGCAGTTCAAGAAGTACCATGCGCATGACGAGAAGAACGAAGCCAAGGTCGGGGACAAGGTGGAGATCTGCGAGACACGCCCTCTCAGCAAGCTGAAGCGGTGGCGTCTGGTGCAGATCCTGCAAGCCGCCCCCGGTCAATAACATGGAAGACAGACCATGATTCAGGAAGAAACAGATCTGGAAGTGGCGGATAACACGGGCGCGCGCAGGGCGCGATGTTTCCGTCTGCTGGGCCAGCGGAAGCGGTACGCGCATATTGGCGACGTGATTCGCGTGGCGGTCAAGGAGGCGCAGCCGACCGGGATGGTCAAGAAGGGGCAGGTGTGCCGCGGGATTATCGTGCGGACCACGCAGCCGATCCGGCGGCCGGACGGTTCGACGGTGCGGTTTGACAACAACGCCGTTGTGCTGGTGGACGAGAAGCTCAATCCCCTGGGGACGCGCATTTTCGGACCGGTGGCCCGCGAACTCCGCGAGAAGAACTACATGAAAATTGTTTCGCTGGCGCCCGAGGTGCTGTGACGAGGGGATCATGAATATCCGACGTAATGACAATGTGGTGGTGTTGCGGGGCCGGGACCGGGGCAAGCAGGGGAAGGTGCTGCAGGTGTTGTCCCGCGGCGGCCGGGCCGTCGTGGAGGGCGTGAACCTTGTGACCAAACATTTGCGGAAGTCGCAGGCGAACCCCAAGGGCGGGATTGTAAAGAAGGAAGCGGCGATCGCGCTGTCGAACCTCATGGTGTTTTGCGCGACGTGCAAGAAAGGTGCGCGCGTCAGGAACGTTCTGGAGGGCGACAAACGTGTGCGGAAATGCAAACGATGCGGACAAGCGGTGGATGCGTAAGGTGGTTCTATGATGGGACTTAAGGAGAAGTACAGGAAAGAGGTCGTTCCGGCGCTGATCAAGTCGCTGGGGTGCAAGAACGTGATGGAGGCGCCCCGGTTGCTCAAGGCGACCTTGAACATGGGGTTCAACGCCGCCATGGACAAGGACATGATCAAGGCGGTCGCGGACGATCTGGCGGCGATCAGCGGGCAGCGGCCGGTGATTACCAAGGCCCGGAAGAGCATCTCGAATTTCAAGCTCCGGAAAGGCATGCCGGTGGGCGCCAAGGTGACGTTGCGGGGCCCGCGGATGTACGAGTTCCTGGAGAGGCTGATCCATGCCACGCTGCCGCGTATCCGCGACTTCCGCGGGTTGAGCCCCAAGGGGTTCGACGGGCGGGGGAGCTACACGTTCGGTCTCAGCGAACAGACGATTTTTCCGGAAATCGATCCGGACAAGTGCAAGAAGGTGCAGGGCATGAACGTGACGCTTGTCACGTCGGCGGGGACGGATGCGCAGGCGCGCGAGCTGCTCGCGCTGCTGGGCATTCCGTTCGCGAAGTCGCAGAAGTAGACCACGTCAGGAGGAATCAAGTTTGGCCAAGATATCACAGGAAGTCAAGGCGAGCCGCGATCCGAAGTTCAGTTCGCGCCGCTATAACCGCTGCAAGCGCTGTGGACGACGACATGCTTACATGCGAAAGTTCCAGATCTGCCGTATTTGTTTCCGGGAACTCGCGCTGAACGGACTGATTCCCGGGGTGGTCAAGGCGAGCTGGTGAAATGGAGAGTCTATGAGTTTGTCGGATCCAATTAGTGACATGTTGAATCGTATACGGAATGCGTCGGATTCGGGCGCCAAGACGACCGAGATCGACCATTCGATCCTGAAGGGCGAGATTGCCGCCATCCTGAAGCGGGAGGGGTATGTCCGCGACTGCGCCATCGAAGGCGAAGGCGGCCGCAAGACCCTGCGGGTGGCCCTGAAGTATGGTGTGGACCGTAAGCCCGTGATCAAGGGTCTGCGCCGGATCAGCCGTCCCGGGTTGCGCCGCTATGTGGGATTTGACAAGATCCCGCGGGTTCTGGGAGGCATGGGGATGGCGATCCTGAGCACGCCGCAGGGATTGATGACGGACAGGGAGGCGCGCGAGAAGCGTGTCGGAGGCGAGGTGTTGTGCCAGGTCTGGTAGGCGTAAGCCTGCCGGTAGGGCGGAATGGGAACCGGGGCGGTTGAGGCTCCGGTTGGAACAGGCGTAAACAGGGGACGAGAATGTCAAGAATCGGCAAGAAACCGGTGGTGATTCCGGCCGGCGTGACCGTTCAGGTGGATGGTCGGCGTGTTTCGGCCAAGGGCCCCAAGGGCGAGTTGGCAATGGAACTGCCGCCGACGGTGTGTGCGGCCGTCAAGGACGGTCAGATGGTGGTGACGTCGGAGGGTGACGCGGATACCGGCAGCAGCCTGCATGGTCTTGGGCGCAGCCTTGTCGCCAACATGATGGAAGGCGTGTCCAAGGGGTATTCCATTGACCTGGAACTCCAGGGCGTGGGATTCCGCGCGGCGGTGCAGGGTGGCAAGCTCACGATGACCATCGGGTATTCCCATCCCGTGGAATTCCAGGCTCCCAAGGGGATCCTGTTCGCGGTCAAGGAAAGCATCATCACGGTCAGCGGGCCCGACAAGCAATTGGTGGGCGATGTGGCGGCGCGGATTCGCGCGTCGTATCCGCCCGAGCCTTACAAGGGCAAGGGCATCCGGTACAAGGGTGAACATGTTCGGCGCAAGGCCGGGAAGACGGTGGCCTAACCTATGAAGACAGTGGACAGGAAGACGGGGCGGGAACGGCGGCATGCGCGCATCCGGCGTGTCGTGCGCGGCACGGCGGCGCGGCCGAGGTTGAGCGTCATGATGTCGAACAAGCACATCTATGCGCAGCTTGTGGACGATGAGGCGGCCAAGACACTGCTGATGGTTTCATCGGCGGGCAAGGACGGTGCCGGCCACAAGAATCTGGCAGGCGCCAAGGCCATCGGCCAGCGGATGGCCGAGTTGGCGAAACAGATCGGGGTGCAGGAAGTCGTTTTTGACCGTGGAGGTTTCAAGTACCACGGTCGCGTGAAGGCGATCGCGGACGCGGTGCGTGAAGCAGGATTCAAGTTGTAAGCCCGACAGGCTATGAAAGAGCAGGCTGTAGTGACAAGAGCACGAAACATGGTGGAAGGCGGATCGGCTCCATCTTCGGATGTCGAGGAACGCGTGGTGTTTGTCAACCGCTGCGCGAAGGTTGTCAAGGGTGGACGGCGGTTCAGTTTCAGCGCGATCGTTGTGGTCGGGAACCGTCAGGGGAAGGTGGGGTACGGATTCGGCAAGGCCAACGAAGTGGCGGATGCGATTCGCAAGGGCGGGGATATCGCCCGGCGGAATCTGTTTTCCGTCACCCTGAAGGATCGCTCGATACCCCATGAAGTTCTCGGCCAGTGCGACGGCGGGCGCGTGATGCTCAAGCCGGCCTCGCCGGGTACGGGTGTGATCGCGGGCGGCGGCATGCGCGCGGTTCTGGAATTGGCCGGTGTGCACGATGTGTTGGGGAAGTCCCTGGGCAGCGGGAACAAGGTCAATGTGGTGAAGGCGACGGTGGACGCGCTGCAGCAGTTGCGTTCGCGTGAGGAAATCGCGGCTGCCCGGGTGTAGGCGGCCGGCACTGAGAAACGGGATGTGATGTTATGAATCTGCATTCGTTGACGAATACGCCGGGAGCGCGGAAGACCAAGAAGCGTCTGGGGCGCGGGATGGCGTCGGGACTCGGCAAGACGGCGGGCCGCGGGCACAAGGGGCAGTACGCGCGTTCAGGGCACAAGCACAAGCTTGGCTTTGAAGGCGGGCAGATGCGCCTGATCCGGCGGTTGCCGAAGCGCGGATTCACGAACATCCACCGCCGGGAATACGTTCCGGTCAATGTGGCGGCCCTGGAGGTTTTCGCGGACGGGGCGGAAGTGACGCCTGAGCTCCTGAAGAGCGCCGGGCTTGCGAAAGGCAGCCTGAATGGCGTCAAGATCCTCGGTGCTGGCGCCCTGGCAAAGAAACTGGTTGTGAAGGCGCACGCCTTCAGCGCGGAGGCCAAGGCGAAGATCGAGGGAGCCGGCGGCCGCTGCGAAATCATTCATTCGGCATAAGGTTGTCCAGTCATGCTTTCGGCATTTGCAAACAGTTTCAAGATTCCGGAGTTGCGGGCCCGGATCCTGTTCACCATGGGCCTCATTTTCGTCTGCCGGCTCGTGGCGAATGTGCCGACGCCCGGCGTGGATGCCGTGGCGCTCCAGCAGGTGATTCATGACATCCAGAGCCGTGTGGGCGGCGGCCTGCTCGGGCTGATCGACATGTTCAGCGGCGGGGCGATGAGCAATTGCGCGGTCGGGGCACTGGGCATCATGCCGTACATCAGCGCTTCCATCATCCTGCAGTTGCTGACGGCCATCATCCCCTCGCTGGGGCGTCTGGCGCGGGAAGGCGATGCCGGCCGGCAGAAGATCACCCAATATGCCCGCTATCTGACGGTGCTGTTGTGCCTGGTCCAGGGCTACGCGCTGGCGCGGACATTGGAACATCCGGAGGCGCTGGGCATCTCGCGCCAGATCGTCATGAATCCCGGCTGGGGTTTCCGCCTGATGACCATCCTGACGACCACGACGGGAACCATGCTGATCATGTGGCTCGGCGAGCAGATCACGCAGCGCGGCATCGGCAACGGCATTTCGCTGATCATCACGGAGGGTATCGTGAGCCGGCTGCCCGCCGCGGCCCTGGCCATGACGCACATGTTCCGGGCGACGGAGGATGGTTCGCGGCAGTTCTCGCCGTTTTACCTCGTGGGACTTCTGGTCATGCTGTTTCTGGTGGTGGCGGGCACCATCGCGCTGACGCAGGGGCAGCGGAAGATCCCGATCCAGTATGCCAAGCGCGTGGTGGGCCGCAAGGTCTATGGCGGGCAGAGCACGTACATGCCGCTCCGGGTCAACTATTCCGGCGTCATGCCGATCATCTTCGCGCAGTCGATCCTCATGTTTCCGGCGATCATCCTGCGCCGGATCCCGGTCGGGTTCGCCCAGCGGATGGCGGACGCATTGACCATGGATGCGGGTCTGTACATGATCCTGTACGGGATCATGATCCTCTTTTTCTCCTACTTCTGGGTGGCGACGCAGTTCAACCCCGTGCAGATTGCCGATGATCTCAAGAAGTACGGCGGGTATGTTCCGGGCATCCGGCCGGGGCGTCCCACGGCGGAATTCCTGGATTCGACGATGACGAAGATCACGCTGGCGGGCGCCTTGTTCCTTACGGTGATTGCCGTGATTCCGACGGTGATGAACCGGCAATTCAGCGTACCCTGGCTGGTGTCCTCGTTCTTCGGCGGGACGAGCCTGTTGATTATCGTCGGCGTAATGCTGGATACGATGCGGCAGGTGGAATCGCACCTGCTGATGCGGCATTACGACGGTTTCTTGACCAAGGGGCGCCTGCGCGCGCGCCGTTGATGGTGTAGATCGGGAAGCGATTGTGAAGACGATTATCTTGCTAGGGGCGCCCGGTGCCGGGAAGGGAACGATAGCCGAGGGAATCCGGGCGGCCAGTCCGTTCGTGCATGTTTCCACCGGCGACATGTTGCGCGAGGCGGTGAAAGCCGGCTCCCCGGTGGGGCGTAAGGCGGAAACGTACATGAAGCGGGGGGAACTGGTTCCCGACGCCGTGATTCTGGATCTGGTGGAGGAACGGCTCGACCGGGGCAGTGGCGACGGATCGTACATGTTCGACGGGTTTCCGCGGACTCTGGACCAGGCCCGGATGCTGGACGAGATGCTGGAGCGGCGGGGCGCGGCTATTGACAGGGTTTTCCTGCTGGATGCGCCGCGGGAGCTGCTGATTTCGCGTTTGGCGGGACGGCGGGTGTGCCGGAAATGCGGCCAGGGGTATCATGTTGTCAACATCCCGCCGCGTCAGGCGGGGGTGTGCGATATCTGCGGCGGGGAACTGTACCAGCGGGCGGATGACCAGGAGAGCACGGTTCTGAACCGGTTGGATGTGTATGCGCGGCAGACGGAGAGTCTGATTTCGTTCTATGACAGGAAAGGCGTGCTGGTTCGCGTGGATTCGGCCAGGCCCAGGCAGGAGACGGTGGCGGAAATCCTGGGCGTGACGGAGGAGGCGGCGCCCCGATGATCGTCATCAAGAACCGCGACGAGTTGCAGAAGATGCGCGCGAGCGGGCGGATGGCGGCGAGGGTGCGGGACGAGATTGCACGGCTGGTGGCGCCCGGGGTGAGTACGAAGTGGCTGGACGGGAAGGCAGCTTCGCTGATGGAGGCCCTGGGATGCCGCAGTGCGTTTCTCGGGTACCGGGGGTATCCCGGGAACGTATGCCTCTCGATCGACGCGGAGGTGGTACACGGCATACCGTGCGACCGCCGGATCGAGATGGGGCAGATCGTCAGCCTGGACGTCGGGGTTGTGTACGAGGGGTATATCGGGGATACGGCGACGACGGTGATGGTCGGGGTGACGGATCCGGACGTGGTCCGGCTGGTGCGGACGACGGAGCAGGCGCTGCGGGAAGGGATGGCGAAAGCCAGAGCGGGGGGGCGGCTGTCGGACATCTCGCATGCGATCGAGAAGACCTG
>CAYWKN010000101.1:0-8447 GCA_964458765.1 uncultured Verrucomicrobiota bacterium
CAAGTCCCGCTACAGAAAAACAAGGGAATCGGCTTAAGTTAGCGCCATTCGGGTCAGTCCCCTAAATTTCCATCGGTTAAGTGTATCCGATGAAGGGTGGCGGTTAAGGAAAATTTTGGGGTCTGTCCCCTAAATTTCCTTATCAATTTCGTCGCGGCGTTCATCAACACCTTCCAGAACATGGGCAACATCCTGGTGATGACCGGCGGCGGTCCGGCGCAGGAGACCATGGTCCTGGCCCTGCGCATCTGGATGGAGGCGTACGCGTATCTGCGGTACAGCCGGGCCGTGGCCATGGCCTGGATTCTCGGACTGGCGCTGATTGTCTTCACGGTGCTGCAACTGCGGATTCTGAAGAAGGTCGAGTTCCGCAAGGCGCAGGAGAACTGACATGCCCATCGTCCCCCATGTCGGACGCCGAAGCGTGAGAATCCGGCTGGCGCTCGGGATCATGTATGCCCTGCTGGGGCTCGGCGGGCTGACCATGGTCTGGCCGTTCGCGATCACCCTCACCCAGTCCCTTTCCAACCAGTACGAATTCGAACGCTACGACGCCTGGCCGCGCTACCTGTTCGACCGTTTCGAACGGTACGCGAAGTACCTCGCCGAACGGTACGACGACGCCCCGTACTTCGCCCACTTCCGCGCCGCCTATGGCGCCCCGCCCCACTGGGGCATGTTCCGCGACCTGGCCTACGACCCCCGGGGCGCCCGGGAGGCGCTGGCGCTGTTCGGCCGGGAAAAGACCGATGACTGGCCGCGCCTGGTCGCCCGGTATGATGACTACGTCGCATTTCTGGAACAGTATGATCTCTCCAACAGCCAGCTGCTCTTCAACCGCAAGAACATCAAGCGCTACCAGCAATTCGTGCTCGACCGGTACGGGACGCGGCACCTGCGGGAAACCGGGCGCGAGCGCCGGAGCCTGTCGCGCGCCGAGTACGAAGGCGGCGCCCTCGAACTCATGGGCCGCGTCCGGCGGACCAATTATCGCGACCTGCTCTCCGTACGATATGGGGTGAGGGTGCCTTTCGATCTTCAGATGTGGATCCCGGTCGCGAGCGAGAACTACGCGGATTACCTGGATTTCATGCGCCGGCGGCCGGCGGCGGAGCGCATTCCCGCCACGCGGCATTTTCTGTGGACCAACTATCTCCTGGGCCAAATCCGGGATCCGGCCGATCTGGAGTGGCCCGACGGAAACCCCGGGTATTCGACGGTGTACGACATCCCCTTCCACCTCCCCGCCGACGCGCCGCGGGTATTGCACGACTTGAAGCACAATTTTCTCCGCGACGCCTGGCCGGTCCGGCTGGTGCGCATCGCCCCGGAGGAAGAAGCGGCGTTTCGCGAGTTCGTCCGCGACCGCTACCCCTCGTTGCAAGCCTACAACCTGGTGGCGGAAATCTCGTACGAGCGGTGGGACGACATCCCCTTCGACACCGAGGCGCCCGTCGGCGACAACGTCCTGCGCCAGACGCAATGGCGCGATTTTGTGCTCTCCCTGCCGCGCGAGCGCTGGGAGCTGCTGGCGCCGGAGACCGAGTACCAGCGGTTTCTGCTGGCGAAATACGGCCACGTGGCCGCCATCGAGGAGCGATACGGCTGCGCCATTCCCGATATCCGCGAGCTGCGCCTGCCGGTCGCCGAGTCCGATTACGTATACTACGTGCTGAACCGGGATCGCTTTCTACGCGGCTTCCTGATCGAGAATTTCGCCACCGCCATCGAATACATGGCGGTGCGCGGGCGCGCCTTCTTCAACACCGTGGTGCTGATCGTGTTCTCGATGCTGGCCGCCCTGACAATCAACCCGATGGCGGCGTATGCGCTCTCGCGCTTCCGGCCCCGCCAGACCTACCAGATGCTGCTCCTCTTTCTCGCCACCATGGCCTTTCCGCCGATGGTCGCCGCGATTCCCAGCTTCCTGCTGCTGCGCGACCTGGGCCTGCTGAACACCTACGCGGCGCTGATTCTGCCCTCCATCGCCAACGGCTATTCGATCTTTCTTCTCAAAGGTTTCTTCGATTCCCTTCCACAGGAACTCTACGAAGCCGCCTCCCTGGACGGCGCCACGGAGGGGCGCATGTTCCTGGTCATCAGCCTGCCCCTGATCAAGCCCATCCTGGCCGTGATCGCGCTCAATACCTTCATTGCCAGCTATGGCGGCTTCATGTGGGCGCTGATCGTTTGCCAGAAGCAGGAAATGTGGACGATCTCGGTGTGGATGTTCCAGTTCTATCAGCAGGTCGGGAGCACGGAGCCCTACCTCGCGACCGCCGGCATGGTGTTGGCCTCTCTGCCGACGCTTCTGGTGTTCGTTTTCTGCCAAAAGCTCATTCTACGCGGCATCGTGATTCCAACCATGAAGTGATCGGGCGCTGACAGGCTTGTGACGGAAGCGTGATTTATCCCATGTCGCGTGATTTATCCCATTGACACATGGAGGATCGGGGCCATGAATCTCCAGCGAAACCATCCAAACTCTCCACCGCCGAACGGAACACTGACCGCTCGAGCCGCGCATTCGTCAACGGGCCTGAAATTGGATTTCCGGATCGACTGGGGCTATCAGATGCTCTACAGCCGCAGGCAATATCACCCGATATATCGCTGGGACGGCCATCTGGAATGCAGCGAAAACGTCCCGTTGCGGGTCAGCGCCTTGGACTATCCGCCGTCATGGTGGGGACCATGCCTCTCGCCCACGGAAACCCCGCTGGACAAGCCGGAATGGCAATGTGCCACCCGGCGGAAGGTGGCGGGCATCCGGGTTCGAACCGAATGCGGTGAAAATGCGGGGTTCAAGCTAGTCACCCTTTCCGGCAGTTTCGCCTTTTCGGCAAAAGACATCGTCGAGAAGGGACATCTCGTTTTCCCCGTCGGCCCGAAATTCGGATTCTGCACGGTCACGGTCTGCCGGACTGGCCATCTTTGGTTCCGACCCGCGCCGGTTCCGGGGCAAAACGTCTTCGATGCCGCGGATTTGCCGCTGAAACAAGTCCATTCGCACCGGATGGCGCTGGCGGTGCTGCCGCCGGGCGCAGCGGTCGAGTTGCCGGTGCGGCTGCCCATGTCGGAGTCACGGGAATCGCTGACCGAGTGCCTCCTGCACGTGCAGGCCATGATCCTTGACCCGGTGGTGTTCCGCAATTTCCGGCCGCGCTCGATCCGGAAGCGGGCGCCGAATCCGCCGACATGAAAGAGGCGTACGAACGATATATCGCCTTCCTGAAAGCCGATGTGGATCCGGTCAAGGCCGCGGGATTGCGCCCGGCATTCGGCGACGCCTCCGGCGGGCATCGCCACGGTTATCTTGCCGGCGCGTCCTTCATCCGCAGCGAGACCATGGTTCCGCATACGCAGCATCTCTGCTCCCTGGCCCGTCCGGCGGCCGAGGCGCTTGGTCGGGGCGACTGGGGCGTCCACATCGCGATCCAGCATGCCGTCCAGCCGTTTCATCACGAACACCACCTCGGGCAGTATTTCCTGGCGCTCCACCAGCCCTGGATGATGGGCGCGTCCATGATCTACGAGGAAGACAGCCTGTTCCAGCTTTTCAAGGAAGAGCGCCAGGGCTGGGACGATGCCCTGACCCAGGGCAAACGGGAGATGACGCGGGAGTTCTTCAAGTTTGTGAAGACGCATCCGCGCCAGGGCAAGCCGGTGCGCAAGATCGCCTTTTACGAGGGCCGTTACGCCGCGCCGTTCAACGGATTCATCTGCGGCAGCGAGCAGGATCCGCATTATTCGGTCTGGGGGAAATTCGGCAACCGCTCCCCGGAATGGGGGCACGGCCAGCCGGAGAAATGCCGGCATCTGCTGGATGTCCTGATGCCGGGCGCAAGCGTCCAGCCGTTGAGACAGCGCTACGACAAACGACGGTTCTTCTTTTCCGGCACGCCCTATGGGGATTTCGACCAGGTGCCGGCGGAAGCGGCGGGAGATTATTTGAGGCAATACAGGCTGCTGCTGAATCTGGGCTGGAACACCCTGATCCCGGAAGATTACCGGAAGCTCAAAGACTTCGTAGCCAATGGCGGCACGCTTTTCACCGGAATCCCGCAATTCAGCACCCATGTGAGGCGCGAATTTTTGAAGACCATGGAGGATCTCGCCTTGTGGAATGCGGGAGATCTTTCCGAGCTTTGCGGCGTCAAGGTGCTCAAGAAGGGTGGCCTGACCAAGGGCTACTGGAATGCCGCCGGGCGCGAGGAGTTCCGGGCGCCGATACTTTCCAGGCTCCCCAATGACTCATCGGATGAAGACGGTCCCTGCCATGCGGCCGAGGTGGAGATGGCGGGCGCCGAGATTCTGGCCTGGGACCCGGAGACCGGCTCGCCGCTGATCGTGCGCCATGCGCTCGGCCGCGGCCATGTCTACCTGGTCTGCGCCTGGGCCTACCCGGGGCATGAAGTCCTGAGCGACCTGATGGCGGCCTGGATCGCCCGACTCGCGGAAGAGCATCGCGACGCTTATCATGTAGAGGCGCTTGCGGAGCGGAAACTGCGTGTGCACGGAACCCTCGCCGACACGGTCACGGTGCATGAGCCGTCCGCGGCGCGGAAGATTCCCGTGAGGTTCGACAGACGCCCGTTTGTGGAAATCGAGGTTTGAGGAACGGGATGAACAGGGAGTGGTCTCGACAGGGAGCCAACGCGATGCATAACAAGATGGATTGGTGGCGGACGGCGCGTTTCGGGATGTTCGTCCACTGGGGGCCGTATGCCCGCTATGGCGGGCAGTGGAAAGGCCGCGAAATCGACTTCGGGCTCGGCCGGGGCTACGGCGAATGGATCATGTTCAACGCGAAAATCCCCCACGCCGAGTACGCTGCCGAGGCGGCACGGTTCCGCCCGCACGCCTTCGACGCCGACGCCCTGGCCCGTCTCGCCCGCGACGCGGGCATGGGCTACCTCGTCGTCACGGCCAAGCACCACGACGGGTTCGCCATGTTCCATTCCCGGGCGAGCCGCTACAATATCGTCGATCATGCCGGGTTCGATCGCGATCCGGTGCGCGAGCTCGCCGAGGCCTGCCGCCGCCAGGGATTGCGCTTCGGGGTGTACTATTCCCAGGCCCAGGACTGGCACCATCCCGGCGGCGCGGTCTACAGCGGCACCTTCGAGTCCGATGGCGACCCGGTCCAAGGTCATTGGGATCCCGCGCAGCGGGGCTCCTTCGATGACTACCTCGAGCGGATCGCACTCCCCCAGGTCGAAGAGCTGCTGACGGGCTACGGGCCGATCGACATTCTCTGGTGGGACACGCCAATCGGCATGAGCCGGGAGCGGGCCGCCCGCTTCGCGCCCCTGTTGGCGCGCCATCCCGGCCTGATCGTCAACAACCGCCTTTCCGACTACACGCCCGGCGACACCGAAACCCCGGAGCAGCACATTCCCGTCAACGGCTCCCAGGACCGCGACTGGGAGGTCTGCATGACCCTGAACGACACCTGGGGGTTCAATCGGCGCGATGGGAACTGGAAACCCGCCGACACGCTGATCCGCCATCTGTCGGACATCGCGTCGAAGGGCGGCAACTTCCTGCTCAACGTCGGCCCGGACGGGGAGGGGCGCGTCCCGGAGGCATGCGCGGCGCGCCTGCGGTCGGTCGGCCGCTGGCTGGGGGTCAACGGCCGCGCGGTGTACGGCACGACCGCCGGCGGACTGCCTGCCCTGCCCTGGGGGCGTTGCACCGCGAAGCGCGCCTCCGGCGGCACGGCCCTCTACCTGCACGTGTTCGACTGGCCCGCCGGCGGCGAGCTGCTCGTGCCGGGGTTGCCCGCGCCGGTCTCGCGTGCTACGCTTCTGGCCACGGACGAGCCGGTCGCCGCCGCGATCCGCGACGGCGGCGTGGCGCTGCGGCTTCCCGCGCGGGCGCCGGATGCCGCTGCGAGCGTCGTGGAACTGTGGATGGAGCGGACAGGATGAACGGGTTCGACCTCGTGCGGCTCGAAGCCATCCGCGACGAGGGCGGGCCGGACTGGCAGGTGACGGTGGACCCCAACGGGCGCTTCTACCGGCTCGACGACGCCCAGTTCATCCGCGACGGCATGGCCGCCGTGGCGGCGGCGCCCGGCGCGCCCCGTGCCGTCCCGCGCCTGGCCAAGGAATACCGACGCGATGCTAGATCCCGCCACCACTACTCCCCGCCGCGTCCCGGTCTTCGCCGGGCGCCATGCCGACGGCCGCGACGGCGGCATCCAGGCTTCATCAATTCAGCTCGCGTACGGGTTGCGGACGGCGAGCGAGCCATAGACTTGTCCGTTGGACATGTCTTCCGACAGTTCCAAAATTTGAATTGCTGTCTGGCATTCGCACGCAGGGGTGAATGCGCGCGCCTGCGCGTGCCGCTCATGGCAAGCCGGGGCAGGAGGGGCCGGGGCGGAAGCGGGCGCGGTAGGCGGTGCGGTAGGGCCGGGCGGGCCGGCCGCGTTCGTTGAGATCGCACTGGGCGACGAGCAGGTCCATCGCGCCGCGGCCGAGCGCGGCGGCCGGATAGAGGAGCGCCGCCAGGTCCGGCGACAGCCGGTCGGGGTCGGGTTCGAGGGCGATGAAGGCCGCGCCGGCGACGGCGTCCCGAAGTTCGGGAAAGTTCGAGAGGACGACGTCCGGCCGGTGACGGTCGAACCAGGCCGCGCAGGCCTCCCGGTCGGGCCGTGCGAGCGGCAGCCAGGGCACGCGCCGCTGGGCGGGCAGGGTCGTGGCGATCTGCAGGTAGGCGGGCGCCCAGCCCAGAACACCGTCGGGCGCGCCCGGCGGGCCGCAGCCCGCCAGGCCGGGCTTGCGGCAGCCGGCTTCGAGGAGGCGCAGCAGCAGGCCGCGCAGGCCGAGGTACCGGCTGTGAACCACCCGGTTCAGGGCGCGCGTCGCCGCGGCGTCGCCGATGCCGACCATGACCGCCTCCGGCCAGTTCTCCTCGAACGGCGGCTGCTCCGGCGGAAAAGGGCCCCACAGCACGGTCTCGATGCCCCGGGCTTCGAGGATCTCCCGCAGGCGGGCGACGCTCAAGCCGCCGGCGCCCCGCCGTGTAGAAGCGGCGCCCCCGCCGCTGCCCTGCGAATCTTCACGCGGCGGGGGCGCCGCGTCTACATAAAACGGCGTGACGGAAGCCGCGATTTCGCCGGCCCGTTCGAGGATCTGCGCGCGCAGCTCGCGCAGCGCGGCGTCGGCCTGGTAGGCGGTTTCGGGATAGCCGCTGACGTGCGCCACGGACAGCCCCGCGTGCCGGTGCGTCTCATGAAACCGGCCGGCCCAGGCGTCCGTCAGCGGATTGTGCCCGTAGCCCAGGCGGCGCGCGGCCGCCCGCACCCGCCTGCGCTTGGCCGCGGGCACCCGCGGATCGTCGCGCAAGGCCAGCGAGACCGCGCCCAGGGCGATCCCCAGATGCCGCGCGATCTCCCGCAGCGTGACGGCGCGGCGCGGCGCGGGCGGAAGGGGCGGAAGTCGCCGTTGTCTCAAGAACGCCTTTCGGTCCGCCGCCGTCAGGATCAGCGGCCCCCCGACGGAGACCTCCACCGGTTCCGCCGGCAGCCCCATCTCGTGCCGGTAGAGCAGCCCTGCCAGCGTGTCCATGGCCAGCGCGCCCATTTCCCGGTTCGCTTCGATCGTGCCGCGCATGCGGGCAAAGTCCGGCGCATCCGGGCTCAGGCCGAGCTGGAAACGCAGAGGCTCGTCTGGCCCGCCGGATCGCCGGAAGAAGCCGCGCATGCTGCACGGACTGACCACCACCGCCACGCGGTGGCGCCGCGCCCATTCCTTCACGCGAATCTCGGTTTCCGAAGTTCCGTACCGTATCCTGTGGATCGGCACCCGCTCGCCGGCGGGCAGGCCCCGCTGCCAGCTCAGGAAGGCGGCCGTCCGCGCATGGGAGAAGTGCGACTCGTGGACCGCCGCCGTGACCAGCCCGATCCGGCGCGCCCCCCGCCGGGCGAGCGCGTCGAGCGCCGCCCGCGTATCGAGCAGATGCTCGTCCATGATCGTGTGCATCGGCGGGCGGTCCGCCGAGTAACCGATGGCGACCCAGCAAAAGCGCTCCCACGGCAACCGCACCGGCGCGGCTTTCACAAAAGGCGCCAGGATGACTCCCGAAACCTGCGCGGCCGAAAGCCGCTCCGCGACCTCGTCCCAGGAAACGCCGACGCCGGCATCGTAGAAGAACGCGAGCGGAAACCCCAGGCGTCCGGCCTCGCGTTCCACCCCGCGCGCCAGCTCGCACAGATGGGGGATATCCCCATGGAACTGACGTGAATATCCCGTCACGTAGGCCACCACCGGCAACCCGCCCGCGGCGGCCGCGCCGCGAACCCGCCGCATCCAGGCGGCGATCAACGGGTTGCCGACATACCCCTGCCGTTCGGCCTCCGCCACCACCCGCGCCCGCGTGGCGGGCGGAATTTTCCTCGATTCCCGCAGGGCAAACGAAACCGTCGCCGTGCTTACGCC
>CAYWKN010000102.1:0-8343 GCA_964458765.1 uncultured Verrucomicrobiota bacterium
GGTGGGTTCTCCCCAATTCCCCTCTTGGGAGGGGTCAGGGGTGGGTTGCCGTTCACCGGTTCGCAGTGTTGCCCGCCGCCGCCTTCTTCAACACGAGCTCATCGAACTCGATCAGGGCCTTGCGGACACCCAGTGTCACCGCCTTCGTTCCAACAGTGCCGTCATTCCCCGCCGGATCGCGCAGGGTATCCGCCTCCGCCGGTGAAACCCCGTGGAACTTGCCCAGGAAGGACTCCTCGCGGAAACTGCGGTCACGCTCGCGTTGGCGCTGGATGTAGAGCCCGTTCACCCGGTTCTGCAGGTCCATCCCGAACACAAACTCGATGGCGCCGAATTCGCCTTTCTGGGTCATGGCCTGTGTATGACCGATGACCTTGCCCGCCTGGTCCAACATCTCGAAATACTGGTATTGCTCGCGCTGGCCGGGCAGCAGGGCGGCGCCGGCCCGTTGCTCAATCCGCGCCAGCACTTCGGCCGGGATCGCGACCGTCACCGTCCGGTAATCCCGCGCGTCGGGGAAAAGCCGGGTCATGGTCCGCTCAGGATTGCGCCACACGCAGATGTACACTTCCTGCGCCCGCACGAACTGGCTAGCGCACAAAATTGAAAAGGCGATACAACTGAACCACAACGCGGTGATCGTCTGTCTCGGTTTTTTCATATTCATAGCCTCCCCGGATCGTGAACCATGCCGTTGGAATCGAAACGCCGCCATACGCGCGGCCGAAGATGTGCGACGCCTCATGCTCGTACACCTGCCCGGCGGCCTGCAGGGTGAGTTTCGGCAACAGGGCATAGTCGGCGGCCCCGAACAGCGTTCCATGCCACTTCTCTTCCGTCCTCCGCGTTCCCCCCTCGAACCGGTAGGCGCCGCGTCCGGCGTACCAGGTGCAGTCCAGCGCCAGAGCCGTCCGCTCCTCCTCGTCCATGCTGCCATCCATACCTTCCTCCATGCCGTGGCCATGTTCGGTGGGATAGGCGGTTCCCGTCGCGAGCGACAACCCCACGGAGAAGTTCCCCTCCACCCCCGGCGTCACCCCGAGCCTGCCGGTCAGGTTGCCCGGGCCCGGGAACTCGCGGATGTCCTCCATCCCGTATCCCTGGGTCAGGGCCAGTCCGTAGTCCCAGATATCCACGGTTCCCCGCAGCAATGCGCCATTGTCGGACGACAACGTCCGCGTCCAGTCATAGGGCGAACGGTAGGGCATCCGGTCCGGGCTCCACGCCGTCAGCAGCCCCCAGGGAAGCGGCACGCGCCCTGCGGCGACATTCCACCGGCCCATCGGTCCCTTCCATTCCCCGTAGGCCTGGTGCACCATGCCCTCCGAAAGGTTGTCCGCCCATTCGGCCTGCGCATAGAGGATCACGCGGTCGCCGCGCCGGTCGGAAAATACCTTGCGTGCCGAACCGCCGATGGAGTTGATCTCCCCGTGCGATCCTCCGCTTTCGGAGTATTCCGACCGCAGATCCCCTTCCATCGCGATAAAGAGGGACGCCGACGCGGGGCCAACCACCGCGCAGGCCAACAGCGCGCTAACCCACCACTTTGCCGTCTTCAAGATGCACCACCTTTCGGCAACGCGCGGCTAGATCGGGGTTGTGCGTCACCAGGACAATCGCAATCCCCTTGCGGTTCAGGGACTCGAACAGTCCGACAACCGCGTTGGAATTCCGGGAATCCAGGTTGCCGGTCGGCTCGTCGGCGAGGATGACCTTCGGGTCGTTGACCAGGCTGCGGGCCACGGCCACGCGCTGCATCTCGCCGCCGGAAAGCTGGTTGGGCAGATGCCGCCGCCGGTGCGACAGTCCCACGCTCTCGAGCAGTTCCGCCGTTCGGGCCCGATCCGCCTTCCGGTGGGAAAACAGCAGCGGAAGCTCCACGTTTTCCTCCACCGTCAGGGTCGGGATCAGGAAGAATTGCTGGAAGACAAACCCGATCAGGGATTGGCGTATTTCGGCAAGCCGCCGCTCGCCGCCCTTCTCCACTTGCTCGCCGCGGATCCGGACCACGCCATTCGACGCATGGTCCATGCACCCCGCAATATTGAGCAGTGTCGTCTTTCCGGATCCGGAAGGCCCGCAAATCGCAATCAAGTCGCCCTCCGCGATCTCCAGCGTCACCCCATCCAGGGCGTGGACCTCCTCGCTGCCGCGCCGGTAGAACTTGGAAACTTTTTCGAGTGCAATCAGGCTATTCATTGCGCAACACCTCCATCGGCACGATGGATGCCGCTTTCCAGGCCGGATACAACGCGCAGATCACTCCCGTCCCCACCGCGACGAGTAACGAGAACAACGCGACACCCGCCGAAGGCGTTGCGATGCTGCCCGCGGGCACATACCCCACCAGGGTTCCGCGCAGCAACGAGCCGGCCATCGGCGTGATGAACACCCCGGCCAGAACGCCGCCGAGTCCGCCCAGCAGGCAAATGATCAGCGTCTCCAGCGTGATCAGCCGCAGCACGTCCTCCCGCCGCGCCCCCACGCACTTGAGATAGGCAATCTCCCGTCTGCGCTCCATAACCACCATCAGCATGGTGTTCACAATCCCGAACACCGAGACGCCGAACGCCACCCCCACCATGACGAACATGATCATCCGCGTCGCCGCGAAGAACCCCAGCACCCCTTCGCTCAACTCCTTGGCGCCGATCACGGAATAATCCTGCGAAATCCGCCCCCGCAACAACGTCGTCACGTCCTGGATCCGGCTCACGTCGGCCAGCTTGACCGCGATCGCCGACAGCCGGCCTTCCCGCTTCACCAACCGCTGCGCCGTGTCCAGGGGCATGAAAATGATGCCGTCGTCCTGCGAATAGCTCTTGCGCAGGATCCCGGACACCTTGAATTCCTTGTTGAGTTTCTCCGAGTACAGGCGATCGCCGACCTTCGCCAGTTCGATCTGCGCGATCTGGGCGCCCAGGATGACGGAGTCCCCGTTCTCGAACCAGCCGCCCTTCTCGATCACCCAGTCCGGCCGCACCTTGCGGATGGCCTCCGTCACCCCCATGAAGATATCCGTGCGTGTGCCGTCACTGGTCGTCTCGGCGAAGAGCTGGAATGGCAGGACGGCGGCGATCCCCGCGGTGGCTTCCGCCGCCGCCACGAGCGATTGCTCCACGTACAGGGGGCTTAACCCGCCCTGGGCCACCACGGAGGCCGCCTCGATGGGGCAGTTCTCCTTGGTGACGTAGAGGTGAACGCCGGTCTTGTCCACCAGTTCCCGCTTCACCGCCCTGGAGTAGCCCCGGTCCAGCGACAGCACGACGCTCAGTGTTGCCGCGGCGATCAGTACGCTGGCCGCTGTCAGCACGGCTCGCACGGGCGTCCGCCGGATGTTGTTGAACGCGAGTTTAACCAGTTTCATGGCGATCCCTTCCGAGGCAGGAGTTCCAACCCCTTGGCGTTGATGACCACCTGCTCTTCCCCCTTGTGGACCGTAGCCGTCACCCGCACGGGTTGTCCGGCGTGGATCTTCGGAGGCTTGGGGTCCCCGGTGAACACCGTGACCGACTGGTTTCCCTCCGCGTAGGTGAAATCGCACCGGGAGGCGCATTGCGCGGCCAGCACGCCGTTCAGCACCACCGTCTGCCCGTCATACTTCTCCGGGGCTGCCAGCACCGCCGCCAGCGGCGTCGCCGCCACGTCGGCCTTGGCCGGGGTCCCGACCGTCTTCGTCCCGCCGCATCCCGCCGCGATCAACGCCGTTCCCACGGCGACTGCAACCCATATTCCTTTCGCCTTCATTGTCTCTTCCCATCCTTCCTGTTGATCATGCCGTCTGGCATGTCAATTTTCCTTCTTGTCACGTCCTGCTTTCCGTTTGACACATTTTCTGAACCTTGTGGGAGGGGCGCTACGCGCCGCGACCATGCCTGACGGGCGCAAGTCCTGCCAGCTGTTATGTCACCGATTACTGATCACCGATTACTCTCCGCCTTCCCGCAGCCGGATCCGCAGCCCGCGCAGACCTCGCAAGGCTTGGCGAGCGCCTCCGCGATCATGTGGTCGAACGTGACACGCTGGCGCGCATCCAGCACATCCCGTATGTTCCGGATGTGTTCCAGCGCCGCCATTTCGCTGTCGGCGTAGGCCCGGCACAGGGATTCCCGGATTTCCCGGACCCGGTCGACATCAAACGGTTCGGCGCAAAGAACGGAGGCCATTTCCCTGCGGCAGGCGCAATGCCGGGCGGAGCAGGCCGCCAGGTCGCCGCACAAGCGCTTCTGCAAGGCGTCAATGGCGGCGATCTGGTCCTGACGCAGATCCAGCGCCCGGGCCAGATGGGAGACGTCCTGCAGTCTATCAATATCGGACACAGGCGCCCGGCAAACCCACATCCGGGCGGTGGCGTAGCCGATCGCCACAGCCGCCGCGGCAGCCACTGCCATCCATGCCAATCTCGCTTTCATCGCCATCCCCCTTCCGACACGGTCAAGTATGTGCCCGCCACAGTCCACGGGCTGAGCAAGGTGTGGTTGCCGACATGGCTGGCCTGCGCGGGGCCCGGCAGGGCCACACCTGCCAGTGCGCCCAGGAACAGGGCTACGAATACGGCGGCGGTGCCGGCCCATACGGGATGCGGCAGGAACCAATCGAGCCACCGGTCCCATATCCCGGTTGGCTGCGCAGCCCTTTCTGTCCGGATCCTGCGCCATACATTGGCTTCGAAGTTGGCTTTTGGCTCGATGTCCGGCCACTGCCGCAGCAGACCGCTCAACCGCTCATCCCGCGGGTTTTCCCGTTCTGCAACTGGTGTTTTCCCGAACATGACCTCCTCCTTCCCCGCCTCTCTGGAAGGTATAACGCCGCCGCCGCCGAAAACCCTCGCGGCAACTTAGCCTGCCCCGTCCCAGAGGAATGAAGGGCGAGAACGGATTGAATCGTAAGGGACTAAATTTACCACATTTTTGCTTGCAGATTGATACCCAGAGTATTATTATGACAGCATGTTTAAGCAAAGATCAGCGGCAAAGAGAGTTCTGGAGGCTGTCGGCATTTTTCGCGTTGTCGTACTGAGTGGAGCACGGCAGACGGGAAAGACCACGCTCTTGCGCCATCTCTTCCCAACGTGGGATTTCGTCACGTTCGATCCGGTCAGCGATGTGGAGAACGCCAGGACAGATCCCGATTTGTTTCTGGCCAACCACCCGGGCCCTGCGGTGTTGGACGAAGTGCAGTATGCTCCGGAAGTCATGGCGGCTTTGAAACGCCGGGTGGACCTCGCGGGAGACCGGCCCGGCCAGTATGTCCTCACCGGATCTCAGCAGTGGCAGGTCATGCGAGTGTTGGCCGAGAGCCTTGCGGGCAGGGCGGTATTTATCGATCTGCACGGCCTCAGTTTGGCCGAGTATGCGAACGCGCCGGATGCGCTCTGGTTGGCGGGGTGGCTATCCGAACCCGCCGCTTTCAGCGAACGACCCGGCGGACGTCGTTCTCTCACGCCCCTTCATCGCTGGCTCTGGCGCGGATCGCTACCCGGCACACTGACAGTGGAGGATGCCTGGATTCCGGCTTTCTGGGATGCCTACCAGCGAACCTATATCGAGCGCGATGCGCGCGCTCTGGCCGACGTGAATGACTGGCAGCAGTTCGGGCTATTCCTGCGCCTCGCCGGGGCCTTGACTTCCCAGGAAGTGAATGCCAGCCAAGTCGGCCGCGAGATCGGGATGACGCCGCGCACCGCGCGCAAGTGGTTGGATATCTTGACGGGAACGTTCCAGTGGCACGAGGTGCCCGCCTGGCACGGCAATGCGGTCAAACGCGTCGCCTCCAAACCGAAGGGATATCTGGGCGACACGGGGCTCGCGTGCCATGGCCAGCGCATTTCGTCGCCGGAAACCCTGGCTGGGCATCCCCTGCTGGGGGCGTTGTTCGAAACCGCGGTTGTGAACGATATTCGCAGACAGATATCCGCGCTGCCGTCGCCCCCCGCCATGTGGCATTGGCGGGCTGCGGGTGGAGCGGAGGTCGACTTGATCCTGGAGCGGGACGGCTGCCTCTATCCCATCGAAATCCGCCTGACCTCCAATCCGCGGCCCCGTGACGTGTCCGGCCTGACGGCCTTTCGCGCCGCCTATCCCGACCAGAAGATGGCGCCAGGGCTGATTGTGTGTGCCGTAGACCGGCCCTGGCGGGTCACTCCGGATGTTCACGCGCTGCCGTGGGACTGGATCGCGGGCATGAACGCGAGCACGGACCGCTGACGTTTGGTCCATAAAACCTGGAGACCGCCGTCCCCGGCGGGCACGTTCTCCATCCCATGCGCCCGAAATTCCCCGCGGGGACCCGTCTTCGCGCTACCGCGCCGTAGTCCCGCGTAAGGGACTAAGGTGGCTCCGTGCCTCAAGCCTGCTACTCCAGGCGGGCGATGAAGGCCTATTCACCGCGGGAGTTGCTACTCTCTATTTGGCCGAGACTGGCGACGCCGCCTGGACGCGAGGATCACACATCCCCTGGCGACCTGGAGGGCGGCAATCCCTTGCCGCCGTCCTACGCCTTCCCGACGCAAAGGATTGCGTTCCGCCATTATTCCAGAAGATGTCTCAACCGCTCCCGCAGGAAATGCCTCGCGCGATAGAGACGCGCTTCCACCGACTTGGCGGAACATCGCATGACGGCGGCAATGCGGGCGTCGGGAAGCCCTTCGTATTCCGACAAAATCAACGCCGTGCGCTGTTCCTCCGGCAGGGACGCGATCGCCGCCGCGATCTCCGCGCCCGCCTCCCGCGCCACCGCCTCCTCCGCCGCCGTCGCCTGGCGCGCAGGCAAAGCATCGCCGCCCGACTCCAGGACCGACAGCGACGACGCCGGATGCCGCCTGCGCCGCCGCAGGCAGTCCAACGCCGCGTTCCGCGCCACCTGGAACAGCCATGTCGAAAACTTCGCCGTGGTCCGCCGGAAGCCGGGCTTGAGCATGGCGCGATACGCCCGCACAAACACCTCCTGCGCCACGTCCTCCGCCTCCGCCGCATCCCCGATCATGCGATACACGAAGTTCAGCACCGGCCGCTTGTAGCGCTCCATCAGCGCATCGAACGCGCCATGGTCCCCCGCCCGCACCCGGTCGCCCCACTCCCATCCGCCGACCTCTGCCTGCCGGAAGGAGTCCTCGTTCTGGAACTGCCCTGACATGCGAAGAATGCCCCTCGTATAGCGCAATCGATTCTCCCTGACCATCCATACCATACCCGGCAGGCTGTTGGAAGTGCGGGAAGTCTGACTCAGCGCTTGAGCAGCAGCAGAAACACACCGGCCAGGATGATCGCCAGCGCCACGGCTTTCCGTCTCTTGTTCCGCTCGCGGTACAGCAGGCCTCCGACGGAAAACGCCACAACCACGCCGCTCCTCCGCAGCGGCGAGACCAGCGCGATGAGCGCATCGGGATCCGTCAGCGCCATGAAATAGAGGAAATCGGCCACCGCCAGCAGCACCCCTACCAGCGGCATACTCCAGCGCCAGGCAAAGGGGGTGGTCGCCCGGCGCGAGGGCCACCAGGCCAGCGCCACCACCGAACCGACAACCACCACCAGGTAGATCGTGAACCACACCTGAAGCGTCATCGGCCGGAACCCCAGATGGTGGATCAGCGTCCGGTCATACAGCGCGCTGGCCGCCCCCAGCAGGGTTCCGCCAATCAGGAAGAATCCCCACCGGTCACGGTGCAGCCGGATCCCCTCCCGCTCTCCCGACCGCGTCAGCAGATAGAAGCCGGTCACGGCCAGTCCGACCCCGGCCGACTGCCAAAGCCCGGGCCGTTCCCCGAGCAACGCGATGGCGCCCAGGAACGTCCAGACCGGCGCCGAAGCCCGGACGGGGGACACCACGGTCAGCGGCAGGTGCTTCATGGCGAAATAGACCAGCACCCACGAGCCGGCCACCAGCACGGCCTTGATCGCCACCAGCAGGTGCGCCCGCCCGGTCATGGGCGCCACCCCGTACCAGCAGCCCGCCACCCGGTCGGGCATCGCCCACGACAGCGCGAGGAACGGCAGGGTCACCAGCGCGCAGGCCGTGGTGGACACCAGCAACGTCGGCAACACGGCATTGCCGCGCACCGCATGCTTCTTGCACACGTCATAAAAGCCCAGCATGACCGCCGAGAAAATCGTCAACCCGATCCACATACCATCCCGTTTCCCTTCCCGCCTCACTTCACCTGTAGCAGCATTCGTTAGAATGCCGCCTTGCCGCGCCAAGCTATCACCCGCCACCCGCCCCGCGCAAGCAGGGTAACAACCACCAGTCAATTCGAGCGTCACCTTCTCCAGTCATAAGTCCAACGGCTTCCATCTCATCCATAAATGAAAATGAAATAGGGGTATGCACTTGACTCATGGAAAG
>CAYWKN010000103.1:0-8268 GCA_964458765.1 uncultured Verrucomicrobiota bacterium
CGGAAGCGGATTCCAGATACAGGCGGGGGGAGCCGCCGCGGCCGGGAGTTGTGGCGCCCGTGGCTTCGATGATCGCGCCCTCGGGCGGCAGAGGGCCGGAGGCGATCAGGTCCTGAGCGACTCCGCGCGTGGCGGCGATGGCCATCCGGCCGCTTCCATCCTCCAGATCGAAACGGACATGGCGGGGAACCCCGTCGCGGCGGAACCAGCGGGGCTGGGAAGCGACGGTTCCGCGCAGGCGGGTCCGGCCGGTGTGGGCGGCGGTGATGCGCGAGACCGGCGTGACGGGGAGCGGGTTGTGTTGCGCGGCGAACCAGAGGAGGGCGAGGCCACCCATGGCGACGACGATGGCGGACCAGCGGAGAATCCGCAGCGCGCCCCGGCTGGGGAGGGCGACTTCGCAATAGGGGCAAAGGGATTCCGGGCCCGTGTATCGGCCGCATGCCGGGCACAGGGCGGTCGCCCCATTGTTTTCCGATGGCGGGGTCCGGCTCATCAGACTTTCCCGACAATCTGGTCCAGGATGTTCTGGTTGGTGATGAGGCCGGCGATTTCGGCGGGCGACTTGCCGACGAGGCAAACCGCCTGGCGGCTCAGGCGCAACCGCGAGAAGACTTCGACCATCGGCATGGTCTCGGGAACCACGAGCGGCGGCCGGACGAAGGTGGAGAGGCTGGCCTTCAGGGGGTCGCCCTCCCTGGAAACGACGTCGAAGAAGTTCACGGTGCCGGTGAACACTCCGGTGGCGGCATCCAGCACGGGCAGGCGGGTATGGTTCGACTCCCGGACTTTCGCGAAGAACTCCTCGATGGAAGCGGAAGCCTGGACGCAATGGATGGCGGAACGGGGGGTCATGATATCGGCGGCGGTCTTGTTGGAAAGGTCCAGGACACGGCGGATCATGATCCGTTGTTTGGGCGACAGCACTCCGTGTTCGGCGCTTTCCCGGGCCAGCAGATCGATTTCGTCCTTTGTGGCGAACAACTGGCGCGGGCCGTCGGTCTTGACCGCGGCGGGCAGCAGCCACTGGGTGATCCAGTTGATGGCCATGTAGAAGGGGCGCAGGAGGTTGGCGCTCCAGAAGAGGGCCGATGCGAAGACACGGCAGCGCCGCAGCGGCTGGCTCTGGAACCATGCTTTCGGGATGTACTCCGAGAACACGAGGATGACGATGGTTGTCAAGACGCCCATGACGACTTCGCCGCCCGCGCCCATCAGTTCGCCGCCGAGGCTGGCCGCCACGACGGACGCGATGATGACGCAGAGATTGGTGCCCACCAGTGTGGTCCCGAGGAGAATGTCGGGTTTCTCCAGGAATTGCTCGATGATCCTGGCGGGACGGTCGCCCCGTTCCGCCAGGTGGCGGAGGCGCATGCGGTGGATGGAGATGATTCCGGTTTCGACGCCGGCAAAGAAAGCCGCGCCGGCCATGCAGAAAAGGATCAAGATGACATCGGAGAAGATCACAGGCTCACCTCCTCCGGAAGTTCCGGCTGGGTTTCCTTTTCGATCTGCACCAGGGTGATCCTGTGCTTGCGCATCTTCATCACGGTCACGCGGCAGCCTTGGGCGACGACGGTGTCGCCGGTCTTGGGAATGCGCCCGGTGTGGGCCGTGATCCAGCCCGCGATACGATCCACGCCTTCCGATTCCAGGGTCAGGTCGAGTTCGTAGTTGATTTGCTCCAGACTGGTGTTGCCGTTGACCAGCCAGCGGTCGGTCCCTGACGGCTCGATGCCCAGGGTGCTGTCCGCCGGTGTTTCGCCGCTGATCTGGGCGATTTCGTCCTGGATATCGCCCCGCGTGATCAGGCCGGCAGTGCCGCCGTACTCGTCAATGACGATGGCCAGGCGTTTCGATTGCTGCTGGAACATGGTCAGCAGGCTGTCCAGGGGAGCGGTGTCGGGCACGTAGAAATGGGGCGACATGGCGGCCTGCAGTCCCGGGGCCGGATGCAGGAGGAAGCGGGCGACATCCAGGAACCCTTCGATATGGTCGAGGTCGTCCCGGTAGACGGGGAGGAACTGGAAACGGGCCTTGCGGCAGGTTTCCAGATAGGTGGCGGGATTTCCGTTGATGTCGATGCCGATGAGGTCCACGCGCGGGGTCATGACATCGCGCGCCTTGAGTGTTTCCAGGCGGATGATGCCATCCACCATGGTGCGCTCCTCCTGGGAAAGGATTCCTTCCTCGTGGCCGACGTCAACGGCGGTGAGAAGTTCGTCCTCCGTCAGGGCGGTCCGGCCGGGGGTCAGGTGCTTGGGGAACCAGCCGGTGATGCGATCCAGAACGAGGCGGAAGGGCGTGAGCAACCAGATCAGGCCCTTCAACGGCGGCAGGTAGTGGCGGGCCAGCGTTTCCGGCCGGCGGACGGCGAGGCGCTTGGGTGTGACCTCGCCGAAGATGATCACCAGGAGGGTCATCACCGGGATGGCGATGGCTTCGCCGTAGGGGCGGAAGAAGTGATCGGCGAGGATGTATCCGATATCGGCGGCGGCGACATTGACCAGGGTGTTGCCGATCAGGATGCTGGACAGGATGGCCGTGGGCGTGGCCAGCAACTGCTCGATCTGCCGCGCCGCCTTGGGATGATTGCGCCGGATGCGGTGGATGTGGATGGGGGACAGGGAAAAGAGGGCCGTTTCCGCGCTCGAGAAGAAAGCGGACATCCCCAGCAGAACTGCAAGGGCGCAGAATAGTGCGGACAGGGCAAGCGTCATAGGATGAACCGGTTGACTACGGGGCGATTACAAGGCGCAAAAGGTCAAAAGTCAAACGGGAAATGCCGGAACAGTGCCATGCCGGAAGAATAAGGGGGTGGAACGGGGAAGAACCCTTGATTGTGATTGCGTGCACATTGTGGAAGGCTTACTCTTCGGAGGTGCCGGCCCAGAAGGGCTGGGGGAGGAAACCATGGAGAACAGCGCAGGAACGGATCAGAAGGCGAAGTCGGTATGGCAAGGCATCCTGGATACGGTGTTGGCGGTGATCAAGGACCCGGCCGGGTTCTACCGCGGCATGCCCAGGAGCGGCGGGTTTGGCGATCCGCTGGTGTTTGTGGTGGTGCTGGGTGTAATCGGCGGGCTGGTGCGCGCGATCCTGGGGTTGTTCCACCTCGGCGCCGTGGTGTCCACCGCCATGGCCTTGGCGGCTATTGTGGTGACGCCGATCCTGGTGATCATCGGGAGCTTTATTGGCGCGGCCATCCTGTTTGTCATCTAGAAGCTCATGGGTTCCGGCGAGTCGTACGAGACGGCGTATCGCTGCGCGGCGTATGCCTCGGCCATTACGCCCATTACAGCGCTGATCGGCGCCATCCCTTATCTGGGCATGCTGGCGGGGCTGGCCTGGATGGTCTATCTGCTGGTGATGGCGAGCGTGGAAGTGCACAAGATTGCCGCCAGGACGGCGTGGCTGGTGTTCGGCATTATCGCCGCGGTGCTGGCCCTGATGGGCGGCTGCAGCGAGTTGGCGGCCCGCAAGATGCGGAAGCAGGCGGCGGCCTGGCAGACCCAGATGGGCGGGGAGTCGGGCAAGGAAATGACGCCGGAGGATGCCGGGAAAGCCGCGGCGGCGTTCATGAAGGCCATGCAGGAGGCCGCCGCCAAGGAGGCGGCGCAGGAGAAGTAGTCATCAGGCCGGATCGCGATACCGGCGGGTGAGATCGCCGTAGGCGTCTATCCGCCGGTCGCGCAGGAAGGGCCAGATTCTCCGGACGTTTTCCGTGCGGCGGGTGTCCAGATCCACCTGCAGGATGGTTTCCTTTTCGTTTCCCGCCTGGGCCAGGAATTCCCCCTGCGGGCCCGCTGCGAAGGTGTTGCCCCAGAACTGAATCCCCCCTTGTCCCGCGGGTGAGGGTTCGATGCCCACGCGGTTGACGCTCAGGACCGGCAGGCCGTTGGCGACGGCATGGCTCCGTTGCACGGTGATCCATGCTTCCAGCTGGCGGCGTTTCTCTTCTTCCGAATCCGAAGGTTCCCAGCCGATGGCGGTCGGGTAGATCAGGAGATCGGCGCCGTCGAGGGCCATCAGGCGGGCGGCTTCCGGATACCATTGGTCCCAGCAGATGAGAACGCCGAGCCGGCCGGCCGAGGTCGGGATGGCGTGGAAACCGAGATCGCCCGGCGTGAAATAGAATTTCTCGTAGTAGGCGGGGTCGTCCGGGATGTGCATCTTCCGGTAGCGACCGGCGATGGCGCCGTCCTTTTCAAAGACCACGGCTGTGTTGTGATAGAGCCCGGCGGCGCGCCGTTCGAAGAACGAACAGACCAGGACGACGCCGGCCTGGCGGGCGGCGTCGGCATAGCGGTCGGTGACGGGGCCCGGAAGGGGCTGTGCCAGGCGGCAGAGGGCCGGATCCTCGACCTGGCAGAAGTAGGGGGTATCGTGCAGTTCGGAGAGGACGACCAGCCCGGCGCCACTCACGGCGGCCTTGCGGATGGCGGCAAGGTTGGCGGCGATGTTCGCCTCGCTGTCGGCGCCGCAGGCCCGTTGAACGAGCGCAGCCTTGATGGCGGTCATGGGAGAACTCCTTTCGGCAGTTGCATGGTAACGCAATGCAGCGAGCCATGCTGGAGAATCAGGGAGGAACAGTCAATGCCAATGACGCGGCGGCCGGGGTAGGCCTGGGCGAGGACTGCAAGGGCGGTTTTGTCGCGGGGGTCGTTGTAGGTGGGAGCCAGGACGCAACCGTTCAGGACGAGGTAATTGGCGTAGGAGGCGGGCAACCGGTGGCCGTCGGGTGCGCGACGCGGGTCGGGCCAGGGGAGGGCGAGGAGGCGGTAGGGGTTTCCGTCCGCGGTGCGCAGCGCGCGCAGTTCCGCCTCCATGGCGGCGAGCGCATGGTAGTGTTCGTTTTCGGGGTTGTCGCAGGCGGCGTACACGAGGGTGTCGTGCGGGGCGAACCGCGCCAGCATGTCCACATGGCCGTCGGTGTCGTCCCCCGCGAGATAGCCGTTTTCCAGCCAGAGGATGCGGTCGGCGCCGAGGAACTGCCGGAGGGCGTGTTCCACATCGCCGCCGGTCAGGTGGGGATTGCGGTTGGGGTTGGCCAGGCAGGAGCGGGTGGTGAGAATGGAGCCGTGCCCGTCGCTCTCGATGGCCCCGCCCTCCAGGATGAGATGGATATGCCGCAGGTGGTTGGCGCCGAAGATGCCGTAGTCCTTGAGACCAAGGGACACAACATTATCCAGGTCGGCCCGGAACTTTCCGCCCCACCCGTTGAACTGGAAATCCAGGAGGACGGGATGGCGGTTTTCGTACACGGTGATGGGGCCGAAGTCGCGGGCCCACGTGTCGTTCGTAACCAGAGGCGCAAAGAGGATCCGATCCTGGATGGCCTGGGTGTGCCGCAGGAAACGGCGGGCTTCGTCCGGTGTTGTGGTGACGAGGACCACGCGCGCGTGATGCGTGGCATGGGCGACGATCGCTGCGAAGGTTTCCTGTGCCTGGGTGAGGTACGGCTTCCAGTCGGTGGCCTCGTGGGGCCATGCCAGCAGGACGCCATCCTGCTCCTCCCATTCCGCGGGTAGTCGAATTGTGTTCACGGTGGCCTCCGGCTGCCAGATTTCCCTGAGGATAACCGGCGAAAGCGCGACGATCAAGCGCCGAGACGGCGGCGCAACGCGCGGGGGCGTCCTCAGGGAGTGCGGCGAAGAAGAGGCGCGAGGAAGCCGGCGATGAGGTCAGCGCCATTCGGCAGCGATGGAGGGCGGCGCGGGAGGGCCAGCAACCGGTCGAGAAGCTCTTCGGAGAGGCCGGATTCCAAGGCGTCGGGCGGAATGGCGAGCGACGGCATTTCCTTTTCAATGAAGGCCACGAGGGGCGGCATTTCGGGGTATCCCTCGCGGGCGATGAACCCGAACGGAACACCGGCGTGATAGGTCTCGGCCAGGGTGCTGTAGCCCACCTTCCCGATGACGGCATCCGCCGCATGCACCAGGTCCGGGTGGTAGAAGTCGGAGTGCAGCGGAAGAGTGATGATGTTCCCCGATCGGCGGACTTCGCCGCCGGACAATGCGGACAGGAAGACGACATCCCGGCGGCCGGAAAGATGGGCCAGGGCGGGGGTGCGGGACGGGTCGCCGCCGAGGGTGATCAGCACGAGCTTGGTATCCGCTCCGATGGACAGGGCCTTGCGGACGGCGGCACGCGACTGCCGGGGTGCGCGGCTTACGGGGCCGACAACAAGGTCTGCTTCGGCCGGCCGGCAGATGGGGTGTGTCTGGACATGCAGGCTGGCCTGGGCGAAGATTCCGCCCAGGTAGGCCGCGTGGCCGGCCAGGCGCGGATGGGCGGAGGCGTACGCCTCGTAAAGGTTGTCCCACAGGAAATTCTCGACCAGCACCGAGGGGAGTCCGGCCTCGCGGGCGACGGCGATCCCGAGGGGGGCAATATCGCAAAGGATCAGGGCGCAACGTCCGCGCCGGACGGTTTCGGCGAGGGCCGTGACACGGGCGGGATCGAAGGGCAGGAACGCATCCAGCAGGCGGGCGGTTTCCGGGATGTCGGCGACAAAGGCGGATTTCTGGGCGAAGCCGACGTCCGTGCGCTCGGCGTGGAAGAACCTGGTCCGGCAGCCCGACGCTTCAAAGAAACGGGGCGATGCCGTGGTGAAGATGTGCAGGGCGGTTGCCGGTTGGCGTCGCTGGAGAGCTGCCAGGACCGCCGCCGCGCGGGCGGCATGGCCCAGGCCATGTGGCGAGATGAAACAGGCAACGTTCCGTTCGCGCGATTGTCTCACGGCGGCTGCCGGTTATAGGTCCGACACGGGCGGGGGCCCCGCCTTGGTGTCGGCGTCAAGGAGTTCGTTCAAGGCATCCCGGAACTGGACCAACCCCGTGGAGGGGATGATGATGCTGTCGCGCCGGCCGTTGACATCCTCTGTGATTTTCATGAACCGGCCGCGCGGGTTCTGCCGCAGCGTGAAATAGAAAAACTTCCGTTCCACTCGAATCTGGGTGTTATAGATTTCCTCGTCCATTGCCTGCCCTCGTAGTGATGCCCATTCCGCATGCCTCAACCCGTGCCCCAACCCCGGTGCCGCCACCGATGATCCTTTTGCGATCTGGCCTGCACACACAGTCCT
Organism: uncultured Verrucomicrobiota bacterium; assembly: GCA_964458765.1. Taxonomy (GTDB): domain Bacteria; phylum Verrucomicrobiota; class Kiritimatiellia; order CAIKKV01; family CAITUY01; genus CAIVSY01. The sequence goes on from CAYWKN010000103.1 coordinate 7,088, forward strand.
GGATGTTGGTGAACGCCGCCCCCGCGGCATTCCGGTTGTGTCCGCCTCCACGGCGAACAAACTCCGATAATGCTACTGGATGCGGCAGAGAAGTCAATAACCGGTCTGCAAATGCAGGCGGTGCGGGGGAGGCCATGGGACCCTCCCGCGGGTGGCGGCCGATCGTTGACCGGCGCCACGGGCAGGCGAGGCGGGCTTCAGGCGCCGATGCCTTCGAACAGCACCGTCGAGAGGTAGCGTTCGCCGGCGTCGGGCAGGATGACCACGATGGTTTTTCCCGCGAAGGCGTCCTGCTTCGCCAGGCGCACCGCCGCGGCGGCGGCGGCGCCGCAGGAGATGCCCACGAGCATTCCTTCCTCGCTGGCCAGGCGCCGGGCGAACGTGACGGCCTCCGCGGCATCCACCTGTTCCACACGGTCCACGATCGAAAGATCCAGCGTGTCGGGCACAAATCCGGCGCCGATGCCCTGGATCTTGTGCGGTGAGGGCTTGAGTTCCTGCCCGGCGAGCGTCTGTGAAATGACAGGGCTTTCCTTGGGCTCGACGGCCACGGAGAGGATTTTCTTGCCTCGGGTGTTCTTGATGTAGCGTGAGATTCCGGTGATGGTTCCCCCGGTGCCGACGCCGGAGACGAGAACATCAATGGCGCCGTCGGTATCGTTCCAGATTTCCGGGCCGGTGGTCTTCTCGTGAATGGCCGGATTGGCGGGATTCTTGAACTGCTGGGGGAGGAAGTATCTTGCGGGGTTCGAGGCCGCGATCTGTTCCGCCCTCGAGATGGCGCCTTTCATGCCCTCCGCGCCCGGGGTGAGAACGAGGTTGGCGCCGAAGGCCGCCAGCACGCGCCGGCGCTCTATGCTCATGGTCTCGGGCATGGTCAGCGTCAACTTGTAGCCGCGCGCGGCCGCCACATAGGCGAGGGCGATTCCCGTGTTGCCGCTCGTGGGTTCGACGATTTCAACGCCCGGCTTGAGCACTCCGCGCTGCTCCGCATCCCAGATCATCGCGGCGCCGATACGGCATTTGACGGAGTAGGCCGGATTACGTCCTTCCATCTTGGCCAGAATGGTTGCCTTGGACCCTTGGGCGATCCGGTTGATTTTGACAAGCGGCGTGTTGCCGATGGACTGCGAGTTATCCGGGTATATTCTGCTCATGGTTATGGCTCCTTCGCTTGCGGT
>CAYWKN010000104.1:0-4783 GCA_964458765.1 uncultured Verrucomicrobiota bacterium
CATCTCCCCCCTGAAAATCTCTGCCAAGGAGGGGAACAAGGAAGAACCTGGGCCTGGCCTCTCGCAGACGGACCGGGGAGCTAGTGTGGTGTCCCGCAAATAGGTATGCAAAACGTTGCTGTCATCCTGAGCGAAGCGAAGGATCTCGACCACTGGGTGAGGCTGAGATTCCTCGCTACGCTCGGAATGACAAACAGGCTCCTGCGCACAATCTGTGGGTGAGCATGGATGAAGTGAGGGGTGGTGAAGTGGTTTGTTCACGCCTCGGTTGAGGGGGTTGGCCAAGCGAGCGTGATGGGTTCGGCTTTTGCGGCCCTGGCGGGCCACTTGGGAAGAGGCATGGAAGGCGAAGAAAGACATGGCTGGCTTTAAGGGTTTCCGATGCGTATAGGCATCGGTTGAAACAACCGCCGGAGGCCAGCCATGCAAGTGAAGGTTAAGACGTTGTTGAACGAAACGCAACCGATTCCTGGGTTCTGCTATGCCGATGTTCGCCTGGCCTCAATTGACAAACTTACTGCGCCCCCCCTGCACCAAGGCAGGTGCGGTTAGTCTGCCAAGGCAGGGAGGCGCAGTAAGAGTGCCGGAGGATCAGTGAGGTTTCCTGCCCCTCCCCCCCCATGGGGGGGGAGGGGGGCGCAGTTAGTCTACCAATTCCGGATCGAAACGAGTTCCATGACGCACGTCCCGCAATAACGCGGGACGAAAACGAAAGGATCAGTCATGGAAAAGAACAAGCATCTCACGGACTCCAATCGGTTGGAAATCGAACACGGCCTCCGCCACGGTCAATCCATCAAGAAGATTGCCACGAAGATTGGCAAGCACCACTCGACCGTCGCGCGGGAGATCCGCGCCCGCAGCATCGCCAGCGATAAGGGCGCCTTCGGGCGGCTCACCAACCGCTGCGTGTCCCGCCGCTCCTGCCAGAAACTCCAGTTGTGCATGGACCAGCCCGACTGCCTGCGGCGCTGCCCGCACTGCCGGCTATGCAATTTGGTCTGTCCGGAGTTCCGCGAGGAGGTCTGCGCGAAACTCGCGTCCCCGCCCTATGTCTGCAACGGCTGTGACGAGGAGTCGCGTTGCATCCTGCGCAAGCGCTACTACCTCCATAACCCCGCGCACAAGAATTACCGCGACCTACTCGTCGGCACGCGCGAGGGCGCGAACATCACCGAGGATGAACTCGGTGCGCTCGACGCGCTGGTCAGCCCCCTGGTCAGGCAGGGACAGTCTGTCCACCATATCCTCACCAACCACCCCGACCGCTTCGACCTCAATGAGAAGACCGTCTACCGATATATCGCCGGGGGGTTGCTTCGCGCCAAGAACGGGGATATGCCACGCATCTGCTCGCTCAAGCCGCGTTCGCGAAAGCCCGTGGAACACAAGATCGACACGAAGTGCCGCCTCGGACGGACGTACGCCGACTTCCAGACGTTCACGGCCGCCGCGCCGGATACCCGCGTGGTCGAGATGGACTCCGTCATCGGCCGCGTGGGCGGCAAGGTTCTACTGACGATCCTGTTCAGGGACTGCGGCCTCATGCTCGCTTTCCTGCGCAATCACAACGACTCGCAATCCGTCATCGATGCCTTCGCCCGGCTTTGGACGCTGGCTGGCCCCGATCTCTTCCGCCGCCTCTTCCCCGTCCTGCTCACCGACAACGGATCCGAGTTCTCTAACCCAAGGGCTCTGGAGCATGCCCCCGACAACACCCTGCGGACACGCCTGTTCTACTGCGATCCCTGCGCCTCCTGGCAGAAGGGGCGTGTGGAACGCAACCACGAGTTCCTCCGCGCCGTCCTGCCCAAGGGGTCGTCCTTCGACGGTCTCACCCAGACGCACATCGATACGATGCTCTCGCACATCAACAGCTACTCGCGTCCTGCCCTCAACGACAAGGCGCCCTTCGACCTGTTCTCCTTCACCTACGGCGCGGACCTGCTGGCCAAACTCGGTCTTCAGCGGATCCCCGCCGCCCGCATCGTCCTGAAGCCCTCCCTGCTCGCTTAACAGGGAGGCAAAGATACGCTCGCGCCGCCTCCCGCAGGCAGGCGCCAGACAGGGGGCGCATTTACCATGTCCGAAAAACAGGTGTCTCGCGTCTCACGTTCCCGCACGCCCTTTTCCGGCACTCCGAACATCACAAACCATGCCTTCAGGCCCATATCCACCCCAAATACCTGTACTCGGCCCCGCTTTCGGACAGACTAACCGCGCCCCCAGGTTAACTTACTCAGCCAAAAGCTAACTTACTTTGTCCATCGACCGATGTTCGCCTGGTCGAGGGACCGGGAGAGCCGGAGTTGTGGGCGGAGATCAAAGCCCATACGCAACGACGAGGGCGGTGTTCGATCTGCGAGCGGCAGGCCCCGACGTACGATCACCTGGAGCGACGGGAATGGCGCCATGTGGGATTGTGGCGGATCGTGACGAGGTTGTTCTACACGCCGCGGCGGGTGGACTGTCCGGAACATGGGGTCCGCGTGGAAGCGATGCCGTGGAATGAAGGCAAGCGACCTTGGACGAGGGCGATGATGGTGTTCCTGGCCCGGTGGGCCCGGCGGTTGAGTTGGAAAGAGACGGCCGAGGCTTTTGACGTCAGTTGGGAGGCCGTGTACCGGTCGGTGCAATGGATCGTCGAATGGGGGCTGGCGCATCGGGTTTTGGCCGGGATCACGGCCATCGGCTTGGATGAACTGCATTGGCGCAAGGGCAAGCAGTCCAAGAACTTCCTGACCTTGATCTACCAAGTAGACGAGGGGTGTCGTCGGCTGCTGTGGGTCGGCCTGCGACGCACGGAGCGCTCCTTGCGTCAAGGGCTCAAGACGCTGGGGGCGGAGGTGGTCGCCGGCCTTCGGGTGGTCGTCAGCGACATGTGGCGACCGTACCTGGCGGTGGTGCGCAAGGACATCAGCCAAGCGGTGCAGATTCTGGATCGTTTTCACCTGACGGCGCTGTTGAACAAGGCGGTCGATCTGGTGCGTCGGGGCGAAGGCTACGCCTTGCGGGGCCAAACACAGGGCCAGCGGTTGAAGAAAACCCGCTGGCTGCTGCTCAAGCCTCGGGCTCGCGTGCGCGGCAAAGCCCGCGAGCGATTGGATGCGGTGATCCACTCCAAGTTGCGTACGGCCCGTGCTTGGTGCTTGAAGGAAGCCTTTGCCCATTTCTGGACGTTTCACCATCCCCGCTGGGCCAAGGCTTTCCTCGACGCTTGGATCACCCGCGCCCTGCGCAGCCGACTGCCCCCCGTACAGAAGGTCGCCAAAACACTCCGTGCCCATGAGACCCTGATCCTCAATTGGTTCACGCTGAAAAAGGAGTTCTCCTCCGCCGCTGTGGAAGGCCTGAACAACAAAGCCCGTGTGGTTACCAGACGATCCTATGGTTTTCGTAGCTTCCCCGTGCTCAAAGTGGCTCTGTTTCATACGCTTGGCAAGCTACCCGAGCCTGAACTCACCCACAGATTCTGCTGAGGAGGCGACAAACAGTTGTGAATAATGTCGGCCTATTTGAAAGACAGCACACTAGTGTGTGGGGAGCGGCAAGAGCCCGATGGACCTCCCCTCCTTGGAGGGGTCGGGGGTGGGTTTCTTTTTACAGGAGGCAAGTGTACACTCCCAACAGGGAATGGCTGTTTTGTATTGTTCTTTTGACCTCAGACATTGGGCATGGCAGACTATGCCGCGATTTCTGAAGCCAATGCGGGAAAGAGAAACATGAAGATTGAGCTGAGGAAGAACTGCCGGTATGCCCTTGTGGCGCCCACGAGCATGGGGGTACGGTTGACGCCGGCTAGCGGGCAGCCGGTTCATGCCAGCAGCACCTTTATGCTCCAGGTCACCAGTGCCGAATCCAACGTGGCCAGTGTCGCGTCGTATCTCGGCCTTCCGGTCAAGATCCTGACGACGTTCGTCAAGGGCAGCCCGATGGCCCAGCTCATCAAGGACAACCTCGCCAGCCGTCACATGGACTACGAGGGCAAGGAGGTGGAGCAGGGCGGCCCGTGGGGTTACCGGCACCAGATCAACATTGCCGACAGTGGTTGCGGATCGCGGGGGCCCCGCGTGTGGAACGATCGGGCCGGCGAGGTCGGCCGGACGCTGAACGTGAAGGACTTCGATCTGGACAGGATTTTCGGCAAGGAGGGGGTGCAGATCGTGCACTTGTCCGGCCTGGTGGGCGCGCTTTCGCCCGAGACGGGCACCTTCTGCCTCGAACTGGCCCGTGCGGCGAAGAAGTACGGCACACGCATTTCCTTTGACCTGAACTACCGGGCGTCGTTCTGGAAGGGCCGGGAAAAGGAACTGCGGGCGATCTTCACGGAGATTGCCAGCGTGTCCGATATCCTTGTGGGCAACGAGGAGGATTTCCAGTTGTGTTTGGGCATCGAGGGGCCGGAGGCGGGCGGCAAGGGTCTGGCGGCCAAGATGGACGGGTTCAAGGAAATGATCCGCCGGGTCAAGAAGGCCTACCCGAATGCGACGGTGTTCGCCACGACGTTGCGGGAGGTGATCAGCGTGAACCAGCATCTCTGGGGCGCGATCATGGAGGCAGAGGGCCAGTGGCACGTGGTGGAGCCAAGGGAGATCGGCGTGTTGGACCGCATCGGCGGTGGCGACGGGTTTGTGGGCGGGCTGTTGTACGGCATCCTCAAGGGGTGGGAGCCGGAGAAGTGGATCCAGTTCGGCTGGGCGAGCGGGGCGCTGGCGACAACGCTGTTGACCGACTACGCGCAGCCTGCCGACGAGGAACAGGTCTGGAGCATCTGGCAGGGCAA
>CAYWKN010000104.1:4883-8262 GCA_964458765.1 uncultured Verrucomicrobiota bacterium
ACGAATACGGCGAATGTGGTGGTGATGGAAACATCGTTGGGCAACGTGGAGATTGAACTGCTGGCCGAGAAGGCCCCTGTGTCGGTCAGCAATTTCCTGGCCTACGTGGACGGCGGTTTCTATGACGGGACCATCTTCCACCGCGTGATTTCCGGCTTCATGATCCAGGGCGGCGGATTCGAGGGCGGCATGAACCAGAAGCCGACGCGCGCGCCGATCAAGAACGAGGCCAAGAACGGTCTCAAGAACGACCGCGGAACGCTTTCCATGGCCAGGACATCGGTCATTGACAGCGCGACTTCGCAGTTCTTCATCAATGTGGCGAATAACGATTTCCTGAACCATGGCACGCGGGACTACGGATACGCGGTGTTCGCGAAGGTCGTGGGCGGAATGGATGTGGTCGACAAGATTGCCGCGGTGAGAACCGGAGTCAGTGGCGGCATGCGGGATGTGCCGGTGGAGACGGTGACGATCAAGTCGGTAAAGCGGAAGTGATGGGGAGTGGGGTATGCACTTGACTCATGTCGAGGAAGAACCCACCCCTAACCCCTCCAAGGAGGGGAATGAGATTGCCTGCAAGGACTCCCCTCCTTGGAGGGGGCGGGGGTGGGTTGCATGTCAAAGCGGTGTGGCGGTTGAGTCAAGTGCATAGCCCTAATGGGGAATGGTGGGGAGTGAATGGTGAATGGTGAATTGTGAATGGTTATGGGTGATATGAGCGGGCGGAAGACAGTTATTTTCCTGGGTGATGGCATGGCGGATGAACCTGCCCTGGAACTGGGCGGGCGGACGCCGCTGCAGGTGGCGCGGACACCGGGTATGGACCAGATTGCCCGGGAAGGCCGGTCCGGCACCTTGTTGACCTTGCCTGAGGGGTTTCCCACCAGCAGTGAAGTGGCCAACATGTCCGTGCTCGGGTGCGACCTGGTGACGGAGTACTGCGGGAGGGGGCCGCTCGAGGCCGCGGGGCGAGGCATCCCGTTGGGTCCGGACGACACGGCATTTCGGGTGAACTTGACGACCTGTTCGAACGGGGTGTTGAAGGATTTTTCCGGCGGGCATGTGGCGCCGGCGGACGCGGCGGAATTGATCCAGGCGTTGAACGAGGCTTTTGGCGGGCCGGCGGTACGGTTCCACGCCGGAGTGAGCTACCGGAATATTCTTGTGCTGTCGGGGCGGCAATATTCCCCCATGATCACGGCGGAGAAGCCGGATGACAACCATGGGCAGAAAGTGAGCGAGCATTTGCCCGCCGCCGGGGGCGCCGAAGGGGGCGAGACAGTTGCCCTGCTGCGGAAGCTTATCGCGGAGGCGCCGGAAGTGCTGGAAAGGCATCCCGTGAACCAGCGTTTGAGGAGCGAGGGCAAACCGCTGGTGAACGGGATCTGGCCGTGGAGCGGGGGGCGTGCCGGGGCGTTGAAGAAGATCCGGGACAAGTATGGTGTATCCGGGGCGGTGATTTCGGCGGTGGATGTGATCATGGGGTTGGGGCGATTGCTGGGTCTGGATCCCATCGAGGTGCCGGGTGCGACCGGGTATATTGACACCAACTATGAAGGCAAGGCCGGGGCGGCTGTTGAGGCGCTCAAGCGTCACGACTTCGTGTATGTCCACGTCGAAGCGATTGACGAGGTTTCGCACGAGCAGAACCGCGAACTCAAGATCAAGGCCATAGAGGACTTCGATGCGCGCATCATTGTGCCCGTGATGCAGGCGATAGGGCCGGGCGCGGCCTACGCGGTGTTGCCGGATCATCCGGTTCCGCTGAGGCTTGGCAAGCACACGCGGACACCGGTTCCGGTTTCGGTGTGTATGCCGGGTATGACGGCGGATGGTGTGCCGGCCTACAGCGAACTCGAGTGTCCCGGCGGGGCGCTGGGGGACATGCGCGGGGACGGATTGATGCGGCTTCTGTTTGGCGGCGGGTAAGGGCCGGGGATGGTTTTCAGTTCCCTCACTTTTCTTCTGCTGTTCCTGCCGGTTACCCTGCTGGTCTACTATCTGGCTCCGGCCCGGGCGCGCAACGGGGTGGCGCTGGCCGCCAGCCTGCTGTTCTATGCCTGGGGGGCTCCCCGCTTTGTGTTGGTGCTGCTGGCTTCCAGCGGCGTGGATTTTGTGGCGGGGAGTCGCCTGGAGCATCCGGCCTCGAGTTCGCGGTCGCGGCGGGTCTGGATGGCGGCGGGGCTGACGGCCAACGTGGGGCTGTTGCTGTATTTCAAGTACGCCAACTTCTTTGTGGAGCAGGCCAATGGGGTGTTGGGTGCGCTGGGATTCCCCTGTGTATCCTGGACGGCCGTGGTTCTGCCGATCGGAATTTCCTTTTTCACGTTTCAGAAGATCAGTTACCTCATGGACGTATACCGGGGTGTGGCGCCTGCGGCGCGCAGTTTCGGCGATTACCTGCTCTACGTGGTATTGTTCCCCCAGCTGATCGCCGGCCCGATCGTGCGGTACCACGATGTGGCGATGCAATTACGCGAACGCGATCATACCGCCGAGCGGTTCTATGGCGGGATCATCCGCTTCTGCGTCGGCCTGGCCAAGAAGGTGCTGCTGGCCAATGTGCTGGCGGAGACGGCGGACGGGGTTTTCGCCCAGTCGGCCGGGGGGCTGGGAACCGCGGCGGCCTGGATCGGGATCCTGGCGTATTCCTTCCAACTCTATTTCGACTTCTCTGGCTATTCGGATATGGCCATCGGGCTTGGAAGGATGATGGGGATCGAGTTCCTGGAGAACTTCAACCGTCCCTACATCTCGGCCAGCTTTACGGAATTCTGGCGCCGGTGGCACATGTCGCTGTCCAACTTCATGCGCGAATACCTGTATGTTCCGCTGGGTGGAAATCGGCGCGGGCGCCTGCGCACATACGTGAACCTCTGGCTGGTCTTCCTGGTTTCGGGGTTCTGGCACGGGGCGGCGTGGAACTTTGTGGCGTGGGGCGCCTATCATGGAGTGTTCCTGTGTCTGGACAAGTGGCTGGGCGACACACGGCTCGGGCGGTTGCCGCGATGGGTGGCGGTGCCGGGGACGTTTCTCCTGGTGTTGTTCGGATGGGTGTTTTTCCGGTCGCCGGATCTCGGGTATGCGCTTCGGTTCCTGGGCGTCATGTTTGGTGGCGGGCCGGCAGCGACAGCCACCGCCGGACTGGCCGGCCTGCTGGAGCCGAGGCACGGTGTGCTGCTGATTCTGGCGGCGGGGATCAGTTTCGGGCCGGCGCTCAAGGGTGCCCTGTTTTCGTGGTGCGATGAGCCTGTTCTGGCGCCGGAGCGGCGGCTCCGAACGGTGGTGCAGGGGATCGCGGCGCTGGGGTTGCTGGTGTTGTCGGTCGTGTCGCTGGCGACCAGTCACTTCAATCCGTTCATCTATTTCCGGTTTT
>CAYWKN010000105.1:0-8262 GCA_964458765.1 uncultured Verrucomicrobiota bacterium
TGCTTGTGGTTTCTCCCGCGGGTGAAACCCGGCTGGCAAGCGCCCCGGTCAAGGCTTCCGGGGATTTGGAGGACGTCATTCAGGAAGTGCCGTTCCTGCTGGAGAAGGAGTGCATCGTCGAACCGCGCGTACTTGGCGGCGCCATCGAGCTATGGATGGAAAGCGTCACATTCCTTCCCGGACAGGATTCCCCGCCATTGCCTCCCCAAGCGATTCCGGAAGGAGATGCCCCGTGACAAGTGCGGAAACAGGAGGCGTTGTCGGCCTGGAATCTGGCGGGCAGCCTACAGGGGATGTTCCGGGGGGGTCTCCCTGGGTTGTGCGGATCCTGTCGTTGTTCGCGGCGGGGTTGCTTGCCGTCTTGTGGATCGTCTGCTATCCAGCCTGCGATGTGGATGACAAGGCGGTGCATTATTATTCGGCGGCGCGTCTCTTTGCCGGATCGGGTCCGGCGCGCGCGGTGGATGCCGCCCTTCCGGAGTGGTTGTGCCGGGTGGGCACGAACGAGCATTCCCGCTTCCGCCTGCAGAACCGCATCGTCTCGTTCCGCAACTACCTGGTGCCTTCGGCTCTGTTGCGTCTGGCGGCGGGATTGGACCGGGCGGCACCCGGGGAGCCGCCGCGTTCCTTTACGCGCCCCCTCCGGGCGGCCTTCTTCCTCGCCCATGCGGCGGCCTTGTGCTGGATTCTCGCGGTGAGCTGGCGCAGTCCCGCGCTCCTGTTCCTTGTGTTGACGGCTCTGGTGATCGCCGCCCATCCGGGGGTGCCTGCGTGGCTGGCGGCGGCCCCGCGCAAGGACATGGGTTTCCTGATCTATGTGCCGCGGGGATCGGCCATCCTTGTCCTGCTCGGCGCACTGGCGGCGCTGCAGCAATCCCGATGGTGGCTTGCCCTGGCGGGCGTGTTGCTGGTGTTCGGCTGGCATGGCGGGTTCGCCTGTTTCGGGATTCCGCTCGCCGGATGCGCCGCGGGCATCGTCGTCGCCTGCCGCGCCGGATCCCCGCGGGTCCGGTATGCGCTTGTCGGGACGCTTGTCCTCCTGGCTGTTGCCGCATCGTTTGCCGCCCAAGGGTGGATGGCCCGTTGCCAGATCTGGTGCCCGCTGGTGATCGCGGGTGGGTGGTTGCTTCGCGGTGGAAGGGCCGCCAATCCATGTCGTGATGCGGCGGTGTGGGCGGCTGGTTTCCTGGGGATGACCGGGCTGCTGCGGGTCCTGCTCGATCAGCGGGGCGTATTGCCGGGCGTGATACATCTCCTGGATAACGAACTGGCGGGAGAGATCCCGCTGCGCGTGGGAGGGCTGGCACAGGTGGCCGCCGCCATCCTGCTTGCGTCGCTCGCCGGTGTCGCGGTTTCGGGACTGGCGAAGGGCCGGCCGGGCCGGGCGTGGATTGCCGCCCTGTTGCCTCTCGTGATGGTGGGATTCATGGCGGTCTGCGCATATCATTTCAGCCATGGAATCCGGGCGGCGGCGCGGCGTGACAACGTGTTCTTCCGCGGGGGGGATGACAAGGTGATCCGGCTTGTGGTGACGGAATCGGCTTTGGCCGACCTGGATCCCGGGAGGCCGCCTTCGTTCTTCGCCTCGCTGGGCGATTTTCTCCTGCGCGGCGGGGCCGCCGGATCCGGGCGTTAATCCAAGCGCGGCAGATCCAGGAAGGTCGCGCTCTCCAGCCACAACTCGGCGTCTCCGCCCGTGACACGCGGTTCAACCGTGAGGGGCTCCGTCAGATGGAACGTCACTTCCTGGACGACATTCGATTTGTGAGGAAGGGGAGCGATGGGAGCTTTCGCGAAGGGAGTCCCTGTGGCTGGGTTCACCACCAGCAACTCGCCTGCGCCAGGGCCGGTTGCTTGCGACGGCCCCTGCCGGAACCGGAAGCGGGCCGTATAGGAACCCGGCGGAAGGCAGACATATCCGCCGTAGGCGATCACCGGAGGTGTGCGCTTCGGTTTACCCGCCCAGTGGCGTACCAGGGAGGGGACTTTGCTGGCAGGCGGTTTGCACAAGATTGTCCGGCTGTTGTTGCCGTGGTGGTTTGCGAACATTATCGTCCTGGGCTGGGCCAGTTCCGCGAGGACTTCCGCATTCCGGCCGCAGTCGTGGCCCCGCTTCAGAAGGAAAAAGAAGCCATCCCACCACACGACCCCGAAGGTTCCGGCTTTCATCCACTCCAGCACTTGTTGGGGCGGTCTGTTCTTGTGGTTGCGATCCGCATGGAGCAACACCCATTGGACATCCCCGCCGTGAGCCCGGATTTGCCGGTTCCCGGAACACCGCCAGCCGACGCCCCAGGGTTTCCAGATGGGCGACCATGAATGGCTCCTCCTTCTTGAACATGTGCGAGAAGAGTACCCAGACACGACGATGTCCCTTCAGGGCGTTCAAGTCCTGGAGATAGCGGCGCCGGTCCTTGCGGGACTGGATTCCAGGGATGAATCCCTGATCCGGCGTTCCCATCCTTTCCCGGTAGTAGGTCGCGGCGGGAACGGCGGCATAGTACACATAAACGGGTTCATGGGAGTGCCGACCTGTATGAAGGATCTCCATGAGAGGACGGATTTCCTCCATGGTTCTGGGAGTGGCCAGGTCGTGCAGTCGCGCCTTCGCTGGATGCCACAGCAGGATTCCCCACAACGCCATGGTCAGGGGCAGAAAAACACGTGGCCGCAGGGAGGCAATGGTTTCCACGCCGGCCGACAGCAGGAGAATGGCGATCGGAATCAGAAACATGCTGAGGCGTCCCGCAAACGGATAGACGTGGAGAAGCGAGGCGAGCAGGGCAAACGCCGCAGGCAAGAGAAGCAGGCCCAGCCATTGCCGGTCCTTTCGCCAAAGTCCGGCGACGGCGATGCCCATAAGGATTGCCAGTCCCCATCGCAGGGCAGGCAGAAACCGTCCGGCCGACCGCGTGTCGGACACGGCAAAATCGGTGAACTGCCAGAAGGCTTGTTTCAGCCATGCTCCGCATCCCTTGCCGAAGAGGGGCGGCATGAACGCCTTGCGCCAGAAATCCGCGAGGTATTGGTTGTCACTGACGTCGCCCAACGTACCCAAATAGAGCAGGAGCAAGCCCGCGAGCCACACGCATCCCGTCCAGGCCAACTGCCGGGCCTGTTTCCAATCCCGGTCCCGGAGATGGGACGCCATCATGCATACACCCAGACCCGCCAACGGGAACACGCACGGGAATGAGAACCAGGGGAGAAGCAAGCCGATCAGCGTGAAACCCAGGGGGCGCAGGCGGCCATGCCGGTACAAATCGGCTGTCCACAAGACCACAATGCTCATCAGGACATCCATCGTGTATGCCTTGAAATTGTCACAATGGCGTATCAGCCACCAGTTCAGGGAAAGGAGAGCGACGGCACCCGGCACTATCCAGGGTGATAGGCGGCGCCGGGCCAGTCCCCAGAACAGCGGCAAGGAGCAAAGACTGGCCATCAGAGGGAGGAACCGTAGCGCGTATTCCGATGTGCCCAGCACCGGTGTGAGGGCCTTGACAGTCATCAGGAAGCCCAGTGGAACGATTTTGGTGTTCAGTCCCTCGAACTGATCGGCTTGCGGGGATGCCAGGGGATCGAGAAGTTGGGAGGCGGACCGGGTGACCACATGGACCGCGAGGTTCGCCTCGTCAATCCACAAAGACCGGCATGCCAGGTACTGCCGCAACTGGAAAACAGATCCGGCGGCCATGAGGGCCACGCATAGTGCTGTGGGGCTGATCCTTATTTTCAAGAAACACCTCTTATTCATGCATTCACCGGCGGCAATGCCGCCTGCAGTGCTTTGCCGCTGCAACGAGCTTTCCCGGGACGGATCCGGAGCGGTGGCGGCGGGGACCTACTGCACGAAGCGGTATTTCAGGATACACCAGATGGCGCGGAATCCGTCTTTCCACGTGATCTTCTTGCCTTCCTCATACGACCGCCCGTAATAGGAAATGGGCACCTCGTAGATCCGGCACCTGGCGCGGGCGACCTTGGCGGTGATTTCCACTTCGAATCCAAACCGGTCCTCTCGCAGAACCAGGCTCTGGATCACTTCCCGGCGGAATACCTTGTAGCAGACTTCCATGTCGGTGAGGTTCAGGTTGGTCATCATGTTGGACAGCGTTGTGAGGAACTTGTTACCCACAAAGTGCCAGAAGAAGCATACCCGGTGGGGGCCGCCGCCCTGGAAGCGGGAGCCGAACACAACGTCCGCCTGTTGTTCGACGAGCGGACGGAGCAGAAGAGGATAGTCCCGGGGATCGTACTCCAGGTCGGCATCCTGGATCAGGACGAAATCGCCTGTGGCGGCCGCGAACCCGGTGCGCAGGGCGGCGCCTTTCCCCCGGTTGACCTCGTGGAACTGCACGCGCCAGTCGGGGTGCGACACGGCCAGTTCCCCGAGGATGTCCCTCGTTCCGTCGGTCGAACAATCGTCCACCAGCACCATTTCCTTTTCCATGCCGATGTCAACGGCTGCGATCTTGTCGAGGATCTTCCGTACGGTGGCGGACTCATTGAACATGGGTATGACTACGGACAGTTTCATGTGTCGTTCCCTCCGGGCGCCTGCAAGCACGAGTGGCCTGATGCAGGCGACCCGCCAAGACGGCCTGAATTGATGGGCGATGATAGCCGCCAGCCCATGGGACGTCCACCACAAACCCTCCCTTTGCCGCGTCCCGGGCGGTCTCCCGGCGCCGGGGCGGGAATGTCTATTCGGTCTTGTTTTCCATGAATCCGAGGCGTACTGTTTGCGATCGTGATGGGAATCAGAACCCAGTCGGGGAAAGAGGAGAATCCTATGAATAAAGTCTTGTCCGGCGTGGCGACATTGGTGGCGATGGGGATCCTGGCGTTCCCCACGACTGAACTGGCTGTGGAGCCACCCGCGGACAGCCCGGTCGAGGGTTCCGGGCATCCGGCGCCCGCAGTGACCAACGGGGCTCCGGCGGAATCCGCCGCACCCGAAACGGCTTCCCATGCTTCTGTGAGCACGAGCCTGACGCCGGCTGTGGACGAAATTCCGTCGGCGGGCCGCTTCCAGCGCGGGTGGAATTCCGTCGCGGCGTTCTGCGCAGGCCATCTGCAGGTTGGCGCCGGAGTCTCCTCGTATTCATTGCGGGACAACAGTGGCAAGGGGAGGTTCCTTGGGTCGATTGACGAACTCAAGCAGGAGGAAGACATGTTTATTCCCCTGGTGCTTGGCTGGTCGTTCAACCGGTACGTGGGGCTGGAATGCCGGTACGAGGAGTACCGTGCCCGGGCCTACACCGATACGGAGGATAATCACACGGATGGCGTGGTGGTCCTGAAGGGGCCGGTTCCCTATCTTGTGGGAAGCCTGCCCCTCGACGTGCCTGCGGGGTGGCTTGCCGATGCGCCTCCTGCGTGGACGAAACGCCTGGCGTTTCGCGTCGGCGTGGGCTACACGCTGATGAGCAACTCCATGGAGACGGAACCCTGGTGGGGGTTGGGATACAGCAGCCCGGCCACCTACGAGGCGCTGGGTTCTCCCGGTGTCAGGCGGGAGGGGAACTACCGGACCTTCCATCTGTCCGACAGCCAGGAAATGGTCTGGTTGCTCGGGGCTTCCGGCCAGGTGGGCAAGCGGATGAGTGTGAATGTGAATTGGACGCGGGCCGATGTGGACGTTGATGCCGCGTTCTCGATCCGCGGCGGGAAGAAGACGCCGGGCGTGATTCCATTCCACTACGATTCCCTCGGCGTGGATGTGCGCTATGTGTTCTGAAGGCTTGCCGCCGCGTCACGCGCGCTCGCTGGTTTTCCAACTCCTTCTCAACGCTCTCTGGGTGTTTCCGTTGGCGCTTCTGCGCCACACCTGGCTTCTGGGTTGGCGCTTCCCCTCCGATCCATCGGCATGGGGCGCGGTCTTCCGGTTTAATCATGGCCTCTACCAGGACGGCCTGCGGGTTGCGGGAGTGGCGCTTGCCGTCCAGCTTCTGGCGGCCGCCGGATGGAGGGTCGGGGGAGACTGGCGGACGGGGCTGGCGCGCGCGGCGCGCGTGTTCGCGCCAGTGCGCTGGTGGGGGTGCGCCGCCATTCCCGGCCTGCTGCCGCTGTATCCGCTCAACACTCTTTCGCCGCTGCTTTGGCTGGGGGCGGTGTTCTCCGTGGCCTGGCGGTTGCTTGACCCTGTCCCGTTTTCCGGTCCCGCCTCCGGGCGCCGGACCTTCCGGCTGCCGCGGCACTGGCCCTGGGCATTGGCGGGACTGACGCTGGCCATTCATCTTGTCCCGTGGTTCAACGTCACATGGCCCGTGATGAAGGGGAATCGGGACTATCTTCTGACGGGCGATCAGCCCGCCTATCTGTATATGGCGGAAAGCCTGGTGACGGATCGCGATCTGGACGTCTCCAACAACACCCTGCCGCCCGGTGTTTACGGCCGCACGGACGGGAAGCATGCGGGCGGGCCCCGGCGGCACAATCCCGGGCTTTCGCCCTCCACTCCGAAGTCCCAGCGTATTGCCGGCCGGATGGGGAAGGCGTGGTGGTCCACGCACCGTTGTGGAACCTCCGTGGTCATTGCCCCGCCCTATGCCCTGGGCCGTCTGCTGGGCGGATGGGAACGGCGGTTGGCAACGCTGTTGATCGTCATGCTGGTCGCCTTGGCCATCCGTGAACTGGCGCTGGGTGCGGTGGCGCTGGGTGTCGGGCCGGGGCTGGCCGCGGGGCTGGCCCTTGTGACCGGCGTCAGTGTGCCCGTGGCGGGCATGTCCACGGCGATCTTCCCCGAACCGTTGATGTTCGTGGTCATGGCGAGACTGGTACGGCTTTGCGCCGAGTCGCGCGACGGCCTGTGGCTTGACGCCGAGACGGGATTCCACATGGCGATGGCGCCGTGGCTTCAGGACAAGTACCTGTTGTGGGTTTTCCCTTTCTTCGTTGCGCGTATGGTGGCCAAGGGCGGGCGGTGGCGCTCGCTGCTGGCGCTGGGTTTTCTTCCGGGAATTTCCGCCTGCCTGATGATGTGGAACAACCGGTTCCTGTTTGACAGCCTCTTCCCCGGGAAATCCCTCGGGACCTTCCTGACTCTCCGCGAGACCCTGCTGTCGGGGGTGCCGGGCTCCTGGTTTGACTGGGGCTATGGCCTGATCCTGCTGGCTCCGGTCGTATTGCTGGCGGCGCCCGGCTTCCTGGACATGGGGTCATCGGTCGCGCCGCCTGCCCGCCGGGTGCTGTGGCCTTCCCTGGCGGCCCTGGCGGCGGGGAATTGGATCATCGGGTCGTGGCCGTACTGGTACGGGGCGTTTGCGCCGCCCAACCGTTTCATGTTGACCCTGCTGCCCTTGTGCGTGGTGCCGGCCATGGCTGTCACGGCCGGGGCAACCGGTTTCTTCCGCAAGGCGGCCGTGCTGTTGTGGTGTTACACGGCGTGTCTCGGGGTGGAAACCCTGTTGAATCCTTCCCGATGGTATTCCCGGTCCCATCCGGCGGCGGGCGCCGTGCAATGGCTGGGGTTGGACGGACTGGCGGTGCGTTTCGCCCCGTTCTTCCATGGCGAGGCGGCGTTGAATCCGGGGTTGTGGATTGCCGCCGCCGGGCTTCTCCTGATGCTTGGATTGGCGCTGGCCCGGAAGCCGGCTGTTCTGCGTTCTCCGCGGGCGTTGGGGTGGGGGGTGGCGGCAAGCGTCGTGATGGCTTGCGCCATGGCGGGGTGGCAATTCGGTCCATGCCGCCTGGGCCCGTCCGATGTTCTTTGCGAGGCGGGATGCATCCGGTCTCCGGCAATCGCGACCGCGCCGGACGGGCGTCCCGTGCTGACCTGTGAGCTTGACCTGACCCAGGCGCCCCGGTTCGCCACGCTGGCGTTTGCGGTCCGTCCTGTGGATGCGGCGGGGCGCACTGTTGGGGGCGAGGATTTCGATGTGTATACCTATACCCGCGACTGGGTCAAGGCCTCGAAGGCCAACCGGGCCTACCGGATGCGCACGGGGCTGATCCAGGTGCGGCGGGAATTGGATCCGCCGGCCGCGGCGGTTGCGGTGCGCGTGGGGTTGTTCGTCCCCGGGTCCCGCCAGTCGTACAAGCCGTTGCTACGCCATTCCACCAACGCGCTCCGGCTTCCGTCCCGGGTGGAAGCCGGGATCGGCGGGCGGGTTCCTCAATCCGGCGCCCCCGCTCCGCGGGACGAGGCGTCAGACGACCACTGACGTAACCCGGCCACGGTGATGTGACGGGCGCCTGTCCCTTGCACCGGAAGGCGGCCGGGATACCATTCGACATCCGATTCGATGGCCACCGCCA
>CAYWKN010000106.1:0-8255 GCA_964458765.1 uncultured Verrucomicrobiota bacterium
GCCTTGCGGCACAAGATCCTAAGTCTTGCGTGTCTGCCAATTTCACCACTCGCCCAACTTGTGTATTACCAACTACTTGCGGAATATAGATCAATTTCATTGACGTTGGCGCCAACAATGACTGTTGATTAAAAGTAACTGCTCAGGTACCCCGGATCGGTTCACGAGAACGGCGACGAGAACGGTGAACGAGACGAGATTTTCCATCGTAGTCCGTTCTCGTCGCCGCTATCGTCAACCGGTTCCCGCCTTCCAGCGGCGGGCGCTGAGTAGTAACAATTAAAATACATTGGTTCCGAGGGTACACGAGCGGAAAAACACGGTCAAGGGCCTTCAAGATGCTTCGTCATCAGGTAGTGACCTGCCATTGGGAAAGGTTGCAGATAGCCGTACTACGTTCTTGCAAATAGCCGAACACAATGATTAAGCCGCCCCACCATCCGTGACTACGTGACGTTGCTGGAACGGGTGTTCCTGCTGGAAACGTTGCCGCCTTGGCATAGCAACAGGCTTAGTCGCCTGGTCAAGACTCCCAAGATGCATCTTGGTGATACCGGGGTAGGGTGCGCATTGCTGGGTGCTGAGGTCTCCACCTTGGCCAAGGATCGGTCGCTACTTGGACAACTTCTGGAGACGTTTGTCTACCAGGAAGTGAGAAGGCAGGCAGAATGGCAAGATAAGCCTGTGAGCTTCTGCCATTTTCGGGATAAGGATGGAGCGGAAGTGGATATTGTCATGGGAAGAGGAGCCCATGAGGTGGCGGGCATCGAAGTCAAGGCGTCGGCCACTGTAACATCCGCCGATTTCAGGGGAATGAGGATACTGCGGGATACCGTGGGGAAGAATTTCCTGGCGGGTGTCGTGCTGTATGATGGTGAGTACTGCGCCAGTTTTGGCGACCGGCTTCATGCTGTTCCGATTCGGGCGTTGTGGGAGTCGTTATAGCTCGTTCAGCATTTTCAGGCGGCGATTGTCTTCTATCGGGCAGGCGCCCGCATGACATTCGTGTGTTGTGTTTCTTGACGCGGAGCGTTTCCTCCTCATAATGAAGGTTTTGACGGTGGCGGGGGTTGGCGCGGCTGGCGATCATGATAGAACTATCCCATGTAACACAACGATTCGGCAGGGTGGCCGCCCTGGCGGACGTTTCCGCTCGCCTGGAGCGGGGCCAGGTGGCGGCCCTGATCGGGGCCAGCGGCGCGGGAAAAACCACGCTGCTGCGGCTGATGGCCGCCTGCCTGCTGCCCACCGAAGGCGCGATCCGCGTGGACGGCGTGGATACCCGCTTGGATTCCCGGGGCGTCCGGCGGAAAGTCGGCTACCTGCCCGAACGCGACGCCGTCTATCCCGAGATGCGCGTGCTGGAATACCTTTCCTTCCGGGCACGGCTCAAGGGATTGTCCGGCCGCGCCCGGCACAAGAAACTGCGCGAGCTCATGGCGCGGTGCGGGTTGCAGGGACTGGAAGGCGCCTTGCTGGGGAACCTCTCCAAGGGCGAGACAAGGCGCGTCCTCCTGGCCGACAGCCTGTCCGGAACCCCGCCGGTCCTGCTGCTGGATGAGCCGACGCTGGGCCTCGACCCGGCCAACGCGGACCGGATCCGGTCGCTGATCGCCGGCGCCGGCGCGGAAGGCGTTGTGGTGTTTTCGACCCATGACTGGAGCGAAGCCCAGTCGCTGGCTTCGCGCGTGGCCGTCCTGCACCGCGGAAGGCTGGCGGCGTTCGACTCGCCCGCGGCGCTGACGGCCCGTGCCCATGCGGAGGATTTCAGGTCGGCCGTGATGGCCTTGACGGCAAGGGAGGGCGCCGCATGATGGTACGGCATCCCTTGTGGGACCGCGAAATGCGTTCGTGGGGGTTGTCGCCCGGCCACTACCTCATGGGCGCGGCGTTCCTTTTCCTTACGGGCGTCGGGTTCTGGGCCAGCCTCCTGACGGCGCCCGGGCGCGGGTTGCTGACCTCGGAAGTCACCTTCGGCGGCGTGATGTTCTGGATGGCCTTTGTGGCCATGGCCTCCATGTGCGCGGTGCGGACCCTGGGCGAGGAACAGGACCGGGGCACCCTGGAACTCCTGCTGGCGGCGCCGGTGGACGAGGCGGAAATCGTGTTCGCCAAGTTCGGGACCACGGTCGCCTGGATCCTGCTGCTCTGCCTGCCCGCGGTTTCCTGTCCGTGGCTGCTGCGGTGGGCGACGCACATCCCGGTCGGCATGGATATCGGCGCGCTGGCCGCGGGGCTGCTGATTCTCCTGCTCGGGGCCGGCATGGTGACGGCGACGGGCATGCTGGTTTCGCAGTGGGTGCGGCGGCAGTCGGCGGCCGCGGCGATCACGTTCGTGGTGTCCGGGATGGTGGTATTTCGCGGGGCGTTGCGGAGCTGGATGGGAACGGGCGGCGACGGGGGCGGATTCGCGGCCGTGGGGTCGCACGTGGCGGTCTTTGCCGCGGGGATTGTGGAGAGCCGGGCGCTGGTGTTTTACGCCAGCGTAACCGCCGCGCTGCTGTTCCTCAATATCCGCACGCTACAACTGGCGCGCTGCCGGCGCGCCGCCACCGTGGCGAATGTGGCCGCGGCGGCGGCGCTGGCCGCGGCCCTGACGCTGCTGGTCAACTACGTCTCGATGCGGCATGGCGTGAAGTGGGACTGGACCTCGGGCGGGAGCGGATTGCTCTCGCGCCGGACAGTCGAGGTGCTGCGGGCCGTCACGACACCCGGGAGTGTGACGCTGGTGGCGCGGAACGAGGATCCGTTTGTGCCGGCGGCGCGGCGGCTGTTGAACCAGTACGGGCGGGAACAGCCGATGCTTCGCGTCTCGCATGTGGAGCCCGACGTGGACATCGGCCGCACGCGGGATCTGGCGGGACGGCACGGGTTGCGGGCCACCGGAGCCCTGATTGTGGAATTCGGGCGGCGGAGCCGGGTGCTGTACCTGGGATCCCTGGCCGACAAGGGCGGCGCCGCGTCGAAGGCCCGGCGGCGGGGAGGCGTGTTCCTGGGGGCCATGGAGCAGGGGTTGACATCGGCCATCCACATGCTCTCCCGCGAAACGGTTCCGGTGGTCTATTTCCTGGCCGGGCATGGCGAACGGCGGCCGGAGGATTTCTCCGACTACAGCGGCTATTCCGAGATCGCCGACCTGATCCGCGAAAGTCCCGCCGAGGTGCGCACCCTCGTCCTCGACGCGCCGGGCGGCGTGACCAACGACTGTTCCCTGCTGATCATCGCCGGTCCCACGGGCGCCCTGTCGGCGTGGGAAACCGCGCGGATCCGGGACTACCTGACGGGCGGAGGGCGCTTGCTGCTCCTGCTCGACGCCGGCGTCCGGCCGGGACTGGAGTCCCTGCTGGAGGAATGGGGGATCCGTACCGGCCCCGGGTTTGTGGTGGAACCGCGCGGCGGGGCGGTGGTGCCTTTCGACAAGGGCCGCGCGGCCAGCGGGATGGGCGAAGTCCTGCTGGCGACCTATGGGACGCATCCCGTTGCGCGCGGGTTATCCGAACTGGTGACCACGCTGACCCTGCCGCGCGCCATGGAGGCGATGGCCGAAGGCGGTGCGCCCGGGCGGGTGGGCGACCAGATCGACCGGCCCCGGGCGGTCCCTCTGGCCCTGACCTCGGCCCAGAGCTGGCTGGAATCCGATGTGGATCGGCAGCCGCCGCAGTTCAACGAAGGGTACGACCGGCGCGGACCGTTGAGCGTGGCTGTGGCGGTGGAGAAAGCCGGCCGCTCGGGCATCAAGATGGATATCCGTCCGGTGCGGCTTGTGGCGATCGGCGATTCGCAGTTTGGCGCCAACCGCTGCCTGACGGGCGGTAACCGCCTGTTGTTCCGTAACGCCGTGGACTGGCTGCTCGAGCGCGAGACGGCGGAAGGGCCTGTTGCGGCGGGGCGCAATACGTTCGACGTGAATCTGGATCCCGCGGACCGCTGGACCGCGTTCCTGATCACCGCGGTATTCTGGCCGGTGGTTCTGCTCGTGATGGCGGGGGGAGTGCGGCTGGTGCGCCGGGACCGCCGGTCCGCGGGAGGAAGGGTGGAATGACCTGGAAACCCGTAGGCTGGCTGCTGGTTGCCGTCTGTGCCATGGCCCTGTTCATCGCCGTATTCGAGCGCGGCATGCCGCAGGGCTCGCTGGGGACGCTGGCGGAGGCGCCGCTGCTTCGGTTCGATCCCTCGGTGGCGACCCGGCTTTCGGTGGCGACGCCGGATTTCAAGGTGGAGTGCGCGCTGCGAAACGGCCGTTGGCTGGTTCTCCAGCCTGTGGCCACCCGGGCGGACGGGTCGGCGGTGCGGCGCATTCTTGACGCGTTGCGCCGGTCCGCGCGGCGGGAGGTCATTTCCCTGGAGCGGCAGACGCAGCGCGGGCTGACGGCCTCCAGTTTCGGTCTCGATGCGCCCCGCGCGCGGGTGGCGGTGGGCATGGAGCAGCGGCAGGACGAAGTGGTGATCGGCTCGGCGGCGCCGCTGAGCGACCGGGTCTATGTGAGGCTTGAAGAGGGAGGCGAGGTGATCGCGGCCAGCCATGACATCGAGGGCGCCATTCCCGCGGGGCTGGAGGCGATGCGGGACCGGCTGGTGATCCCGGCGGATTTCGGGCGCATCTCGAGAGTCGAGGTGAAGCATCCGGGCGGTTTCCTGCAACTGGCGTTTCGGGGCGGGGAATGGCGCCTGCAGCAGCCGCAGGAGGGCAGGGCGGACGGGGCCGCCGTGGAGCGGTTGATCGGTGTGTTGCGCGGGTTGCGTGTCGAGCAATTCGTGGAGGAATCGTCGTTCGCCGACCCCGTGGCGTACGGCATGGGGCGGGAAGACGCCGTGGTGGCAATCTCGGTCTGGCAGGAAGGCCGCGCGGAACGGATTGACCTGACGGTGGGCAAGGCGAAGGAGGGCATGCCGGGGCTTGTGTATGCGCGTGTCAGCGACATGGGGGGCATTTGTCTTCTGCCCAAGGACGTCGTGGGCCGTCTGGCGGTCAGCGCCGATTCGCTGCGCGACTGCCGCCTGTGCGATGCCACGCCGGCCGCGGTGCAGTCGCTGGTCTTGCGCGACGGCGAGCGGAAGCTGGTGTTCCGCCGCCAGGCGGCGGAGGAGTGGATGATCACGGACCCGGTCCGGGCTCGCGCGGATGCCGGCAAGGTGGGCGGGATCCTGCGGCAGGTGTGCGGTTTGGCGGCGGAGCCCCTGTCGGGGGTGGCCGCCAGCAATGCGGTGGCGCAGATGGCCACATCGGCGGCCTGGCGCGTGGTTCTTTCCACGGCGCAGGCCGGCGCCGCGGCCACGAACGGGGCGGCGGCGGAGAGCGCCGCGGCGGGTCGTACCTGGAGCTATGCGGTTGCCAGGGAGGTCGCCGGAGGGTGGCGGACGGTGCTGTACGAGGAAGGGTTGCAGGCGTTGCGGGTGCGGGCGGAGGATTTCCCCGGCGGCCTGTGGGAGGAAGGCGCGGGATCGCCCGCGGATGCGCTGGCCTACATGGATCGCAGGGTCTTCTATGTCGAGCCGGCGAACGTGAGGCGCCTGACCCTTGCGGGCGGCGGCGTGGAGGAAAGCGTGGTGCGCGACGCCGCCGGACGCTGGACGGCCGAGTCGCCGCCCGAGGCCAAGATTTCGGAGGAATCCGTGTCCGAACTGATGCGGTTGTTGAACGAGGTGCGCGCTGTCCGCATCGAGGCCATGGCGGCGGGGGATCCCGCGAAGTACGGATTGGCCGACCGCGCCTCGCGCCTGACCATCGGGCTGGCGGGAGCCGGCGGCATTCAGAAGACCCTGGTGTTCGGTGCGGCCACGCCGGATGGGAATACCTATGCCGCGATCCGGGGCCAGGATGTGGTGTTTGTCCTGCGCCGGGAAACTGTGGCGGCCTTGACCCGCAAGCTCGTGGTTGAACCTTGAGCCAGGACGGGCGTGACAGGGGACAGGAAGGAGCCGCGATTCAGTGACAACCGTTGACAGAGAGGGCGGCCCTCCCGGGGATGCGGCGGTACGGCGCCGCGCCGGACGGGGCGTGTTGCGGTACACGCTGGCGGCATCGGTTCTGGCGCTCGTCTTGTTCCTGGCGGGAATCACCCTGATCGGCTTTCCCCCGTTTCTTGCGGACCGGCTCCTGGCCGCGGCCAACCGCGGGCCTTGGTTCTTCGAGGTGTCGCGCCTGACGCTCGATCCCCGCGGCGGGATTGCGGCTCATGAGCCGCGGATGTACCGCAAGGGCGTGGCGGGTCCGGCCTGTTTCGAGGCCAAGCGGGTCTATGTGCGGTTTGCCCCCCAGGAACTGGTGCGGCGGGGCCGCTTCCGTGTCCGGGAGGTGGTTGTGGATCAGGGGCTGGTTCGTCCCTGGCGGCGGGTTTCCTCCGCCCCGGCCGGCAAGCCGGCCGGCCCCGGAACGGCGGAAGCCCCGGCGGCGGCCCCGGACATGGACATTGTTGTGCGCTTGGAGGATGCCAGGATCGCGGGTGTTCCCGTCCGGAAGGCCCGCGGCCGTGTGATCCGGCAGAATGGCGGCTACCGTGTGGCGGACGTGGAGGTGCGGGTGGGCGATGACCTGCATGCGGGGACGCTGCAGGGCGATGTCGCCCGGGATGCGGGGGGGAGGATTTCCGGGCGGCTGACGGCGCGAATGGATCCGCATCTTGTGCTGCCGCTGCTGGAGGAGGCGGGCCTTGAGGCGTCCGCCGTGGTGGAGCGGTTCTCGTTCCATGGCGAACCGCCTCTTGTGGAAGCGACGTTCGAAATGCCGGCGGGGGAGGAAGGCGCGGTGACGTTCCGGGGGCGCTTCCAGGCGGCGGAGTTCGCCTATCTTGGCGCCGGCATCGGTTTCGCCAACATCTCGTGGCAGTATGAAGGCGGCGGGGAACGGCGGCGTCTGGCGTTGAATCCGCTGGTGCTGGTGGTGCGGGGGCAGTCGGTCACCGGCTGGGTGGATCTGGATCTGGCCCGGGAATGGGTGACGGGCGAAGTGGTTTCGATGGCGGAACTGCCGATGGTGGCGCGGATGGTCGGGGCGCCGCGGGGCTGGATTCCGGAGGGATGGACGTTCGGCGGCCCCGTCCGGTTGTATGCGAAGGGAAAGTTCGGATATGGCGACGGGGCCGCTGCCACCGATATGGAAGTGGCGGTGGAAGGGAAGAACGCGCGGATGGGACGGTTCCAGGCGGAGGAACTTTCGCTGAAGTGGGTGATGAAAGGCCCGTCCCACGAACTGGCGGATGTGCGCGCGCGAACGGCGGGAGGCTCCGTGACCGGCTGGGCGGCGTTCACGCCCGATGCCGCCGCGCCTTCGGGGTTCCGCTACCGCCTCTGCGGGGAGATCCTGAATGCCGAGCTTCCGCGGGTGCTGGGCATGCTCCAGGCGGGACCGGAGCGGCCGCTGGAGGGCAGGCTCTACGGTTCCGTGGAACTGGAGGGGCCGATGGAGAAGGGCAAGGCGCAGGGTGGCGTGACGGGGCGGGGCCGGGTGAGCATCACCGGCGGGCGTCTCTTCACGCTGCCGCTGTTCGGCGGGTTGAGCGAGGCGTTGGCGTCGCGATTCCCGGGCATGGATATGCTGCTGACCCAGCGCGATGCGCGGGCGACTTTCGAGATCGTGGATGGCGGGATCCGCACGGGCGACGCCCGCATCGAGGGCGACCTTTTCTCCGTGGAGGGCGAAGGGCGGTATGGTCTGGAC
This sequence comes from uncultured Verrucomicrobiota bacterium, assembly GCA_964458765.1. Taxonomy (GTDB): domain Bacteria; phylum Verrucomicrobiota; class Kiritimatiellia; order CAIKKV01; family CAITUY01; genus CAIVSY01. Next base: position 7,658 of record CAYWKN010000106.1, read on the forward strand.
GGAACGCTGCGCTTTACCGTGAAAGTGCGCCCGGCGACGGAACGCAAGGGGATCGCGCCCGCCGTGCGCGCCCTCACGCTGCCCCTCAGCAAGCTCCTCGAATTCAAGCTCGAGGGAACCCTGTCGAAGCCGGTATGGAAATCCGCCGCGCTGTCATGGCCCGCCTGGATGAACAACGATTCGAAGAAAGCGAAGGAACCGTGACGAAGGAAACGCCGCCGCCGGCCGTGCATGTCAAGACCTACGGCTGCCAGATGAACGAGCGCGACAGCGAGAGCCTCGCGGCCCTGCTCCGGGCGCACGGGCACCGGCTGGCCGAACGGGAGGACGAGGCGGATATCATCCTTGTCAACACGTGCAGTGTGCGGGGGAAGGCCGAGGAGAAGGCGATCGGCAAACTTGGACTGTTGACGGCGGAGAAGCGGGACCGGCCCGGCCTGATCGTGGGGGCCGTCGGCTGCATGGCGCAACGCATGGGCGCGGATCTGGTGAAGCGGGTGAAGGGGCTGGACCTGGTTGTGGGGCCCCGCCGGCTGCATACGCTGCCGGCCGTGCTCGAGGCGGTGCGGGCCGGCAGGGGGCCGGTGGTGGATACGGG
>CAYWKN010000107.1:0-8115 GCA_964458765.1 uncultured Verrucomicrobiota bacterium
GGCGTCGCAGGAGGCGCGCGCCTTGCGCGAGGAGGGGGCGCGGGCGCAGAAGGAAACGGCCGGCAGCCAGATGCAGGCGCTGTCGAAACTCGGCGAGCAGCAAGGCGTTCGCCTCGGGGAATTGGTGGGGGTCACGGCCCGCCTCGAGGAATCCAACCGCAAGGAACTGGAGGCCATGCGCAACCGCCTGGAGGCGCAGTTGAAGTCGCTGCAGGAGGGCAACGAGCGCAAACTGGAACAGATGCGGCAGACGGTGGACGAGAAACTGCACAGCACACTGGAAAAACGGCTGGGCGAATCATTCAAACTGGTCAGCGAGCGGCTGGAGGCTGTGCAGCGCGGGCTGGGCGAAATGCAGACGCTGGCGGCGGGCGTGGGCGACCTCAAGCGGGTTCTGACAAACGTCAAGGAACGCGGCACATGGGGGGAGTATCAGTTGGCGGCGATTCTGGAGCAGATCCTGACGCCGGACCAGTATGAGCCGCGGTTCCATCCGAGGGAAGGCGCGGAGCAGGTGGAATACGCGGTCCGGTTGCCGGGGCGCGGCGGACCGGAGGAGGAACCGGTCTGGCTGCCGATAGACTCCAAGTTCCCCAAGGAGGATTACGAGCGGCTGGTGGACGCCGCCTCGGCGGGGGATGGCGAGGGCGTCAAGCGCGCCACACAGGCGCTGATTGGCAGTATCGAGCGCTGTGCCCGGGATATCCGGGACAAATACATCAACCCGCCGCGGACAACGGATTTCGCGATCCTGTTCCTGCCGACGGAGGGGCTCTATGCCGAAGTGCTTCGGCAGCCGGGATTGCAGGACGCCCTGCAGCAGAAGTTCCACGTGTTGCCCACGGGGCCGACCACCCTGGCGGCGATTCTCAACAGTCTGCGGGTGGGGTTCCACACGCTGGCGATCGAAAAACGCTCCAGCGAGGTGTGGCAGGTGCTGGCGGCGGTAAAGGCGGAGTTCGGCAAGTTCGGCGAGGTGCTGGAAAAGGTGCAGGACCATCTGAACCTGGCGTCCAAGACGCTCGACAAGACGGCGGTCCGCACACGCGCCATGGAGCGCAAATTACGGATGGTGCAGGACCTGCCCGAATCGGAAGCCGCTCGGATCCTGGAACTCCCGGCGGGGGAAGAGGATGGAAGAGTGAGTAGTGAATTGTGAATGGTGAATGGTGAATAGGGAATGGTGGACGGTGGTCACTCGAACGGGAAGCGGTACTGGGTTAGCTTCAACTCGTTGCGCATGGTGACCAGTTGTTTCTGAAGCGTCGGGTCCAGCGGGGCGCCCTTGTCTTTCCGCTCCAGCCACGCCAGGTATTCCTTCTCGCCGCAGGTGTAGATACGGTTCTGGCCCGGGGCTTTCCGGGACGCCCTCAATTCCCGCAGGATATCGCCGGTGGTTTTCCGGAACAGGGCGGGATCGGTGAAGCACTCGATGCGGATGGCCAGGAAGAAGTGGCCGAGGCGGTAGGGGGCCTTGCGGCCCTCTTCCAGTCCGCTGAGGTGCTTCAGGAAGGCGCCCTGCTGGAGCGCCGCCGACAGGATTTCGACGACCGTGGCGAATCCGTAGCCCTTGTATCCGCCGGTATCCTCGCCGATGCCGCCGAGCGGCGTCAGGGCCGCGGTATCGGCAACGAGATCGCGCAGGACCTCGACCGGATCGGTCTTGGTGCCGCCGGAGGGATCAATCACGAGGCCGGGCGGGAGCGGGGTTCCCTCGCGGGCAGACTGCTCGATCTTGCCGCGCTGGGTGATCGAGGTGGCGTAGTCGTTGGTGAAGTCAAAAGGCTCGTCGGTGGGCATGGCAAAGACGAGGGGATTGGTGCCGAGCATGTTCTCGACGCCGAACGTCGGCGCGATGGACGGGCGGGCGTTGGTCCCGGAAAGTCCGATCATGTTTTCCCGGCAGGCCATGAGGGCGTAGTAGGCGGCGATGCCGTAGTGGGTGGAGTTGCGGGCGACGACCATGCCGAGGCCGTGCTCCCGGGCCTTCCCGATGGCCATTTCCATGCAGCGCCTGGCCACGACCATGCCCATGCCGTGGTGGCCATCCACCACAGCCGTGGCGAGGCAGTCACGCACGACCTCCACGCGGGTCACGGGATTCTGGACCTTGTCATGGACAATACGGTCGTAGTAGATGGGTTTCAGGCGGCCGACGCCGTGCGAGTCTATGCCGCGCTTGTCGGCGGTGATGAGAACCTCGGCGCAAATGCGCGCGTCGGCATCGGGCACACCGACGCCCCGGAAGACATCCGCCATGAATTGTTCCAGCAGGTCGAAATCCATCCACACCGTGTTGTCCGCCATGGCCGTCTCCCGAGAGTTTGAACCGGGGGCGGGCAAGCCCGCGCCGCATTGGGATTGAGTTTTGCCTTGCGGTCGCGCGATGTCAAGCGCGGGGATGCCCCGGGTTACACCCACAACTGACGGTCCAGGGTGCGGTACTGGATGGCCTCCTGAACATGGTTCGGAGCAATACACTCGGCGGCATCCAGGTCGGCGATGGTCCGGGCAACCTTGAGGATGCGGTCATACGCCCGGGCGCTGAAGTGCAGTTCGGTGATGGCCATCTTGAGGATGTCCTGCGCGTCCGACGGCAGATGGCAGAATTTCTGGATTTCGCGGGACCGCATTCCGGCGTTGTTGTGGATCCGACGCGCGGACTTGAAACGCAAGTTCTGGATGCGGCGGGCGGCCTGGACCCGCTCGCGGATGGCGGCCGAGGACTCGCCCGGCGCCACGGCGGCCAGATCCTGGTAGCGGATGGCCGGGACCTCCACATGGAGATCAATCCGGTCGAGAAGCGGGCCGGAAATACGGTTCCGGTAGTTCTGAATCTGGTTGGGCGTGCAGCGGCATTCCCGCTTCGGATCGCCATAATAGCCGCAGGAACAGGGATTCATCGCGGCCACCAGCATGAACTGGCAGGGGAAGGTAACCGTGGCGGCGGCGCGGGAAATGGTCACGGCGCCATCCTCGAGCGGTTGGCGCAGGACTTCCAGGACATTGCGATGGAATTCCGGCAGCTCGTCGAGGAATAGCACGCCGCGGTGAGCCAGGCTGACTTCGCCCGGCATGGGATGGGCGCCGCCACCGAGAAGCCCGGCGTCGGATATGGTGTGATGCGGCGCGCGGAAGGGGCGCCGGACGATCAGGGCCTGGTGGGTAGCCAGGGTCCCGGCAATGCTGTGGATCTTGGTGGCCTCCAGTGCCTCGTCCAGCAACATGGGTGGCAAAACGGATGCAATGCGACGGGCCAGCATGGTCTTGCCGGTGCCGGGCGGACCGATCATCAGCAGGTTGTGGCCGCCCGCCACGGCAATCTCCACAGCCCGCTTGGCCTGTTCCTGCCCCTTGACCTCCGAAAAATCCTCATCGCCTTCGGCGGCCGACGCGAAGACACTCTCGATGTTGACATCATGCGCGACGAGCGGCAGTTTCCCGGAGATGAAATCCGCCGCTTCGCGAAGATTGCGGACGGCATAGACGTTCAACCCCTTGACCACGGCCGCCTCCTCGGCGTTCTCGGGCGGGACGAGCAGTCCGTGGAGTCCCTGCCGCCGCACGGACATGGCGATGGGCAGCACACCCTTCACGCGGCGCACCGCGCCGCTGAGGGCCAGCTCGCCGATCATCGCATAGCCGCCGATGGGATCCGCCGGGATATGGCCCTGTGTCGCCAGAATGCCGATGGCGATCGGGAGATCGAAGCACGGCCCCTCCTTCTTGATGTCCGCCGGGGCCAGGTTGATGGTGGTCCGGCCGACGTGCGGGCGAAACCCCGAGTTGGTGATGGCCGTGTGAACCCGGTCCTTGCTTTCCTTGACGGCGGCATCCGGCAGGCCGACGATGACCACGGAAGGGTCGCCGTGACCGGCGTTCACCTCGATTTCGACGGGGTACGCCTCCACGCCATAGACGGCGCCTGAATGAACTTTGGCCAGCATGCTGCACGCTCCGGGTTAAGGAGTGGCATAGTATAAGGTTAGTTACAGCAAAGCCATAACATAGTTGAGGGGCGCAACACGAGGCTCCCGGAAGCCGGTTCGCGGAGGCCCGCGAACGCTCCAGCGCAAGGCCGGACCGGGGCGCGGCCTGTCCTCCGGCGCAATTCCCCGCTCGACAGAAGGGGAGGTTTCGGGGAATATCGGACGCAACAAGGCCAGTCTGGCTGGCGGGGAGAAAGACGATGAAGGGCATTGTTCTTGCGGGTGGATCGGGCACGCGGCTGTATCCCTTGACGCGCGTGGTCAGCAAGCAACTGCTTCCGGTGTACGACAAGCCGATGGTGTATTACCCCCTGTCGGTCCTGATGCTGGCGGGCATCCGCGAGATCCTGGTGATCAGCACTCCGCAGGACCTGCCCATGTTCCGTGAGTTGCTCGGGGACGGCTCGCAGGTGGGGCTGACGCTGCGGTATGCCGAACAGCCGCGTCCCGAGGGACTGGCGCAGGCGTTCATTATCGGCCGTGAGTTCATCGGCCGCGATTCCGTGGCGCTGGTGTTGGGGGACAACATTTTCTACGGGATGCATTTCACCGCGGTGCTGCGTGAAGCGGCCCATCTCAAGACGGGAGCGATGATCTTTGCCTATCCGGTGATGGATCCTGAGCGGTACGGGGTGATCGAGTTTGACCAGAACGGGAGGGCATTGTCGCTGGAAGAGAAGCCGGCCCGGCCGAAATCCAAGTACGCGGTGCCGGGGCTGTATTTCTATGATAACCGCGTGGTGCAGGTGGCGGCCGGTCTCAAGCCCTCGTCGCGGGGCGAACTGGAAATCACCGATGTCAATCTCGACTACCTGCGCCAGGGCGCCCTGCGCGTTCACTGTCTGGGCCGGGGCTTTGCCTGGCTGGATACGGGAACCCACGACGCGATGTACCAGGCCGCCAGTTTCGTGCAGACGATCCAGGCGCGGCAGGGATGCAAGATCGCCTGCATCGAGGAAATCGCCTTTGAGCAGGGGTTCATCGCCAAGGCGCAGCTGGAAGCGGCCGGCAAGGCCATGGCAAAGAACGAATACGGGCAATACCTGCTGCGTCTGGCGGAGGAGGCATAACCATGGCTCCACGTTGTGTCCCCCTGGAAATCCCTGACGTCAGGGTGATCGTTCCGGATGTGTATGCCGACGAGAGGGGCTTCTTCCAGGAAACATACAACCGGGACCGGTACAAGGCCCTGGGCGTGGACACCGTGTTCGTCCAGGACAACTGGTCGCGTTCGGCGCGCGGGGTGGTGCGGGGGATGCATTACCAGCTTACCCAGGGGCAGGACAAGCTCGTCTGGGTGGTCAAGGGAGAGATATTCGATGTCGCGGTGGACGTGCGACGCGGCTCCCCGACGTTTGGCCGGTACGTGACGGCACACCTTTCGGAGCAGAATCATCACCAGATGTACATCCCGGCGGGTTTTGCCCACGGATTTTGTGTGCTGAGCGAGACGGTGGATTTCCTGTACAAGTGCAGCCGTTTCTATTCTCCCTCCGACGAGCGGGGCATCCTTTGGAACGACCCCGCGTTGAGTATCCCATGGCCGGTCCGGAATCCGGTGGTGTCGGAACGGGACCGGAACCTGCGACCGCTGGCGGAGATGCCGTTGGAATCGTTGCCGGTGTACAAGGGGTAAAGCGGCGCCGCGGCGCGTGACGGGGAGCGCGGCTACAGACCCAGTCCCAAGCGGGATTCCACGTCCTTGACGCTGCCCAACTTGAGCAGATCCTCCGCCAGGCGGCGTGATGCTTCCGCGGTGGATGCGGTGATCATGGCTTGTATGCGGGGGATCCGGTTGGCTTCCATGCTCAGGGTGCGGATGCCTACGCCAATCAGGAAGGGAACGAGCCGCTCATCGCCAGCCATATCGCCGCATACGGAGAGGGGTTTTCCCGTATCCGCGGCGGCCGCCGCCACCCGCTGAATCGAGCGGAGGACGGCGGGGTGATGCGGTACATAGTAGTCGGCAATGGTCTGATTGGTGCGATCCACGGCCAGGGTGTACTGGATGAGGTCGTTGGTTCCGATGCAGAGGAAGTCCGCCTCCCTGCCGATATCCGCGGCGAGTTCGACGGCGGAGGGAATCTCCACCATGGCGCCGAGGCGCGGGGTGTCGTTATGAGGGATTCCCTCGTTCCGCAGGGTCTGGCCGCAGGATTCCACAACCTGCCGTGCCTGGCGGAAATCATCCAGCGACGAAACCAGCGGGAACATGATGTTCAACTGCCGGTTGGCGCCGGCGCGCAGCATGGCCCGGAGCTGCTGGCAGAATATATCCTTGTTGCGCAGCGTGAACCGGATGGCCCGCAGACCGAGGAAGGGGTTCGACTCCCCCGCGGAGGGATAGTAGGAGAGGATCTTGTCGCCGCCAAGATCCAGTGTGCGCAGGATCACTTCACGGCCGGGCATGGAGTCGAGCAGGCGCGAATAGATCCGGTACTGCTCCTCTTCCGAGGGAACATAGTTGCGGACAATGAACGGGAATTCGCTCCGGTACAGGCCGATGCCCTCGGCCTTGAAACTCTGGGCCACGGCGACTTCGCTCAGCAGGTTGATATTCGCGAGCAGCCGGACGCGAATGCCGTCCTGGGTGGCGGTTTCCGGGAGGACCTTGATCTCCGACACCTTGGCTTTCGAATCGGCCTCGATCAGGGTACGGTACCGCTCGACCACATCCGGCGCCGGGTCCACGAGCACACTGCCCTGGCGGGCGTCCAGAATCACCAAAGTCTCGCCCGCGCCCGGAGGACGCAGGGGGATGGATTCATAGACCACAACCAGGGGCATGCGCAGTGAACGGGCCAGCACGGAGATGTGGGCGGTTACGCCGCCTCCGGCCAGGATCAGCCCTTCGGCTTTCTGGGCCGACAGCTTGAGGAGGTCGGACGGGCGTAATTCCCCGGCGACCACAATGCGGCCCGAGTAATCCACGGCTTCGTCCGGAGTGGCGAGGAGATTGGAGAGAAGGCGCAGTCCCAGGTCCTGGATATCCGTGACCTTTTCGCGCATCGCGGGGTGCGAACTCTTGGAAAAGAGAGCGATGTATTCCGACACGATTTCGCGGATGGCCTGTTCCGGGGGTTCCCCCTTGCGGATGCGGGCCAGCATTTCGCCGGAGAAGCCGGCGTCCTTGAGGATCAGCACATGGGCATCGAAGATCAGGGTGGCCACGTCGGACATGCGTTCGCCGATTTGCCGTTGCACTTCGGCAAGCTGTTCCTCGGTCTTTCTGACGGAGCGGAGGAAGTCTTCCTCCGACAGGCCGCTGGCGGGGGAGGGTGGTGCGTTCAGCCAGTCGCGTCCGGGGGATGTGATGTCCAGGGCGGTTCCCATGGCGATGCCGTCCGAAGCGGCGATGCCGCGCAGGAAACGGCGGCAGCCGGCGTCGTGGGGTTTGGGTTCCGCGGGCGGCTTGGGCGGGATTGCCGCTCCGGGCTTCTCGATGCCCATCAGGAGGCGGGCGCCTTCGATGGCGCTGGCGAGCTGCGCGGCGATGGCGCGGAGAGCCTTGACATCGTTGTCGTCAAAATAGTCCGGCTGCGGGTCCTGGACGGCGAGCACGCCGACGCGGCGGTTGCCGAGCGTGATGGGAACGGCGAGGAAGGCCTGGTAGTTCTCCTCGCCGATGCCGTGCACCGGCTTGAACAAGGGGTTTTCGTAGGCGCGGGCTTCCCGGACGGGCCGGAGGTTTTTCAAGGCATGCCCCACCAGGCCTTCGCCGAGCTTGATACGGAAATGGCCGACGAAATCGGGATTCAGCCCCTGGTTTGCGGTGAGGACCAGTTCCTGGGTGGCGTCGTCGTACATGAAGACGGAACAGACGGCGGCCTTCATGTGGTAGGCCACAAGACTGACGACCTTCTGCAGGAAGCCTTCGATGCCGGCTTTGCTTTCGAACAGCGAAACCAGCTCGCCCACATTGCAGACTAGTTCTACGGTATCCTTGTGCATTATCAAAACCTAAGATCCGCTAACCAGCCGTGGGTTGTCAATCACGGAGTGAAAAGGCCCGGGAGCTATTGACAGACAGCGGTATTTCGCTATGGTATAGCCCTTTCGCTCGACGCCAACATAGCTCAGCTGGTAGAGCAGCGCATTCGTAATGCGCAGGTCGTCGGTTCGATCC
>CAYWKN010000108.1:0-8072 GCA_964458765.1 uncultured Verrucomicrobiota bacterium
TCGGCAGCCCGCGATGGCGCCGCCGTTTGCAGGACGGCCGCCGGCACGGGAACCCGCGCGGGCTTTTCCGCCGCCGGAACATTCGTCACTACCGGCGCCGTCCCGCCGCCCCCCGCCACGGCCTCCCCCGGCGGCACGGCATTGGTGGCGGACGTCTCCGCTTGCGCAGGCACGGGAACCGGCGCGGGCGCAAGAAACTTCTGGTAGACAGGTCCCCAGGCCAGCATGACGGCAAAGAGCGCCGCGATAATCAGGATATCCTTGATCGGTAGTTTCTTGCTCATGAATTGCACTCCAGAATCGTTCCCGCGCCGCGGCCTGCCGCGGTCTTCGCCCGCGGCACCGGATCCACTCCGCCGGGATGGAAGGGATGACACCGCATCAGGCGCCGTATCCCCAGCCAACTTCCGCGCAGGGCTCCTTTCGTCTCCAGCGCCTCCATCCAATAGGCCGAACAGGTGGGATGGAACCGGCACTGCCCTCCCAGTACCGCGGCCAAAGTGTGCTGATACAGCCGGATACAAAAGATCATCAGTCTCGCCATCATCTGTCCAGCCCCGCCTTCCGCGCCAATCGGACGAGTTCCGCCACAACATCCTCCCAGGCGGCCCCGAGGATCGAACGGCGCGCCACCAGCACCACGTCCACCGGCGCCGACCAGCAATGCCGGTTCAGGCGCCAGGCTTCCCGCAGACGGCGCTTCGCCCGGTTCCTGCGCACGGCATCGCCGATGACACGGCTGGCCACAACCCCCAGCCGCAACGAGGCGCCGCCCCCCGTGCGGACCCAGAGGACCATGTACCGTCCCGCCAGGGAACGGCCCTGCGCGTAGGTCTCCGCGAAATCCTTCGTGGCGGTCAGCCGCCGGGATTTGCCCAGACTCACGTCCGGCCGCGGCGCTCCCTCCATCCCGGTTGTCCGGCTTGTCGTCATCCCGACCGCCCCTCATCGCCGGCTCGCGCGAGCCCGTTGAAAACGCGAAATGAACGCCATCCCCACCCCACCGGGCGAAGCGTCACCCGCCACCGGGTGACGGCGTTCATTGGCGTCCCCTGCCCTTTCCGGGTCAACGGGCTCTGTCAGATCGAAAGCCTTGTCCGCCCTTTCTGGCGGCGCCGGGCAATCACCTTGCGCCCGTCGGCTGTCTTCATCCGTTTCCGGAACCCATGTTTGCGCTGGCGCTTCTTCCTGGCCGGCTGATACGTCATCTTCATCGTATGTCCCTCATTAACCTCTTCATCCCTGCTGAAAAGCGCGCAACACTACCATTTCCTGCTTCCCTGTCAAGCCAAGGGTGGTGTATCGTCACGCCGTTCATGCACGCCTCATGGTACATCCAGGGTGCCCGTATCGTGGATCCCGCCTCGGGACGGGATGCCCCCGGGGATCTTTTCCTGGCAAACGGCGTATTCGCACCCGTTCCCCACACCCCCCCGGCGGGCTGCAAGGTGATCCGCGCCGCCGGATTGACGGCCATTCCCGGGCTGATAGACCTGCATGTGCACCTGCGTGAACCCGGCAATGAGGCGGCGGAAACCGTCGCCTCCGGCTGCCTCGCGGCCGTCCGCGGCGGTTTCACCACCATCGTGGCCATGCCGAACACCACCCCCCCGCTGGATACCCCGGCGCAACTGGAAGCCCTGTCGGCACGCGCGGCCGCCGCCGGGCTCTGCCGCGTCCTGCCCGCGCCGTGCGTAACCGAAGGCCGCGCCGGCCGGAAACTGGCGGATCTTCCGGCCCTGGCCGGGGCCGGCGCCGTCGCGTTCACGGACGACGGCTCGACCGTCGGCGACAGCGCGCTGCTCGCCGAAGCCCTGCGCGTGGCGGCCGCTCTCCGGCTCCCCATCCTGGACCACGCGCTCGATCCGAAAATCGCCGGGCGGGGCGTCATGCACGAGGGCGCCCGCTCCCGCGAACTCGGCCTGCCCGGAATCCCGTCGGAAGCGGAGACTTCCATCGTCGCCCGCAACCTGGCCCTGGCGGAACAAACCGGCGGCGCCATGCATATCCAGCATCTTTCCGCCCGCGAAGCCGTCGCCCTGATCCGGACCGCCAGGAGCCGGGGCGTCCGCGCCAGCGCCGAACTGACCCCCCACCATCTCGCCCTGACCGACGAGGATGTCCTGCCCGACCGGGCCGACTGCCACAAGATGAACCCGCCGCTCCGCGGCCGGGCCGACCGCGAGGCCCTGCGGGAAGGCATTGCGGATGGAACCATCTCCTGTTTGGCCACCGACCATGCCCCGCATACCGCCGACGCCAAGGCCCGCGGATTCCAGGGCGCGCCGTTCGGAATCATCGGGCTCGAAACCGCCGTGGGCGTCACCTTCTCCCATCTCGTGGCCGCCGGCCTCATGCCGTTGTCCGACTGGGTGGCCCGCTGGACCACCGGCCCCGCCGCGGTCCTTGGCCTCCCGCCGCCAACCCTCGTGCCGGGCACCCCGGCGGACCTGACCCTTCTGGACCTGGACACTCCCTGGACGGTCCAGCCGGCGACGTTCGCCTCCAAGTCCCGGAACACCCCCTTCGAGGGCTGGTCCCTGCGCGGCCGGGCGGCGTACACGTTCTGCCGCGGAAAGCTGTGCCACAGCCTGTACCCGGAAGGCGCCCTCCCATGACCACGCAAGCCCCCAACATCATCCTCATGGGGTTCATGGGAACCGGCAAGACCACGGTCGGCAAGCGGATCTCCGCGCGCCTGGGGCTGGAATTCGTGGACATGGATCACGTGATCGAAGAACGCGCCGGGAAACCCATCTCACGGATTTTCGCCGAGGATGGCGAATCCCGTTTCCGGCAGATGGAACGCGAACTGACCGTGGAATTGTCCGCCCGCCGCGGCCTGGTCATCGGCTGCGGCGGCGGCGTGGTTCTGAATCCGGACAACGTCCGCGACTACCTCCGCTCCGGGCTGGTGGTCTGCCTCACGGCCACGCCGGACACCCTTTTCGAGCGAACCGCGCGCGCGCATCACCGCCCCCTGCTGGAGGAAAAGGATCGCCGCCAGCGCATCGTGGACCTGCTCGAAAAACGCCGGGCGCTGTACGAAGCCATTCCGAACCGCATCGAGACGGATGCCCTTTCGGCGCATCAAGTGGTGGAGGCCATTCTCGACCTGTACCGGAACCCCCGCACATGACACGGGAAGATCCCATGGAAACCGATGCGCCCGATCCCTTCGGCGCGCCCGGCCACTGGATGCCTCCGTCCACGGGGGGACGGACGGTCGAAGTGCTCGTCATTGAAGACAACATCGGCTTCGCCTACTACATCCGGGACGCCCTCTCGCACCGGATGAACGACCGGTTCCGCGTCCATGAGGCCCACAGTCTGGCCGACGGCATCGGAATTCTGGCGGAAACGCCTGTGGACATCATCCTTCTGGACCTCGGGCTCCCCGACTCGACCCGCATCGCGACTTTCGACAAGGTCCATTCCCGGTTCCCCCGGATTGCCGTTTCGCTGGCCGACGACGCCACAGTGCAAGCCGTCCTCCGTGCCGGCGCGGACGCCTTCTGTGACAAGCAGGACATCTTTACCTCGCTCACCAATCTCATCTTCGAGTTCTTTCCTTCCGGCGGACGGACACGCACAGGGGGAGCGTAGTCCGTCCGCCCTCTTCCCGCAAAAATGATCGACAAGGCCTGCGCGAGTGTGCGATGGAACCGCCATGAACGCGGCGCCTTGCAGTGACACCGATCCCCATCCGCTCCCGCGCCTGTTCGACGCCCATTGCCACCTCCAGGACGAGCGGCTGACGCCAGGCCTGGATGCCTTCATGGAACGCGCCGCCGCGGCCGGGGTGTCCGGCTTCCTGTGTTGCGGCAGCAGGGAAAGCGACTGGGAGGATGTCCAGCGGATCGCGCGCCGCTTTCCGGGCGTGCACATGGCCTTCGGCCTGCATCCATGGTACGCGAGGGAACGCACCGCCGACTGGCTCCGTGCGTTGCGGCGGCGGCTCGGGGAAACGCCCGCCGCCGTTGGCGAAATCGGCCTCGATCACGCGCTGGCGAAGGATACGTTCGCCGCCCAGGAAGAGGTGTTCCTCGCGCAGCTTTCGGTGGCGGCGGAACTCGGACGCCCCGTATCGGTCCACTGCCGCCGCGCCTGGGGCCGCATGATGGAACTGTTGGACACCCATGGCTGGCCGCCGAACGGCATCCTGTTCCATTCCTATTCCGGCGGGCGGGAACTGGTCGCGCCCCTCGCGCGGCGGGGCGCTTTCTTCTCCTTCTCCGGCGCCATCACGCACGGGAATAACATCCGCGGCCGCGACGCCGTTCCCGCGGTCCCCGCGGACCGCCTGCTGATGGAGACCGACGCCCCCGACCTCATGCCGGCCCTGTCGGCGGGCGGCGCCCCGGCGCCCGGACACGGCGTCAACGAGCCGGCCAACCTGGTGCATGTGGCCAACGCCATCGCCAGCCTGCGGAACTGGTCTCCCTCGCAGACCGCCGCCCTCACAACCCGGAACGCGGAACAATTCCTCGCCCTGTCCTCCGCTCGACATTCCGTCCATCTTTGCGTATAAGCATCGTCCATGGGGAACAGGCAACTCAAGATCATGTCGGTTGTGGGCGCGCGCCCGAATTTCATGAAGATCGCGCCCCTCGTGCGCGAGCTGCGCCGGTACGCCGATCGCTTTGACCCCATCCTGGTCCATACCGGCCAGCACTACGATGCCACCATGTCCGAGGCGTTCTTCAAGGGCCTCGGGATCCCCAATCCCGACGTGGACCTCGAAATCGGGTCCGGTTCCCATGCCGAACAGGTCGGGCGCACCATGATCGCGTTCGAGAAAACCGTCCGCGAACACCGGCCCGACTGGGTGGTCGTCGTGGGCGATGTGAACGCCACCTGCGCCTGCGCCATCACGGCCAAGAAGGAGCACATCCGGCTCGCCCATATCGAAGCCGGCCTGCGGTCCTTCGACCTCGACATGCCCGAGGAAATCAACCGGATGGTCACCGACCGCCTTTCCGACCTGCTCTTCACAACGGATGAAATGGCCGACCAGAACCTCCTGCGCGAGGGCACCCCCCCGGCCCGCATCCGGCGCGTCGGCAACATCATGATCGACACCCTCGAGCAGCAACGCTCCATGGCCGCGCCCCTGAACCCCGCCCTCTTCTGCCGCGAACAGGCGCTGGCGGAACGGAGCACCCCCCTGCCCGCCCTGCAGGACGATCGCTTCGCCGTCCTGACCCTGCACCGTCCCTCGAACGTGGACAGCGCCGCCGTGCTGAAACCCCTTGTGGACTTCCTGGCCGGCGAAGTGGCTTCCGACATGCCGCTGGTCTGGCCGGTCCATCCCCGCACCCGCAAGCAACTGGAACTCTTCGGGCTCTGGGAGACGGTTCGCGATTGTCCGGGCATGGTCCTGACCCAGCCGCTCGGCTACCACGAGATGCTGCGCCTGACCCTGGGCGCCCGCGTCATGTTCACCGACAGCGGCGGGTTGCAGGAGGAATGCTGCGTGCTGGGCACACCCTGCCTGACGCTGCGCTGGAACACCGAGCGGCCCGTCACCCTCCGGGAACACGGCGGCGCCAGCATCCTGGTCGGGAACGACGTCGCCAGGCTCCGTCCCGCCTACCGGGAGAGCATCGCCCGCCCGCGGTCCATCCATCGCCCGCCCCTCTGGGACGGCCATGCCGCCGAACGAATTGTTGCCTGTTTTCGCGAATTGCCCTAGGCTGATTTTTTTGTTTCGACGGAAGGCGCTGATACGCATGAACGTACTGGTAACGGGAACCGCCGGATTCATCGGGTCGCATCTGGCCGCTTCGCTCCTGCAGGAGGGGCACCGGGTCGTGGGGCTGGATAACTTCAACGACTACTACAGTGTCCCGTTGAAACGCGACCGCCACGCCCGCCTCCTGGCCCAGTCCGGCTACACAGGCGTCGAGGGCGACCTGTGCGATTACCCGCTCCTGACGCGCCTGTTCCGGGAGAATCGTTTCGATGTGGTTTGCCATCTCGCCGCCCAGGCAGGCGTGCGCTATTCGCTGACTCATCCGTTCGCCTACGGGAAGGCCAACCTGGAGGGTTTCCTGAACGTCCTGGAAGCCTGCCGCCACGCGAAGACCCCCCGCCTGGTGTACGCCTCCAGCTCCAGCGTCTACGGCGGGAACACCAAGCTGCCCTTCAGCGAAAGCGATCCGGTGGATCATCCCGTAAGCCTCTATGCCGCCACCAAGAAGGCCAACGAACTGATGGCCCACACCTACTCGCATTTGTACGGGCTCCAGACCGTCGGCTTGCGCTTCTTCACCGTCTACGGCCCCTGGGGCCGGCCCGACATGGCGCTCTGGCTCTTCACGGAATCCATGCTGGCCGGCCGCCCCATCAAGGTCTTCAACCACGGCCACATGCGCCGGGACTTCACCTACATAGACGACATCGTCGCCGGGGTGAAGGCCTCGATGTTCCGCCCCGGCCTGGCGCCCTGCGAGGTGTTCAACCTGGGCAACCATCACTCCGAAAACCTGCTGGACATGATCCGCATTCTTTCGGAATGCCTGGGCGTCGAGCCGAAGACCGAGCTTCTGCCGATGCAGCCGGGCGATGTGGAGGCCACATATGCCGACGTCGCGCTCGCGGGCGCGAAGCTCGGGTTCCGTCCGACCACTTCCATTGCCCAGGGCATCCCCAGGTTTGTGGCCTGGTACCGGGACTATCACAGGAGCAAGTAACATGAACGTGCCGCTGCTGGACCTGAAAGCCCAATACCGGAGCATCCGGAGCGAGATCGACGCCTCCGTCGCCGAGGTCTTCGAATCACAGCATTTCATCCTCGGGCCCAAGGTCAAGGCCTGCGAGGAAGCCATCGCGAAATACTCGCAGTGCGCCCATGCCATCGGCGTTTCGTCCGGGACCGACGCCCTGCTCCTGGCCCTGACCGCCGCCGGCATCGGCCCGGGTGACGAAGTGATCACCTCGCCCTACACCTTCTTTGCCACGGCCGGCTCCATCACCCGGCTCGGCGCCCGACCCGTGTTTGTGGACATCGAACCGGAGACGTTCAACCTGGACGTTTCCCGGATCGAAGCCGCCGTCACAAAACGCACCCGCGCCCTCCTCCCCGTCCACCTGTACGGCCAGATGGCCGATATGGACCCCATCATGGCCATTGCCCGGCGGCACAAGCTGGTCGTGATCGAGGACGCCTGCCAGTCCATCGGCGCCGAATACAAGGGGCGGCGGGCGGGCTCCATCGGCGATTACGGCTGCTTCTCGTTCTTCCCGTCCAAGAACCTGGGCGGCGCCGGCGACGGCGGCGCCCTCACGACCCAGGACAAGGAACTCGCCGCGCGCCTCTCCATTCTCCGCGTCCACGGGATGGAGCCGAAGTATTTCCACGAGTTCATCGGCGGCAACTTCCGTCTCGACGCCCTGCAGGCCGCCGTGGTGGCCGTCAAGATGCGGCATCTGGACGACTGGACCCGGCAGCGGCAATCCAACGCCGCCCGCTACGACCGGCTGTTCGCCGCCGCCGGGCTGGAGGCCGCGGGCGTCCGCCTCCCGCGGGTGGTGATGTCGCGGCATGTCTTCAACCAGTACATCCTCCGCGTGCCGCGGCGCGACGAGCTGCGGGCCTTTCTCCAACAGCGCGAGATCGGCGTCGAGGTCTATTACCCGCTCCCCTTGCATCTCCAGAAATGCTTCGCCAGCCTCGGGCACGGGCAGGGCGACTTCCCGGAAAGCGAACGCGCCGCGCGGGAAACCCTGGCGCTGCCCATCTATCCCGAACTCACCGACGCCCAGGCGGAATGGGTGGCCGGGAGCCTCCAGGCTTTTTTCCGGTAAACCAGGCAGGGGAGGAATACCATGGACTACAAGAAAAGACTGATGGGGAAACTCGACCGCAAGTCGGCCGTGATCGGCGTGGTGGGGCTCGGCTACGTCGGATTGCCGCTCGTTCTGCGGTTCACCGAGGAGGGCTTCCGGGTCATCGGCATCGACATTGACCCCCGGAAGGTCAAGCTTCTGTCCGCGGGCCGGAGCTACATCAAGCATATCCCCGCCGAAGCGCTCCGCCGCGCCCGCAAGGCCGGGTTCAAGGCCACCAC
>CAYWKN010000109.1:0-8068 GCA_964458765.1 uncultured Verrucomicrobiota bacterium
GTCCCCGCCCGTTCCCAGGCGGCGCCACAGCAACCCCAGCAGCACCGCCACGCCACACAGCAGCGCCGCCGTCACCACGTCCATGATCGAACCCATGACCATTCCTCCCGATGCGCCTTCGCGGCCCCCCTGGAGGGGCCAACTCCCGCGAGCCCGATTCCACCCCGCCGGACCCATCGGGCGGCTATTGCTCGAAGTAGGTGTACCCCCGCATCCCCACCTTGTAGGCCTTGAGAATGGCGCTCTTGTCCTTCGCCGTGATCAGTTTGGCCCGGACCGCCTTGTCCACCCGCGCCTTCATCTGCGCCACCATGTCCGCCGGCTTGTACTCCATGTACTGGAGGATCTCATCCACCCGGTCGCCGGTCGTCTGGCGCGCCCACTCCACCTGCCCCTTTTCATTGATGCTCACGTGCAGGACATTGGTGTTGCCCAGCAGGTTGTGCATGTCGCCGATGGTTTCCTGGTAGGCCCCCACGAGAAAGATGCCGAGGTAGTATTCGCTGCCGTCCCACTCGTGCAGCGGCAGCACGTGCTTCACGTCATGCAGGTCAATGAACCGGTCCACCTTGCCGTCGGAATCGCAGGTGATATCCGCCAGGACGGCCTTGCGCGACGGACGCTGGGTCAGCCGGTGGATGGGCATGATCGGGAACAACTGGTCAATGGCCCAGAAGTCGGGGATGGACTGGAATACGCTGAAATTGCCGTAGTACACATCCGCGATGACCGGCTCCAGCCCCTCCAGTTCGTCCGGAATGTACTTGCGCCCCTTGGTCAGCGCCTGGATCCGGCAGATGGTCCGCCAGAAGAGGGTCTCCGCCAGCGCCCGTTCCCGCAGCGAAACGTTCCCCTGCAGGAACATGGTTCTGAGTTCGTCGCGGTAGTACACGGCATCGTGGTAGGATTCCTGGACATTGCGTGTCGAGAGGGAGTCGCACACTTCCTTCAGGTTCTCCAGCGCCGTGCTGGCGTGGATCGGCAGGCGGTCGGGCGTCTCCAGCGGCTCGAACCGCCGGACATGCAACACGTTGAACACCAGCACGGCATGGTGCGCCACCGTGGCGCGACCCGACTCGCTGACCAGCGTCGGATGCGCCACGCCGCAGGCATCCAGCGTCTTCATGATCACCTCGACCACGTCCGAGGCGTATTCCGAAGTGGTGTAGTTCGTGCTGCACTCGAAGTTCGTGTGCGAACCGTCATAGTCCACCGCCAACCCCCCGCCGAGGTTGAGGATGCCCATGGCGGCGCCTTCCCGCACAAGCTCGACATAGAAGCGGCACGCCTCCTGCAGGGCGATACGGACCTTGCGGATGTCGGAAACCTGGCTGCCGAGGTGATAGTGGAGCATCTGCAGGCAGTCCAGCATCCCCTTGCGCCGCAGGGAGTCCACCAGGTGGATGATCTGCGAGGCATCCAGCCCGAACTTGCTGCGGTCGCCGCCCGACGAATCCCAGTGCCCCCCCGCCCGGCTGGACAGCTTGGCGCGCACACCCAGGATCGGGCGCACGCCCAGCCGCTCGGCCCGCTGGAGGATCAGGTCCAGTTCGCTGGGCATTTCGATCACCAGCACGGTCCGGGAGCCCATCTTCACGGAATGCAGGGCGGTGTCAATGTACTCCTCGTCCTTGTACCCGTTGCAGACGATGAAGGCGTCGGAATCACGCATCAGGGTGATGGCCACCAGCAGTTCCGCCTTGCTGCCGGCCTCGATGCCGTGGTGATAGGCGCGCCCGGCTTCCAGGATATCGGCCACCACCTCGCACTGCTGGTTGACCTTGATGGGAAACACCCCGCGGTAGTCGCCCTGATAGCCGGCCTCGGCGATGGCGCGGCGGAAGCTTTCGTTGATCTCCTCGATCCGGGAGGCAAGGATGTTGGAGAAACGGATCAGGACCGGCATGTTCAGGCCGCGCTCGTGGCATTCGTTCACCAGATGCGTCAGGCTGACTTCCGTCTCGCTGCGCGGGCCGTTGGGCCGCACGATCACCTCGCCGCCGGACGAGACGTCGAAATACCCGCCGCCCCAGTTGCGGATTCCGTATACATCGGCGGAATTCTCCGCCGTCCACCGTGTCAAAGCATCCTGCCGCATCGCCTGTTCTCCTCGCCGGATTCCTGCCGCGCACCATAACACGCAGCTCGGGGACGGTCATCAGAATTTATGCCCGGCACCGGCAGTGATCCTAGAAAGAGCAGATCAGAAGGAGTGGAGTGGCGTAGAGAGACCTGATTGTGGCAGGCCTCCCCCTCTTCAAACCGGACGTGCAGATTTCCCGCATCCGGCTTCCCACAAGAAGTTGGGGTTCACGAGTCGCGTTCACAAGGTAATTAGTCCCAGTTCATTCAAATGCTGATAGTAGGTTTGACCTTCTGGCAGCTTGTACTGCCGCTGGCTTCGTCGGCGCAGATGTTTTGTCATCCGTTCTCGGGCGTAACCCGCACGAGACCGAGGTTGTCGGCAATGCCCTGGCGGGCCGCTGGATGGTGGTGCAGTGTTCCGTGCCGCGCCGCTGGTGGTTCTGGGTGCCGCCGGGAACCAAGTCCTTCACGGCCCGGACCCAGTGGATCCAGAACTACCAGTCCCAGCGCGAGGACTGGGGCATCACGATCTTCTCCCCGCGCGGGCAGCGGGTCCGGACCTTGTGGGGCGACCTGGACATGGATCGCGGGCGCCCGTTCAACACGCCGCAGTCCCGCACCGCCTCGGCGATCGTCAACGTCGAGCCCGGCGCCGCGGGCCGGTTCTGGTGTGCCGGGCCTGTTGTCGCCCACCTGGGAGCAGTGGTTCGATCCCGGCCATCCCGTACCGGCCCTGGAACGGGGGCGCTGATACCCGGGGGACTGATTGCTCTTGACCGCACGGGCCGTTGAGGCAAGATGGCGGGGAAGGGGCACGCTACCACCGGAGCGCCGGACATGAATGGCAAGCCGATCCGTGTTCTGATTGTCGAGGACGACGAGTTCGATTACACACTCACCTCGCGCCTCCTTTCGCGGGCACAGAACTGCCCGTTCGAGTCCCGCCGCGCCACCACGCTCCAGGAGTGCCTGGCCTTTCTGCGGGACAAGCCGCAGGTCATCCTGCTCGACCTGACATTGCCGGATTCCTCCGGCTGGGCGACCTTCGCAAAGGTCCGCGATGCGGCGGAAGACACCCCGATCCTCCTCCTGACGGGCCTTCAGGACGAGGCGCTGGGCACACGGGCCATCCAGGAGGGGGCCGAGGATTATCTGATCAAGGGCCACACCGACGCGCGTTTCCTGGTCCGGTCCATCCTCTACGCCATCGAACGCAAGCATGCCAAGGATCACCTGCGTTTGGTGGCGGAGGAATTGCGCCGCCGCAACGAGGCCATGGATGCCGACCTGAAGCTGGCCAGCGAGGTGCAGCACGCCCTGATGCCGCGCCAGTACCCGAGGATTCCCCCCGACGCACCCGCCGACGGCACCGCCCTCCTCTTCGGGCACATCTATCACCCCTGCCGCACGATCGGCGGCGATTTCTTCAGCCTCTTCCCCCTCTCGCCCCACGCCGCCGGCGCGCTGATCTGCGACGTCATGGGGCACGGCATGCGGGCCGCGCTGGTCACGGCCATCCTCCGCGGTCTCATGGAGCGGCTGCGGCCCTTCGCCCCCGACCCTGCGCGCTTTCTGACGGAAGCCAACCGCCTCCTGGGCGATCTTCTCCGGGAACCGCAGCAACTGGTGTTCGCCTCGGCCGCCTATGTGGTGGTGGATGTCACCGCCGCCCGCGTCACCGCCTCGCTCGCCGGCCATCCCCCGCCCTTCCTCGTCAGGACCGCCCAGCGTCCCGCCGGACTGCTGTCGCTGGACGGCGGTATCGCCGGCCCCGCCCTGGGCATAGACAGCGGCTACCGCTACACGTCCCGCGAGTGGAACCTGGCGCGCGGCGACCGGATACTCCTGTTCACCGACGGTCTTTACGAGTTGCGCAATACCGCCGGTCAGGAGTATGGTCTGGAGCGTTTGTCCGCCGCGGTGGCGACCCACGGCAACCTTCCGGTGCAGCCCCTGCTGCAACGGCTGATGCGGGAAGTGGAGTCCTTCGCGGGCGGATCGGATTTTGACGACGACATCTGCCTCGTTGGCATGGAAATCGCGGAGACGGAAGCGGGAAGGCCATCATGACGGAATCGACAGTGCTTGTGGATGTTTGCGAAAAGGAGGCTCGCCTTCGCGTGAACGGACGGGCCACATTCGTGTTCGGCCCCGACCTGCGGGAGTTGTTCCTCCGCCTCCGGAAGGCGGCGGTGCCGCAGGTGGTGATTGAAGCCGACGACTGCGTCTCGATGGACAGCACCTTCATGGGCGTTCTGGCCATGGCGGCCATCGAGCGCGAGGGCGTGGCCACCGCCGTGACGATCGCCAACCCTTCGGAAAAGGTGGTGGGACAACTCAAGGGCCTGGGCATCCTGCGATACTTCACGATCACGGAACGCCCGGGAACCGCGGCACACTGGATCCCCCTCGGCGACCTCGTCAGCGGCCTGAAAAAGGATGAAGCCGCGCTGCGCGACACGATGATCCTGGCCCACGAGGCCCTCGGCGCCGCCAATCCCGAAAACGTGGCGAAATTCCGCCAGGTGCTCGAACTCCTGAAACAGGAAAAGGGCGCCTGACGACGGCCCGCCGCCGCATCAGAACGGCGGCGGCTGCACGGCGGGCGGTTGCGGCGGCCGGCGCGGCGCCAGCGGGCCGCCCCTCGGCATCCTCGCCGGCTGGCCGCCCCTCGGCATCCTCGCCGGCTGGCCGCCATCCGCGACAGGTGCGATCGTGTCCGCCTCCACGTAGTACTTGGCGTACATCGGCGCACGGGGATCCACCTTGAACTCCCGAACCCGCCCGGTCACGATCACCGTCGTCCCGGCCTTCAGGTCTGACACCATCGCCGTAACGTCGTCCTTCTTCCTGACCAGCACCGGAACCTTCATGTCCCCGATTACAAGCATCAGCCAGCGGGAGGACTTGATTCCCGAATCCTCGACATACGGCGGGAAGGTGGTTGCGAAATCCCGGAAGACTTCCGAATAGGTGATGAGCTTTCCCTTGTGCTTTTCCGGCGCCGTCTTCAGCAGGGAATAGGAGACTTCCGTCGGACTGTTGGGGGCCGCGCAAAGAACGCCGGCGCAGAATACCAGGATCAAACCGGGCAGAAGCTGTTTCACAAAAGCCTCCTTTGCAGATGCATGCAGGGATCATAAGACACGCTGTCAGGGAATCAAGGGGATTCCGGCACGGCGGAGAATCCGGCGGAGAACCCTGTTGTGCGGGCCGCGGGTTTTTCCTACTATCCGGATCCAACGAGAGCAAGGAACACTACCATGAAAAAGACCATCCTCTGCATCGGCGCGGGCTACGTCGGCGGCCCGACCATGGCCATGATCGCGAAAAAGTGCCCGTCCTGCCGGGTCCACGTCGTGGATATCGACGCCGAACGCATCCGCGCCTGGCAAAGCGACAGGCTGCCCATCTATGAACCGGGACTCCAGGAAGTGGTCCGGGACAGCCTCCACCGGAACCTGTTCTTCTCCACCGACATCGCCCGCGGCATCGCCGAGGCGGACATCATCTTTGTCAGCGTCAACACCCCCACCAAGACCTTCGGCCAGGGCGCGGGCATGGCCGCCGACCTGCAGTACTGGGAGAAGACCGCCCGCCAGATCAAGCAACACTCCCGGTCCGACAAGATCGTCGTGGAAAAGAGCACCCTCCCGGTCCGCACCGCCGAGGCCATGGAGCGCATCCTGCATTCCGGCGAACGCACGGTGCATTTCGAGGTCTTATCCAACCCGGAATTCCTGGCGGAAGGCACGGCGGTCAAGGATCTGGAGAATCCCGACCGGGTCCTGATCGGCGGCCACGACACGGAAAGCGGCCGGCGCGCCGTGGAGGAACTCGTGGGCATCTACGCCCATTGGATCCCCCGCGAACGCATCCTGACTGCGAACGTGTGGTCGAGCGAGCTCTCCAAACTGGCCGCCAATGCCTTCCTGGCCCAGCGGATCAGTTCCATCAACAGTCTCTCGGCCCTGTGCGAGCGCACCGAGGCCGACGTCACCGAAGTCGCGCGCGCCATCGGCATGGACAGCCGCATCGGGCCGAAGTTCCTCCAGGCAAGCGTCGGGTTCGGCGGCTCGTGTTTCAAGAAGGACATCCTGAATCTCGTGTACCTCTGCCGGCACTACGGCCTGGCCGAGGTGGCGGACTACTGGGAACAGGTGGTCCACATGAACGAGTACCAGGAGGACCGTTTCGTGCGGCAGATGATTGCCTCCATGTTCAACACCGTGGCGGGCAAGCGCATCGCCATCCTCGGGTTTGCCTTCAAGGCCGACACGGGCGACACCCGCGAGAGCCCGGCCATCCGCGTGTGCCGCGCGCTGGTGGAGGAGCGCGCCAGCGTGGTGGTCACCGATCCGAAGGCCCTCGACAACGCCCGCCGCGACCTGGTGGCCTGCGGCGACGCCGTGACCTTCGAGAGCGATCCCTACCGCGCCGCGGAAGGCGCGCACGCCCTGGCCGTCCTGACCGACTGGGCCGACTACAAGGCGCTGGACTACGAGCGCATCCACGATTCCATGAGCAAGCCGGCGTTTGTGTTCGACGGTCGGAACTGCCTGGACCACGGGCAACTGTTCCGGATCGGCTTCAATGTGTTTGCCATCGGACGCAAGCCGCTGAGCCACCTGTAGTGACCATGACGACGGTCCTGGCGTGCTGACAGGCGTTCAGGACCGCAGGTAGCCTTCGCGGCGGTACCATTCGGCGGTGCGGCGCAGGCCCTCGTCCAGTCCGATGTGCGGCTTGTAGCCCAGTTCGCGCTTCGCCTTGGCGATGTTGAACGCGCGGTTCTGCCGGTACCAGTCCACGCGCCGCGGGAAGATCGGCGGCGTGATGCGGAACGGCTTGCAGAATTTCTCCACCACATGCCCCACCACGATCACCGGCCACACCGGCAGGTGGGGAATGGCAACCGCCACATCCAGCGCCCTGGCGGCGCGCCGGACCAGGTCCTCGATCTCCACGTATTCCTCGTCCGCGATCAGGTAGGCCTGCCCGTCGCCCCTGCCGGGCTGCATCGCCAGCAGGAACGCATCCACCAGGTTGTCGATATAAAGCGGATGGTACAGCGTCCTGCCGTTGCCGAACATCAGGAACCGGCCGGACGCGACCCGCTTGAAGATCATGTAGAAACGCTCCGGATCGCCCGGCCCGTAGATGGCCGCCGGACGGAGGATGACCGTCTTCATGCCTTTGCGGAAATACTCCAGCACCACCGGCTCGGCGTTGTACTTGGTCCTCTGGTAGTAGTCGGCCGGCTGGATGGGCGCCGTTTCGTCGCCGGGCGGATTCTCCACGTTGCCGTGCACGCCGCAGGTGCTGCAGTAGATGAACTTCGAAACCTTGGCCTCCCAGGCGGCTTCCAGCACGTTGCGGGTCCCGCCGACATTGACCGCCTCGTAATAGCTGTCCGGCACGTTCAACTCGCGGAACGCGGCCGCCAGGTGGTGAACCACCTCGACGCCCTTCATGCACTTGCGGACCAGTTCGCGGTCGGTCACGGAGCCGATGACCACTTCGGCGCCCCACTGGCGCAATTCCTGGGTCTTGAGCCCCTCCTTGTTGTCCATCGCCACGACGCCATGCCCCTCGTTCAGGAGCCGCCGCACCAGCGCCTTGCCCGTAAAACCCGTTCCGCCCGTAACCAGGATCCTCATCTGCTTCTCCCTGTAGTCGTTTCCCCGAAGGCCGGGCGGAGCCACTCCTCCGCCCCAAGGAAATATCAATATCCAATATCCAACAAGGAATGTCCAATGATCAAGTGAAAGCCCGGCCATTCCTGGCGCATTGCACTTCTGCGGGGATTGCTCTTGTATCGTGCCCTGTCGCTATGAGGCGGGAGGCAGAGAGCGAACGGGGACGGGACATTTGTCTGGGACGACTTCATTCACTCCTCTGTTGCCTATGATTTTCATTACGCTACAGAACTCGACAGTCACAAGTTCTGAGGGGCACTCTACGCGGCCCTCCGCTTCCGAGC
>CAYWKN010000110.1:0-7935 GCA_964458765.1 uncultured Verrucomicrobiota bacterium
GGTTGATGGAGGAGGAGGAAGGGGGAATGGTTGATGGTTGATGAGGGGGTGCAGGCTTCAGACCATGGTCCTTGGACTCTGGACCCATTCTGACTTCTGGATTCTGACTTCTGGATTCCGTGGAAAGGGAAGAGGGTTGCGGGCGGCGGGAGGAAGAGGGCTTGGACTTGGCCGGGCACATGGTTCTGACGATTGATTCTATCCGATGGACGAAGGAAATCTATTGTTTTGAGCGGCAGTATACCAGGGGGGATAGGACAAACAGTGTCCGTGAGGAGATCATAGCCACAAAGGCTGGGCGCCGGGGGAGTCGGGGTCGAGTTGGCGGGAGGCGAGGAGGGTGTCGAGGGTTTCGAGCAGGGCGGCCTTGTCGCGGGGGAAGCGGGCTTCGAGCGGGATGACGTTGGAAGTGTGGTTGGCGCGGAAGACGGTGTTGGCAAGCTCCAGCCGCTGCACGATGGCGCGAAGTTCACGGACCACCCCCGCCTCGCTGACCTGCGGGAAACGGCCCGATTGAACGTCCGCGTACAGTTCCGTGCCGGGCGCCGGAATGACCCGCAAGGCGGAGAGGAGACGGGGCTGCATGCGGTTGAGGGCATCGGCGGTGGCCCGGGCATGTTCCGTGGAACGGTCAACGCCGCCCAGCCCGAGCAGGATCATCACCGAAAGACGCAGGCCGACGGACTGGGCAAGGCGGCCGGCTTCCACCATGTCGGTGGCGGTTTCGGCCTTGTTCATCCGGCGCAGGGTCTCCTCGTCGCCGCTCTCGAGGCCGAGATAGAGGGTGTGGAGCTTATGGGCGCGCAAAGTGAGGAGTTGCTCCGTGGTCTTCTCCAGGATGGCGCTGCCGGTGGCGTAGGTGTTGACCCGGGCGAGGGCGGGAAAACTTTTGGCCAGCAGGGCGAGGATTTCGCGCAGTTCCCCGTACGGGCGGCGCATGACGTCGCCATCGGCGAGAAAGATGCGGCGGGTGTCGGGGGCGTACCGCGCTTCCGTGGCGATCAGGCGGGCGACTTCGGGCAAGGGCCGCCGCCGGTATTTCAGGCCGCGGTACATGCCGCAGAAGGTGCAGCGGTTGTAGGGGCAGCCTTCATCGGTCTGCAGGATTAGGCTGTCGGCTTCGGCAGGGGGACGGAAAAGCGGGTTGTTCATGGCGGCGGCGAGGGGCGCTACAGCATTTCCGTGTGCAGGGTGACGAGGTGGTAGCGCGGATCGGAATGCAGGAAGTCGTTGATTTGCGAGATGCGCTGCTGCACGGTTTCGCTTTCGGCTGCCACGGTCACGAAAGCCAGTTCGGCGGTCTTCCACGCGTCCTGGTGGCCCACCTCGGCCACGCTGACATTCATTTTTCCGATGGCCCGGTCCTTCAGGCTGCGGAGGACCGACCGCTTGTCCTTGAGCGACCGGGAATCCGGGATGGCCAGGGTTGCTGTGACGACGCCGATGATCATGGAAGTTCCAAAGGTGAACGGCAGGCCCAAGGATACTGGAGGCCGCCGGGTTCATGCAAAGGGAATTGTTTCCCGGCGGGAAATCCGTATGATTCAGTCCCCGTGAATGCCTCCACACCTGTTGTTCCGATTCGCGAGTTGAAATCCATGGCGGGACAGGCGGTCCGGCTGCGCGGCTGGCTGCACGGCAAGCGCTCCGGCGGCAAGGTTTGCTTCCTGGTCATCCGCGACGGGACCGGCATCTGCCAGTGCGTGGTGGAGGCGGCCGCGGCGGACGCGTTTGCCGCCGCCACGGCCCTGACCCACGAATCCTCCTTCGAGGTAACCGGAACGGTGCGGATTGACGAGCGTTCCCCGGGCGGGGCGGAGGTGGCCGTGACGGAACTGCGTGGCTTCCAGACGGCCGACGAGTTTCCCATCACGCGCAAGGCGCACGGGATTGATTTCCTGATGAACAACCGCCACCTGTGGCTGCGGTCCAACCGTCCGACGGCCATCCTGCGGGTCCGCCACACGGTAATCCGTGCGATCCGGGATTTCTTTGACGGCAACGGGTTCACGCTGGTGGACATGCCCATCCTGGTGCCCGGCGCGGGGGAAGACCGGCAGTCGCTGTTCCCCGTCACCTATTTTGACGAAAGTGTCTTTCTGACGCAGACGGGGCAGCTTTACCTGGAAAGCGCCTGCATGGCGCTGGGCAAGGTCTACTGTTTCGGACCGACGTTCCGGGCGGAAAAGTCCAAGACGCGCCGCCACCTGACGGAGTTCTGGATGGTGGAGCCGGAGGTGGCGTTTGCCGAGCTGGACGATGTGATGGCGCTGGCCGAGGATATGATCTGCGCCGTGGTGGATGCCGTGCTGGCGGCGAACGGGCCGGAGCTGGAATTCCTGGGCCGGGATGTGGCCGCGTTGAAGAACATCCGCAAGCCGTTCCACCGCCTGACCTACAGCCAGGCCGTGGAGTTGCTGCGGAGCGAGCCGACGCGGCAGGCGCTGGAGGCGGAACTGGAGCGCGACACGGTCCGGCTGCAGGGCCTGATCGCCGAACTGGATGCGTGCGAGCAGTCGCTGGCCGGCGCCAAGAAGGGGTGGCAGCAGGACAAGATCGAGTCCCGCATCCGGGAACTGCGCGAGAACATCCAGGATCTGGAGCAGGATGTGCGGGCTCGGCCGGACCACATCCGGCTGGCGCAATCGTTCGCGTGGGGCAAGGACCTGGGCGGGAGCGACGAGACCATCGTGTCGCGCCAGTTCGATCGCCCGGTGTTCGTGACGGAGTATCCCCGCGACGCCAAGGCGTTCTACATGAAGGTTTCCCCGCGGGATCCGAGAGTGGTCCGCAATTTCGACCTGCTGGCGCCGGAAGGCTACGGCGAGATCATCGGCGGAAGCCAGCGCGAGGAGGACAGCGCGGTCATCGAGGAGAGCCTGAAGGCCAAGGGCCTGAGACCGGAGGACTACACCTGGTATCTCGATCTGCGGCGCTACGGCAGCGTGCCGCACGGCGGTTTCGGGCTGGGGGTCGAACGGACGGTGGCGTGGCTGTGCGGACTGAAGCATGTGCGCGAGACCATCGCCTTTCCGCGCACGATGGGCCGGGTGTATCCGTAGGGGGGGCGGGAGGACCGGCTGCGGCGCCGATCCGTGAGTGCCGGATTCTCGGCAGCGGAGAAAAATGGACATTCGCCGCTCGACAATCCCATGAGAATCAGATTATTATGTCCTCATGAACTACCTGGCTGTCAAGGACCTGAAGGCACCGAAACTTGTGCGCGAAACGCTGGCAGAATACGGCGCAACCCTGGTAACCAACAATGGGAAGCCCATGGCGATGCTGATTGACCTGGCAAAAGGGGAGAGCCCGGAACGCCTTGTCGAAGCCATCCGCACGGCGCGGGCGCATCTGGCGTTGTCGGATCTGCGCGCGGCGAGTCAGCGGAATCGCACGGACGGGATGACGTTAGGCGAGATCAATGCCGAGGTCCGTGCCGTGCGGGCGGAACGGAAACACAAGCGGCGGGGCATTCCGTGATTGCCGCGGTGTTTGACACGAACGTTGTTGTTTCAGGGATCCTGTCGCCGGACGGGGCGCCTGGCAGGCTGCTGGAGGCTATTCTTGACGGGCTTTGCCGTCCGGTGGTGACAGACAGGATCCTGGCGGAATACGAGGCGGTACTGCACCGTCCAAAGTTCCGTTTCCCCGACGCCCTGCTTCATTCGGTGCTGGAAGCCTTGCGTTGCCGGTCCGTGCAGGCGCCCTTCGTGCCTGGTGTGGAACCGGCCACGCTTCCGGATCCGGACGATGTGATATTTCTCGAAGCGGCCTTGGGGTTGCGTGTGCCGATTGTCACGGGCAACATCAAACATTACCCGGCAAGGGTTGTGAAAGGGATAGAGGTGCTTACGCCGGCGGGGTTTCTTGCCAGGCTGTAAGACGTTGGAGATTCACCCCGGCAGCGGGCGGGGAACACCGAACAGGGATGAATGTTGGATGTTCCTTGTTCGCTGTTCAGTGTTCAGGCTGGCCTCTGAGTGGTGCTCAGGTTTTTCGAGGAACTGAAAATGTTGATTTCTGCTCGTAGGCCGCTCTCGTCGAACGTTCTCGTCGACCGGTGGACGATAGCGGACGACGAGAGCGGATGACGATTGCGAGTATTCAGAGACAAGGAAACCGGGTGTCCCGAATCGAAACCCGGGACTCCGTGCCGCTCAGGGCGCCAGATTGATGGGGCACGGCTTCAGGTGCCAGATGTCCCGGACGTACTCCTGGATGGTCCGGTCGGAACTGAACGGCCCCATATTGGCGATATTCCGGATGCACATCTGCGACCAGGTGTCGTGGTCGCGGAAGAGCTGGTCGACCCGGTCCTGTGTCTCGAGGTAGGAGGCAAAGTCGGCCAGGTGCAGGTAGTAATCCCCGTACTCCAGCAGCGCTTCGCGGATGGGGCGGTACAGCCCGGGCTGTTCGAGGTCCAGGAAATCCCCCGAGAGGCAGTCCAGGATATGCCGGATTTCCGGCGAATTGTTGTAATAGTCCCACGGGTTGTGCGAGCCGGCGACGCGGATGGCCTTGACCTCGTCTATGGTCTTGCCGAAGGCGAAGAAATTGTCGGCGCCGACGGCGTCGCGGATTTCGATATTGGCTCCGTCCAGCGTTCCGATGGTGAGGGCGCCGTTCAGTGCGAACTTCATGTTGCCGGTGCCGCTGGCTTCGGTTCCGGCCGTGCTGATCTGTTCGCTCAGGTCGCTGGCGGGGATGATGCGTTCGGCGAGCGAGACACGGTAATCGCCGAGGAACGCCACCTTGATGCGGCCGCGGACGTCGGGGTCGGCGTTGATGACGCCGGCGACGTCGTTGATCAGCTTGATGATCAGCTTGGCCATGGCGTATCCCGGGGCCGCCTTGCCGCCGAAGATGAACGTGCGCGGCGGCACGGTCATGGCGGGGTTGTTCTTGATCTGGTAGTAGCGGTACAGCACGTGCAGCACGTTGAGCAACTGGCGCTTGTATTCGTGGATCCGCTTGACCTGGACGTCGAACAGGGAGTCGGGGTCCACTTCGATGCCGTTGGTCACATGGATGTATTCCGCCAGGCGCTTCTTGTTTTCCAGCTTGATGGCGCGGACATGGGCCCGGAATTCCGGGTCGTGGGCGAACTTCTCCAGTTTCCGGAGCTGGTGGAGATCGCGGATCCATCCGTCGCCGATCCGCTTGGTGATGAGGGAGGCGAGGGAGGGGTTGCTCTTGAGCAGCCAGCGGCGCTGGGTAATGCCGTTGGTCTTGTTGTTGAATTTCGCCGGCCACAGTTCGTGGAAATCCTTGAACAGGGTCTCGGTCAGCAGTTCCGAATGCAGCTTGGCGACGCCGTTGACGCTGTGGCTGCCCACGACGGCCAGGTGGGCCATGCGGACCTGTTTTTCGGGGCCTTCCTCGATGAGCGACATGCGGCGCAGCCGCTCATGGTCGTCCGGGAATTTGTTCATGACCTGCCGCAGGAACCGCCGGTTGATCTCGTAGATGATCAGGAGGTGGCGGGGGAGGAGTTCCTCGAACAGGCGGACGGGCCATTTCTCCAGGGCTTCGGGCATGATGGTGTGGTTGGTATAGCCGAAGACCCGCGTGGTGAGGTCCCAGGCCAGGTCCCAGCCGACGCCATGCTGGTCCATCAGCAGGCGCATCAGTTCGGCGATGGCGATGGCCGGGTGCGTGTCGTTCAACTGGATGGCCACCTTGTCGGGCAGCACGTTCCAGTCGTGGTTGGATACGCGGAAGCGGCGCAGGATGTCCTGGAGCGAGCAGGAGACGAAGAAGTACTGCTGCTTGAAGCGCAGTTCGCGGCCCTTCTCGATCCGGTCATTGGGATAGAGGATCTTGGTGACGTTCTCGCGCAGGAGCTTCTGTTCGTAGGCGCCGATGTAATCGCCGTTGTTGAAGAAGGCGAGGTCGAACTCCTCGGAAGCCTTGGCGGTCCAGAGGCGCAGGTTGTTTACGGTGTTGTTGCCGTAGCCGGCGATGGGCATGTCGAAGGGGACGCCCATGACGGTGTCGCAATTCAGCCAGCGGGTCACGAGGCGCCCCTGGTCGTCGCGTTCCTCCTTGATATCGCCGCCGAAATGGACGGGGAACTGGTATTCGGGGCGCTCGATCTCCCAGGGGTTTCCGTCGCGGAGCCAGTTGTCGGGTTCCTCGACCTGGTGGCCGTCGCGGATGACCTGGCGGAAGATGCCGTAGTCGTAGCGGATGCCGTAGCCGTAGCCGGGCAGTTCGTGGGTGGCGAGGGAGTCGAGGAAGCAGGCGGCGAGGCGGCCGAGGCCGCCGTTGCCGAGGGCGGCGTCGCGTTCCAGCTCGCGCATGTAGTTCCAGTCCAGCCCCAGGTCGCTCATGGCCTTGCTGACGATACGGTCGATGCCAAGGTTGATGACGTTGTTCCCCATGGCGCGGCCCATGAGGTACTCCAGCGAAAGGTAGTAGACCCGCTTGACGTTGCGGGCGACGTAGGTCTGGTTGGTCTGGATCCAGCGGCCGACGAGGCGGTCGCGGATGGCCATGGCCAGGGCATAGTAGCGGTTGTGGTCGGTTGCCGAGTACTGGTCGCGGGCGAGGGTGTAGCGCAGGTGGTTCTCGAAATTGATCTTCAGGGCGGTGACGGTGTCGAGGGTGCGGAAGCTCCGCATGTCGCCGCACGGTTCGGCCTGTTTGCGCCTTGCCGCACGGCCCGCGGCCGGGCGCGGTGCCTTGCGTCTGCTGGGATCGGTTTGGCTTGGACTTGTCTTCATGGTGTGTCTCCGAAAGATCTCATCATACTTGAGGGAAGGCCGGCAGGCAAACTCCAATCGGGAGCGGGGTGGGGCACAATGTGACCCAACGCAACGGCACAATCGCAAGCCGAACAGGGATGCTCCACCCGGCGTGGTGGGCGCCTTGGGGTCACTTGTAGTTCGCGGCTGCCTGCTTGAGGCTGAGCCTGGTCTTTTCCACCAGAACCTGCGGGGCGAGCGCCGTGGCCCCGCCGCCCCACGAGAGGATCCAGTCCTTGACCTCGTTGATGTGGTTGGTGGTGAACTCCAGCACCAGCCCGCCATCGCGTTGCTCCCGGATGCGCTGGGTGGCATGCCACTGCCGCTCCCGGATGTAGGGGGCGATCTCCGCCGAGAACCGGATCCGGACCTTGTGGAACTTGTCCTTCCAGATGATTCCGAACTGGTCGCCAAACATCCGCCCGGCTGTCATGTCGGCCGGCATCGTGAAGCACTCGTCCCGCACCGTGGCCTTGGTGATCCGGGAGACGGCGAAGGTGCGGATGGATTCCCGGTGGTGGCAGAAGGCGCTGAGGTACCATTCGCCCTTGTAGTTGACGAGGTAGTAGGGATCCACCGTGCGCTCGGTCACGCTCCCGGCGGTCTTTTCGCCGGGCGACCGGTGGCAGAGGTTGACGCGGTGATTGTCCCGGATGCCATGGGCCAGCGTGTCCCAGATGTCCGACCGCACCTGGGTGGCCGGTTCCGGGAACACCAGGATTCGCTCGTTCATCCAGGAGGGATCGATCAGGGTCTTGCCGGGCAGGGAATCCCGGACCTTTTCGAACACCGACGACAGTTTCTGGAAGAGCGGGGTATTGCGGTACTGGCGGAGGACGTTCTGGGCGATGCAGACGGTAAAGAAGTCGCTTTCGCTGATGTTCATGGCGGGCAGGGAGAAATCCTGCTCGGTGTAGTGGAACCCGCGCCGGAGGGAATCGTAGGCGATGGGGGCGTTGAGTTCGTCGCGCAGGTAATCAATGTCGCGCTGGATCGTCTTGGCGCTGACCTCCCATTCCCGGGCCAGCATGGAACAGTTGGGGTAGGCGCCTTCCTTGATCTTGCGTTCGATGAACAGCAGTCGCCGGTATTGAGGTTTGAACTTCTGCATGGAAGGGCCCTCAGCGGTCAACATCTTGGGAAACGGAGCGGTGTTTTGCAAGCGGTGAATGGGGTAGGGGCAGGG
>CAYWKN010000111.1:0-2633 GCA_964458765.1 uncultured Verrucomicrobiota bacterium
ATCGGAAACCTTGTCATGGCAATCCATATTGCTGTGCGAAGGCCCATTACTCAAGGAGCAAGTTTGTGCCGCCGGCGGGCGGGCCGGCACGGTTATGTTCCGGTGCCTGGGTGGCGTGGACCCAGAGGTCGAACCGGATGGCGATCAGAAGGGCGTAAGCCAACAGGATGGTCCACAGCGGCGGCGGCGGGACGGTCCAGTGGCCTCCAGGTACCGCGGCCAGGAACGCAATGAAACGGTGCAGCAGGAACGCCAGCGCGACGTTGGCGTGGTTGAAGACTCCGGCGAGGAACAGAGCGATGGACCCAAGCGCCAGGGACAGCGCCCCTGTGAGAATGATAAGCGAGGCCAGCGGAACGGCCACGAGGTTGCCCAGCAGCCCGATCGGCGCGACGGATCCGAAGTAGAGGGCGGTCAATGGCGCCGATGCCAGCGTTGCCGCCACGGTCATGGCGCCCAGCCCGCCCAGTTCGAGGCCGAACCGCCGCAGCGCGTTCTTCCAGGCCGGGTCGGGCGGCAACTGGAGCGGATCACGCCGCAAGCGCTTCTGCAGCGGGGCCAGAAGGACCGGAGTGAACAAGGCGAGCCCGAGGACGGCGGCGAAGGAAAGCAGGAAGCCGGCATCGGCCAGGTTGGACGGAGACCAGGCCAGGAGCAGGATGAGGGCGGCGCCGAGTGAGGAATAGACGTCCGGTTTGCGGCCCAGGAGCGGGGCGGACCAGAAGAGGATACCCATGATGCAGGCGCGGGTGGCGCTCGACTGCAGGCCGGTCATGACCGTGTACAAGAGAAGCACGGGTCCCAGCGCCAGGATCCAGCGGGTGCGCGGCATGCCGCAGGCGGAAAGAGCCAGCACCAGAATGCCCGCGAGAATGACGACATGCGAACCGCTGATGGCAAAGACGTGCAACGTGCTGGTGTTGGCAAAATCCTGGTAGGTCTCGCGCGGCATCTGCCCGCGGACGCCGAGCAGGAGGGAATTCAGGATGGCGGATTCCCTGGGAAAGGCCGCGATGCCATGGGCAAGAATTCCCCGGGCCTTGTCCCTTGCCTCGAGGGCGAGGCGGATCGCTTCGCTCCCCTGGCCCGTTGTGATGCGGTGGGCGGAACGGCCCGCCGCGAGGAACGCGGGATCCGGAGCGGCGCCGCGCACGAGGGAGGGGGCCCCGGGGCTGAGGTGGCCGTTGAAGGCCCACCGCTCGCCGTACCGGGGAGGCCGGAACGCCGCGGGCAGTTGGAAGCGGACCCAGACGGGACCCGCGACATCACTCCACGGGACGGCGCGGGACGCCCGGATCCGTTCCGCCTGGATACGGCCCTTCCATGTTGCGCCATTGGATGATACGCCCATCGGGATGGCGTCATCGTCCAGCACTCCTATGACGCCGACGCCGCCGGCCGGGGCGGAGAGTACGGCCGCTATGGGAGCCGGTTGCGATTCACTGCGTGCCGCGGCGTGAGTCCAGCCGATACAGGTGACGGCCAGCAGCAGGGACGGCGCGGCTCCGGCGGCCAGCCTGCCGACGTGGCCGCACAGGAGACTGACCAGCAGGAGAATGGCCCCCGCGACGAGGGGGACGACGGACGGTGTCGAGCATGTGATTCCCAGGCAGACACCCGCTGCGAAGAAGATGGCCACTCCCGCCAACGGACGCCTGGGGAGCGCGTTCCGTGAGGGTATGGTGGAGGGGGAGGACACGATGGGAGTGCGAGCGCTGGACTCAGGAGCCGATGAAATTCAATGGGACATGCCGGCCGGCGGGCCTGCCGGTGCGCAGGGCCCGGTTGACAAACGCCTTGGCGATGGCCGCGGATTCATGAAGGTCGGCGCCGGATGCCAGCGCGGCGGTGAGCGCCGCGGAAAACGTGCAGCCGGTTCCGTGGGTTCCCGCCACGTTGGCGCGGGGGAGTGTGTAGCGTGTGATTTCGCCGCCGGTGCACAGGACATCCACCACCATGGCGCCCGCCAGGTGCCCGCCCTTGGCCAGACAGGCGGTGGAATAGCGAGCGGCGATCCGGCGGGCGGCGCGGACGAGGTCATCCAGGCGGCGGATACGGGCTCCGGCCAGGATCTCGGCCTCTTCCAGATTGGGTGTGATCACAGTCGCCAGGGGGAGGAGCTGTTCGCACAATGTCCGAACGGCATCCTTGCGAAGCAGGCGGGCGCCGGACGTGGCCACCATGACGGGGTCCACGACGAGCGGGAAGCGGGGTTCGCGCCGGAGTTCCCGTGCCACAGTGCGGATGATGGCGGCGGAGTAGAGCATGCCGGTCTTGGCGGCGGCGACGGGAAAGCCCACGGTGACGGCTCGAATCTGGCGCGCAACCATGGACGGCGAAGCGGCCTCGATTCCGGTGACGGCATCGGGATTCTGGGCCGTCAGGCAGGTGATGGCGGACGTTCCGAACACCCGCAGGGCCGTGAACGTCTTAAGGTCAGCCTGGATGCCTGCGCCGCCGCCGCTATCGGAACCGGCGATGGTCAGGGCAACCGGGATGGGAGGGGTTGAGGGGGAATGGTTGATGGTCAATGGTTGATGGTCAATGGTTGATGGTCAATGGTCAATGGTTGATGGTTAATGGTTGATGGGGAAAGCTGGAATGTCCTCCAGTCCATGCTCACGGGGGATCAG
>CAYWKN010000111.1:2733-7835 GCA_964458765.1 uncultured Verrucomicrobiota bacterium
AATGGTTGATGGGGAAAGCTGGAATGTCCTCCAGTCCATGCTCACGGGGGATCAGGGTTGGATCTGGCCAGCCTTGGCGAGCGAGCGGGCCTCGACGCTTTGGATCTCGGCATAACCTTGCGAACTCACCGGATTAAGGCCGGCGCTGGCTTCCATGGAGGAGTCGGCCTCGTTATAGATCGAGGCGGGACATCCCGTAAGGCTGACGAAGAACAGGTTGCCCTTGTACAGGCCCAGTTTGACGGTGCCATCGGCCTTGGCGGACAGGACGTCCACGGCGGCGCGGGCGGCGCGGGTGACGGGGTCGAAGTACCGGCCGTCGTAGATCTGGTCGGCGATCAGTTTGGAAAGGTGCATGAACAGCAGCGTGGCGCGCCGGTCCATGACCGCCTGGTAGACCTGCCGCAGGGCGGTGCCCAGCAGTTCCATCCCCGGCGCCTCGTAGACGCCGCGGCTCTTGGTGCCGACGATGCGGTTTTCGAGGGCGTTTTTCATGCCGATGCCGTTTCGGCCGGCAATCCGGTTGGCCTCGACCATGGCTTCCAGGGGGCTGACGGGGTGTCCGTTGATGGCCACGCAGCGGGCTTTTTCAAAGCGGAGGGAGACTTCTTCGGTCTTGTCGGGGGCCTTGGCCGGCCAGACGCCCATGGTGGGTTCGACGATCGTGCAGGGGGTTTCCAGGCTTTCCAGATCCTCGGCCTCGTGCGACAGGCCGGCAAGATTGGCGTCGGTGGAATAGCGCTTCTTGCCGCCGACCACGGCCTCGATCCCGAACCGGCCGAGGTAGGCGGCCATCTGGGTTCGGCCGGGGAATTCGGCGAGAAGGGCGGGGTCGCGCCAGGGGGCGTAGACCTTCATGTCGGGGGCCAGGACGTTGGTATAGCGCTCGAAGCGCATCTGGTCGTTGCCGCGTCCGGTGGCGCCATGGGCCAGCACGGTGCAGCCGGAGGCTTTCATGCGCGGGATCAGGCCGCGCACCGTGACGGCGCGGGCGATGCCGGTGGAGTTCCAGTAGCCGCCGTCGTACATGGCCTGGGCCTGGAGAATTTCGAAGCAGGCTTCGGCCATCTCGCGCTTGAGATCTACGATCAGGGTCTCGGCGCCGCAAGGGGCCATCTTCTTGCGGATGTCGTTGATATCCTTCTCATCCGGCTGCCCGAGATCCGCCGTGAAGCACGTGACCTTGACGCCCATTTCGACAAGCTTCTTGGTGATGGTCCTGCTGTCCAGCCCGCCGGACACGCAGATGCCGACATGCTGGTTCTTCAGTTCGACGATACCCATTGTGCACCTCCTGTACTTGTTTCTGAGTAAATGTGTAATGTGTTGGAATGCAACATCCAACATCCAACATCCAACAAGGAATTTCCAACCCGCCTGCAACGCTATGCGTAGCATTGCGGGCAGGTTTCCAAGGGGGAGAAAAAGGCGAATGCAAGGCCATCTATCCATTGATTCGCATAACTCTCACCCACTTGTACATTGGACATTCCGTGTTGGATATTGGACATTCAGTTCCTCGAAAAACCTGAGCGCCGCTCAGAGGCCAAACTGAAATCAAAAACCCGTCCCGGCGACCGGCGAACCGGCACAAGGGGACGGGTGATCCGGAATCCCTGGCGGTTCGCTTATTCCTCTTCGCTTGGTTTCGCGACGCCGTGCCACTCGGCCAGGACGTCGTCCATGATTTCCAGCGCCTCGTCCAATTCGCTGTTCTTGACATTCAGCGGCGGGAGCAGGCGGAGCACATTCTCCCCGGCCGGGATGGCGAGCAGGCCGTTATCGGCGAGGAGCTTGGCCAGCGGCTTGGCGGGCTGGTCGAGGACTATGCCGATCATCAGGCCGCGTCCGCGGACTTCCTTGACGTGCTCGTAGGCTTCCACGAAGTCGCCCAGGGCCTCCTTGAATTCGGCCCCGATATCGGCGGCACGTTCCACGAGCCCTTCTTCCTCGATGACCCGGATGGTGGCCAGTGCGGCCGAGCAGGCCAGCGGCGAGGCGCCGAAGGTGCTGGCGTGTTTGCCGGGCTGGAAGACGTCGGCGATCTTGGGGCCGGTGACGATGCCGCCCACGGGGTAGCCGCTGCCGAGCGACTTGGCGACGGAGAAGGCGTCGGGGGTGGCGCCGGTGCCCTGGAAGGCGAACCAGTTGCCGGTCCGGCCCATGCCGCACTGGACTTCGTCGCAGAACAGCAGGATGTTCTTCTTGTCGCACAGGGCGCGCAGTCCCTGCATGAATTCCGGCGTGGCGGGTACAACGCCGCCCTCGCCCTGGATGGCTTCGACGAGGATGGCGGCGGTGCGGTCGCTCACGACGCTCTTCAGCGAGTCGAGGTCGTTCAGTTTGGCGTAGTAGAATCCGTCGGGCATCGGTTCGAACCCGTCCTGGTACTTGGTCTGGCCGGTGGCCGCGAGGCTGGCCAGGGTGCGGCCGTGGAACGAGTTCTCCATGGAGACGATCTCGTACTTGCCCAGGTCGCTGCCCCACAGGCGGGCCAGCTTGATCAGGGCCTCGTTCGCCTCGGCGCCGGAATTGCAGAAGAAGGCCTTGCCGCCGAGCGAGAGGGTGGAGAGTTTTTCCGCCAGGAAGGCGTGGTACTCGTTGTGGTACAGGTTGGACACGTGCACCAGCTTGGCGGCCTGTTGCTGGACGGCCTCGACCACCTTGGGATGGCAATGGCCGACGTTCTGGCAGGCGATGCCGCCGACGAAGTCGAGATAGACCTTGTTGTCGATATCCCAGACGCGGGTGCCCTTGCCCTTGACCAGCACGAGGCTGGGAGGGTGGTACGTCGGCATTACATACTGCTGGTACTTGGCGGTGATTTCTGCGGTTGTTGTCATTCTGTGATCTCCGTTCCTACTCCTTTGTCTGTAAAAATCTCCAGCAACAGCGAATGCGGCACGCGCCCGTCAATGATATGGATTTTGCGGACGCCGGCCTGCAGGGCCTCCATGCAGCTGCGGATCTTGGGCAGCATGCCGCCATCGATCACGCCGGTGCGGATCAGTTCCTCCACCTGGCGGATGCGCAGGGTGGAGAAGAGGGTGGATTCATCGTTCCTGTCGCGGAGCAGGCCGGGAACGTCGGAAAGGAACGCCAGCTTGCGGGCGCGCAGTTCCCGGGCGACGGCGGCGGCGGCATCGTCGGCGTTCAGGTTGTAGAGGCGGCCGTCGGGGCCGCGGCCGAGCGGAGTGACGACCGGTATTGTCTCGGTCCTGAAGCATTCCAGGAGGGGGAGGGCGTGCACATGGCGGATCTCGCCCACGTAGCCCCAGTCCAGCGTTTCGCCGGTGACGGGGTCTTTCTCGACACGCTTTTCCACCTCGAACAGGGCATTGCCGTCCATGCGGCAGGCGCGGGCGCCCTTCCGGCGCAAGGTTTCCAGCAGGGCCGCGTTGACCTTGTCCCTGATGGTGTTCTCGACCACCGTGATGGCGGCATCGTCGGTGACGCGCAATCCCTTGACGAATTTCGGGACGAGGCCGGCTTCCGACATGGCTCGCGAGATGGCCTTGCCGCCGCCGTGCACGATGACGGGGCGCATGCCGACGCATTCCATGAAGGCGACATCCGTGAGGATGTTCTCCACCTGGCGGGGGTCCTCCATGGCGCTGCCGCCGAACTTGACCACGACAATGGCGTCGCGGAAGTCCTGGATATAGGGCAGGGCCTCGATCAGCACATCGGCTTTGGCAATCGCTTGTTCCATCAGGTCATATACTCCGCGTTGATCGCCACGTATTCCTTGCTGAGGTCGCAGGTATAGACGGTGAACTCGGATTTCCCGATGTGGAGTTCCACGGTGACGGTGAATTCCTTGAGGGCGTAGATCTTGGCCAGTTCGGTAAGCGAACCGGAGTCGGCGGTCTTGCCGCCCCGGACGGCCGGGAGGTTGTTGAACGAGATATCCACGCGCTGTTCCTCGATGCGGGCGCCGGAATAGCCGAGGGCGGCCATGATGCGGCCCCAGTTCGGGTCGCCGCCGTTCCAGGCGGTTTTGACGAGGGGCGAGGCGGCAATGGCGCGGGCGCAGGCGCGGGCGTCGTGGCGGCTGGCGGCGCCGGCGACGTGAACGGTGACGAACTTCGTGGCGCCTTCGCCGTCCTTGGCGACTTTCAGGGCCAGTTCCCGGGTCACGAACTCCAGGGCGTGGCAGAACCGCCGCCAGTCATGGTGTTTCCTGTCCAGCAGCTTGTTGCCGGCGGCGCCGTTGGCGAGGAGGAGCACGGTGTCGTTGGTGCTTTCATCGCCGTCCACGAGGATCCGGTTGAAGCTCAGGTCGACGGCGTGGGTCAGTTCGATCTGGAGCGAGCGCTGGTCCACGGCGGCATCGGTGGTGATAAAGGCCAGCATGGTGGCCATGTTGGGGGCGATCATGCCGGACCCCTTGGCCATGCCCGCGATGGTCACGGGGACGCCATCCACGGAGAGGGTGACGGCGACTTCCTTTTTCACCAGGTCGGTTGTGAGGATGGCTTCGGCGGCCTTGGCGCCGTTATCGGGGGAAAGCTGTTGGGACAGGGGTGGCAGGCCGGCTTCGATTTTCGGCATGGGGAGGGGAATGCCGATGGTGCCGGTGGAGCAGACGAACACGAGGTTCTTGGCGATGCCGAGGGTTTCGGCGGTGAGTTCCGCCATGCGTTCGGCGTCCTGGAATCCCTGTTCGCCGGTGCAGGCATTGGCGTTGCCGGCGTTGATCAGGACGGCCTGGCCCTGGCCCCAGATCAGGTGCCGTTCACAGAGTTTGACGGGGGCGGCCTTGACGCGGTTGGTGGTGAAGACGCCCGCGACGGCGGCGGGGGTGTCCGACACGATGAGGGTAAGATCATCGCGTTTGCGGCTTTCCTTGATGCCGGCGCGCAGTGTGGCCGCCTTGAACCCTTTGGGGGTTGTGATTCCGCCTGTTACGACTTCAAATTCCTTTTTCATCGGCAACTCCCGAGAAGCCCCATTTGTTTCCATGCCGGATTCCTGGCATTCCACCGTGGACCGGCGCCTGCCCGGTGGCAGGCATCCGTTGAGGGGACACCGGCGCTCTGCCTGAAGTGGCGTCATCGCACCGGCTCAAAAGGGGGCCACTATCCGAAATCCCCCCGGAA
>CAYWKN010000112.1:0-7749 GCA_964458765.1 uncultured Verrucomicrobiota bacterium
GGACAGATCTTACAATGACTCGCAAAAACAGAATCATCACAACAACCTCCCCCCCTGACAAACGGAGTTACAGGGGAGGCGGGTGCTGAGCAGTTACTCCCGGAGAAAGACAATGCTGCCCTGGCGGCCTATCGCGACAAGCCCGTGATGCTCGGGCTGCGGCCCGAGGATATCGGTTCGGTTGCGGCCGAGCAGACGCCCGGCGCCCCGAGAATCCGGGCCGTTGTGGACGTGGTCGAGCCAATGGGGTCGGAATCCTACATCTACTTCCGCCTTGCCGACGCGACGTTCATCAGCCGCGTCGACGCCCACCGGAAGTTCAGGGTCGGGGAAACGGCCGAGCCGGCGGTCTTCATGGACAAGGCCCATTTCTTCGACCCGGCGACCGAGCGGCGGATCGAGTCAGCGTTTACAGGCACGAGTGGTGTAGATTTGGTGTAGATTCGAGCCCCGGACAGTTGTGGCGCATTTGCGGTCAATTGCGGCCACGCGCGAAACAGGGTCGGTGCGAAGAATGCCTGTTTTCTTGGCGTTCTTGAAGAGTTCGGCCGGATTATGGGCCGATTTCGGTTGGTTGCCCGATCTGGACTTGAACCAGAACAAACAGATCCAGAGTCTGTTGTGCTACCATTACACCATCGGGCAAACGAAAAAAAACGGGCGGCATTCTAGAACAGGAATAGCCTGGCTGGCAAGCTCGTTACGCGGATCACCCTCCGCCCCGCCCTACGAAATCCGCATCGGCATCAACACGTAGATGAAGGGTACGTCGCTCTTGATGACCCCGGGACTCAACTCGTCGGTCATCTCCACATACACCTCGTCATTCACGAGATTCTTCAGCGGCTCCATGATGTATTCCGGATTGAAAGCCACCGCCATTTCCTTGCCGGTATACTTGATGGCCACCGTCTCGTGCGCTTCGCCCACATCCGGCGAGGACGCGCTGATCTTGAGCTTGTTCTTGCCAAAGGTCAGCCGCACCGAACTGGACTTCTCGCTGGTCAATAACGCCACACGCCGCAACGCCGTCAGGAACCCCTCGCGCTCCACCGCGATCCGGTGCTCGCACTGGGCCGGAATCACCTGCCGGAAGTTCGGATACGTTCCCTCAATCAGTTTCGTGGTCAACACCACCTGATCCACCTCGAATCCCGCCTGGTTCTTCGTGATGTGAACCTTCACGGTCCCTTCATCCTTGAGCATCCGCAGGATTTCGTTCACCGCCTTGGTGGGCACAATCGCATCCGCCTCGGTTTCCTTCGGGAATTCCAGTTCCTGCTCCGCCAACGCCAGCCGCCTGCCATCCGTTGCCACAACGGTCAGCTTGTTGCCCTTGAAACTCAGCAGCGTGCCGTTGAGAATGAACCGCGTCTCGTCCGTGGAAGCCGCGTAATAGGTCTTCTGCAGCATGTCCTTGAGGACCTTCTGCTCCAGC
The DNA here is from genome assembly GCA_964458765.1 of uncultured Verrucomicrobiota bacterium. Lineage (GTDB taxonomy): Bacteria > Verrucomicrobiota > Kiritimatiellia > CAIKKV01 > CAITUY01 > CAIVSY01. The sequence goes on from CAYWKN010000112.1 coordinate 1,439, forward strand.
GTGAACGTTGACCCTCCCTGATAACCGGCAATCGCCGGAAAGTCATCCTGCGGAAGCCCGAGGATCTTGAAAAAAGCCGAACCGCAGGAAATGGCCGCGGAATTCTTGTCATCCACATCCATTTCAATGTTGTCCACGGGGAGTTCCCGCACGATGCCGAGCAGACGGCGCGCCGGCAGAGTGGTTCCACCGGCTTTCACCACCTTGGCTTCCACGAGGCAGCGAACGCTGACTTCCAGGTCCGTGGTGGTCATCCAGAGTTTGTCGTCTTCCGCCTGCAGAAGTACGTTCGAGAGCACCGGCACCGTGGGACGGATGTTCACCACGCCGTGTACCATCTGCAATCCGGACAGAACCGCATCCTTACCAATGACGATCTTCATGCTTACCCAACCCTTCTTTCAACAGAGGAAGAATACTATTTCTTGTATACTCTCTATCTCTTCACCCTCTTCTTATACCCTGTCAACAACGTCAACAACCTCGCAACCCGTTGCGGCTGTAATCGCTACCGGGTGCCGGCCGCTGTTGATGACCCCCCCAACAACCTTGTGCGGACCGGTTGATAACCCGTGGAACACGGAATATGAACATCATTTCTGCAAGTTATGCACAGGGTTGTCAACTCTTCTTCTCCAGCGTCTTGAACAGGTGGGCCACATCCTGCCGGAGGTTGGAATCGGTTTCCATTTTCTTCTCCACGAGACGGCAGGCGTGGAGAATGGTGGCATGGGTCTTCCCGAACGCGCAGGCGATCTCCGGCAACGAGGAAGAGGTCAGGTTCCGGCAGAGGTACATGGCCACCTGGCGCGGCATCGTGATGGCCGCGGGACGGCGCTTGCTCGTCATATCCACGATCCGCAGGTCGTAATGATCGGCCGTCGCCTTCATGATCTGCTCGAAGGTCAGCGCTTCCTGTTTCTCCTGGTCGAGCGTATCGCGCAGGAGGTTTTCGGCATCCGCGAGGGTGACGGGCCGGTTGATGAGCGAAGCGTACGAAGTCAGCCGGATCAACGCCCCTTCGAGCCGGCGGATGTTCGAACGGATGGACTTGGCCAGGAAGAAGAGGATTTCATCCGGCATCGTCATGCCGCCCTGCTTCTGCTTGTTGCGCAGGATGGCGATGCGGGTCTCCAGGTCCGGCTGCTGCAGTTCGGTGACGAGCCCCCACTCGAAACGGGAGACCAGGCGCTGCTCCAGACCCTGGATTTCGCTGGCGGGCCGGTCGCTGGTCATTACGATCTGCTTGTGGGCGTCGTACAGGGCGTTGAAGGTGTGGAAGAATTCCTCCTGCATGCGTTCCTTGCCGGTCAGGAAGTGGATGTCGTCAATCAGGAGCAGATCCACGCCGCGGTACTTGCGGCGGAACTGCACGAACGAGTTGTGCTGGATGCTTTCGATGAACTCGTTGATGAAGGTCTCGGAGGTGACGTAGCAGATGCGCGCGTTGGAATTGCGCAGCACGTGGTGGCCGATGGCCTGCATCAGGTGTGTCTTGCCGAGCCCGGTGCCGCCGTAGATGAAGAGCGGATTGTACGCGCGGCCGGGGGACTGCGCCACCGCGAGCGACGCGGCGTGCGCCATGTTGTTGGACGACCCGACGATGAATTCGTCGAAGGTGTACTTCGGATTCAGGATGGCATCGGAAGGATTCCGCCGCGAAGCCGGGGCCCGCGCGGGTTTTTCCGCCGGCGCCGCCGCCGGCTTCTCCACCGGCGCGCCGGCCGCCTTGCGGCCAACGGCAAACACGATCTTTAGATTTTCGCCGCACACCGTGGCCACCGCCGTCTGGATCAGGGGCAGGTAGTTTTCCTCCAGCCACGTCTGGTAGAAATTGTTGTCCACCGCCAGCGTGAGCGTTCCGTTGTCCATCCGCCGCGGCTCAATCACCTCGATCCACCGCGAATAGACATCCGGATGCAGCAATTGCTTCAGGTGCGCGCACACAGGCTTCCACACCGCCGAAACATCGTTTCCGATCATGTCCGTCTCCAAAAAGTAGCGCGGAAAACTTCCTTCCGCGCAGGGCTGCCGGATCGCAAGTTGCACCGTCCTGCATTACGCAGAAACGCTTTCAAGCTTCATCCATCCGTTCGCTGTCCGCCGCGAGTTATTGCAGGTTATCAACAGGTTATTAACAATCGCTCCACCGTCTATTCTCACGCCCGACAGGGCAGGACAATAGGCAAGGCTGGGGCCTCTGACAAGGCAAAAACCCACATAAATTTTGTTTTTTTTTGACCCACGAGCCGTAGTGTTTTGCATGCCGAAAACCACAATATATGGTAGCGTACACCCGTTTTCGCGAGAGATGAGATGGCGGCTCCGGGCGTGGATGTCCGGGAGGGAATGGGGCGGGCGGCGGACGCAGAAGCGTAACTCGTTAAAGCGGAGGGGAATGTGAACAGGAAGAAATTAACAGGAGCGGTGCTGCTGCTCGGAGCACCCAATGTTTACGCGGATATTCTGCATGTCACGGGATTCAAATCGCCGGATCCGGTGGTGTGTTTGCGCGACGGCAAGCGTGTTTTTCTGGTGGTGCCGCGCATGGAAATCGGTCGTGCGCGCGCGGAGAATCCGGCGTTGCGGAGCCTGACACCGGAAGATCTTGCGCTGCCGCGCAAGAGGCGGCGGAAGCTTTCCGAGTGGGCGCTGGCCGTGGCGCGGCGCGCGGGCGTGCGCGCGGTGACGGTCCCGGGCGTGTTCCCCGTGGGAGCCGCGCGGGCATTGGAGAAAAGGGGATTGCGTGTGCGCGTGGCGGAGACCGCAGTGTGTCCGGATCGCGCGGTCAAGACGGCGGCGCAGGTGGAGAAGATCCGCGCCGTGCAGCACGCGACAGCGCATGCGATGCGGCAGGCCTTCGCGGCGATCGAGAACGCGCGCGTGGACGGGCGCGGACAGTTGCGCGAGGGCGCGGCACTGCTGACGGCGGAGGGGCTGCGGCGAAGGATCAACCGGGTGCTGCTCGACCGCGATTGCTTCGGCGGAGAGCCGATCGTCGCCTGCGGTCCGCGCTCGAGCGACCCGCACTGGATCGGCGAGGGACCGCTGCTCGCGGGCCAGCCCATTGTGCTGGACATCTTTCCGCGCCATATGGGAACGGGATATTGGGGCGACATGACGCGGACGGTGGCCAAGGGCCGCGCCGCGCCGGAACTGGCGCGCATGCACCGGGCGGTGCGGCGCGCGCAGGAAGCGGCGCTCGCCGCGGTGCGGGCGGGTGTCCGCGGCGCCACCATCCACGAGCGCGCGCGCGCCGTATTCCGGGATCTGGACTTTCCCGATCGCACCACCGGCGACGGCGTCCCCGAGGGATTCATCCACGGCACCGGGCACGGGGTGGGCCTGGAGATCCATGAAGCTCCATCGCTGACCGCCGCCGGCGGCCCGTTGCGCGCGGGGAACGTTGTGACGGTCGAACCGGGCTTGTACTACCGCGGCATCGGCGGTGTGCGCATCGAGGACACGGTGGTGGTCACGCGCGAGGGCTGTGAGATCCTGGCCGCCTGCCCCAAACCCCTGGTCATTCCGTAAAACGCCTGCAATAATTCCGCGACCTCGCCCGTTATGAAGGGTGTGGTTCATTCATTCGGAAAGGAGCAAACCATGAACAGGAAGATGGTGGTGTGGGCGGTGGCGGGTTGCTGGATCGCGGGAACGGCGTTGATGGCGCAGGAAGGGCAGGGGTCCAAGGTCCCGCCGGGGCCGCGGGAGCATCGTGGTCCCGCGATGATGATGGAGGGCGGCGACATGGGCGAGGCGTTGCTCCTGCGGGCGCTGGCTCCCGATTCGCCCGCGGCCAGGCAGTTGAACCTGACGCCGGAGCAGGTGAAATCGCTCAAGGCCATTTTCAAGGACGGGGAGAAGGAGCAGGCGGAACTGCGGGAGAAGATGAAGCAGGCGGCGGTCCGGCAGGCGGAACTCATGATGCAGGATGCCCCGGAGGAAGCCGCGGTGATGAAGGGCGTGGAGACCATCGGCGAAATCCGGATTGCGCTGGCCAAGCTCTTTACGCGCAAGATCCTGGCGGCCCAGAAGGTCTTGACGCCCGAGCAGCGCACCAAGCTGCGCGAGCTGATGAAGGAGCACCGCGAGAAGATGCGGGGGCGGGTGCAGGAAAGCAGGGAACAACGGCAGGAGCGGCGCAAGGAGCGCCGTCAGGAAGACGAGCCGGCGGGACAGCCTGTGGCTCCTCCACCCGCGGAATAGGACGGGCCTGGCGCGCGCGGAGGTCCGCGAACGCTCCAGGGCAGAAGACGGGGACTGGTTGACGGCGAGGAATGCGGCCGGACCGGTCCCCGTTGTTGTTCCGGGCCTGGCGCTTCTGTTCGCATGGCTTGCTTGCCGGCATGCGGCTGTGTACGCTGTCCGCTGTCATGAGCCTGAAAGATGCCATCCGGAAACTGGCGGCGGAAACGGGATATGCGGCCTGCGGCATCACGGATACCGCGCCGTTTGAAGACTACCGCGAAGCCCTGCGCCGCCTGCAGTCCCGGTTCCCGGAATCGGCCGCGCTCTACCGCGACATGGAGCCGCGCGCCGATCCGCGGGCGGGCACACCGTGGGCCCGGTCCATCGTTGTGGCGGTGCGGCGGTACGGGCGGTACCGGCTGCCCGCCGGACTGGCCAGGCACATCGGGCGCAACTACCTGTGCGACCGGCGGATTGCCGCCTGCCCGGATGCCGCCATGCCCAAGCGCATGAAGGCCGGACTCCAGGCGCTCGGTTTGCGCGTGCGGACGGGAGGCGTGCCCGTGCGCGCGGCGGCGGTGCGGGCCGGCGTGGCCGGCCTGGCGCGCAACGGGTTCGCCGTGCGCGCGGATTGCGGATCGTGGCTGAACGTCGAGGCCTGGAAGGTGGATGCGGCCCTGGAACCCGACCCGCCGGCGCCGCCGGCGCCCTGCCCGCCCGGATGCCGCGCCTGCCAGGATGCCTGTCCGACCGGCGCCCTGTTCGAAGCCGGATGCGTCCGCATGGATCGCTGCGTGGCCTACCTGACGTATGGGGCCCCCTGGCCGGTCGAGCCGGAACTCTGGCGGCGGATGGGACCCTGGATCTACGGCTGCGATGTGTGCCAGTCGGTGTGTCCGCTCAACCGGGGCCGTTGGGCGGAACAGGAACCGGCGCCATGGCTTGAAGCCGTGGCGGACCGGCTGACGCCGGATGCGCTGGCGCGGATGGATGAGGAAACCTACCGGACTGTGGTCCATCCGTTGTTCTGGTATATTGAGGAAACGGATCTGGACCGGTGGCATGCGAACGCCAAGAGGGCGGGGGAATGGGCAATGGGGAATGGTTGATGGGTAACGGGAGAAAGGCGAGTCATGAAGAGTGAATGGGCCGGGATAGTCGGGATGACGTTGCTGGGCGCGTGCATGACCGGCGTTGGGGCCGGGCAGCCGCCCAGCCCGGGCGCTGCGGACAAGCCGCTTCCCTGTGAGCGGTTGGGTGTGTTGGAACTCAGGTCCGTCAGGGAACCGTCCGGTGTGTGCTATCATTCCGGCCGCAAGACCCTGTTTGTCGTGGATGATTCCGGCGTGATCTGTGAATGCACGACGGCGGGCGAGATCGTGCGCCAGAAACACCTGGGGAACCTGGATTTCGAGGGGATCACGCACGATCCTGCGACGGGCTGGCTTTATGTGGCCGTTGAAGGCCCCGACTCGATCCTCGAGGTGCATCCTGAAACCCTGGAGGCAAGGCGCGAGTTTGCCGTGCCCAGGAGCGTCAACGGGCGGACACTGCTGAAGGAAGGCGGGCAGGGGTTGGAGGCCATCGCTTTCGTGCCTGATCCGTTGCATCCACACGGCGGCACGTTCCTGGTGGCCAACCAGGGCATGAATCTCCAGAAGAAGTCCCAGGATGTTTCCGGCATCTTCGAGGTGGAGGCGCCTGTGAGGGCGGAAGGGAAAGCCCAGCCGGACGGCGCCCGTATCGTTCGTTTCTTCCTGCCGGAGCTGACGGATATTGCCGGCCTCTGGTATGACTCCGCGCAGGACATCGTCTATGCCGTCAGCGACTCCGAGGACAGGGTGGTGGCGTTCACCCGAACGGGCCGAAGGTTGCAGTCCTGGTCGCTGCCGGGCGACAACCAGGAGGGGATCGCGGTGGACGCGAACGGGTGCATGTACATTGCCCAGGACAGCGGAGGCGTGCTGAAACTCAAGGTGGATTGGGACCGGGTGAAGGCGGCCGTTGGGAACGGCGAAAGGGGAACCGTCCGGTGAATGCGGCAGAGCGGATGGGGTTTCTGGAACTTGCCGGGCGGCGGCACAGCGTGCGCTGTTATGCGGCGCGGCCGGTGGAGCGCG
>CAYWKN010000113.1:0-7698 GCA_964458765.1 uncultured Verrucomicrobiota bacterium
ACATGATTTCGCGGAACACAACCGTCGCCGCCTGCGCGCCCGCCGCGAGCAGCACCCATGCCGCCACAGCGACGCCCCTGACCGCGGGCAGGATAGGAGACATGGATTTCGTCACTTGCACACCTACCAGTATAAGGCCCGACCGGAGGAAACCCAATTCTGTTTTTCTCCCTCTGCCGGTCCGACTTCTTTCGCCTTGTCCCGCCAACACGGCAGCAGCTATCCTATCTGCCATGCGAGCGATTTCACGGCACATCGGGCAGGGTATGCGCGGACAATGGATGGTGGCGGTATCCATGGCCCTGATCATCGCCGGTCTACGCCCCGCGCTTGCCGACATCCCCTATAGCCGCGTGGCGATCTATTACGACCAGCCCACCAACACCTATATCCGCGGTATATCCTACGCCGCCGCCCTCGCCAGCCTGGTGGGACACTATAAGACCACGGTGCGCATCGCCTGCGTCAACAACTACTCGGCCGGCCAACTGGCCTCCTGCGACACTGTCTTCTACATCGGCACCTACTTTGACAATTCCCTCCCGCCCGCCTTCCTGGCCGACATCAACACCACGACGAACACCGTGGTCTGGCTTGACTACAATATCTGGAAGTTGCTCTGGAGCACCAACAACACCTCCCGCCTCGGCTTGACGTACCTGGGCCACACCAATGGGTTCGACGCCGTGACTTACAAGAACGACTGGCTGTTCACCCCCTCCAGCGGCACAGTGATCTCCATGGGAACCAACTCGGTTCCAACCGTCCTGGCCACGCTGACGTCCCGGGTGGACGCCGCAAGGGCGACCATTCCTTATGCGATCCGCTCCTCCAACTTCTGGTATTTCGCCGACAACCCGTTCACGAGCGCCAGGTTGTGCGACCGCGGCCTGGTTCTGGCCGATCTCCTGCACGACATCCTTGGTGCCCGGCCGGTCGCCGCACTGCGGGGACTGGCGCGCATCGAGGACATCGCGCCGGCGTTGACTTCCACCTCCGGTGTGGCCCAGGTCAATGCCGGCCTGACGGCCCTGGGTGTGTTCGCCAACTACGGCATCATCCCCCGCTACCGTGACCCCATGGGCCAATACACAAACTCGTACCCCGCCGATCTTCCCATGACCCGGAACCGGCCTTTCCTCCGGCAACTCCGCACACTGGTCCGTTCCGGCGGATCACTCCTGGCCCATGGCTATACGCATGAGAGCGGCGACGCAGTCACTGCCTCCGGCTGGGAGTTCTGGGACCATGCCGTGGATCAGCCCTTGCCGTACGACAACTGGGCTTGGGCGGAGGCCCGGGTCACCAACTCCACGGCCGAATTCCTGTCCGCCGGACTTCCCGTGCTCGGATGGGAAACCCCCCACTACACTGCCTCGCTTGTGGACTATCCCGTGTTTGCCACCCACCACCGGGTATCCCACGAACGCCTCTACATCCACAGTTACCTGACCGACGGCATGTCGGTCTCCAACCTGGATGCCTTGACCACGCACAGCACGAACGCCGTAGCCCGCCTCCTCCCCTATCCCTGCTACCGCGGCATGATGGGTGACCGCATCCTTCCGGAGAACCTGGACCGCTATGACCCGGCCACAAACTCCTTCGATGCCAACGGTCTCGCCTACTCGATCTCCAACAAGGTGATGTACGCAGCCAAGTTCCGGGTCGTCCGCGACGCCGTGGCCGGATTTTACTACCATCCCTCCTACGGTGCCGAGCCGCTGACAAACCTCGTTGCGCAAATGCAGGCCCTGGGCTATGTCTTTGCCGATCCCCGGACACTCGCCCGGGAAGAGGCTGTGCCGATTCATACCAACCCCGTCCCCTGGGAAGCGGGCGCCGTGCGCACCTTTTCCGCCACCGGCGTCACGCTGACCGCCGACCTGGTTGTGGGCGACCGGGCGGGGGCCAACATGTTCCAGGTCCTCCAAGGGGCCGCCGTCTCCAACGAAGAGGCCTTTCTCGGGATGGCTGCCTCCTCCTGCGACAACACCGCACTCGTAAGCGGCGCCGGTTCTGCCTGGGTCAGCGCGCAGACTGTCTTCGCCGGCTACGAAGGCGCCCGCAACCTGGCCATCGCCGCCTCTAACGGAACGGTCGTGGCCATGGACACGGTCATCGGCATGACCTCAAACGCCACCGGCAACGGCATCGTGATCACCGGAACCGGCTCCTCGTGGAGTAACCGCTATGGCCTGACAGTCGGGCAGGCGGGGCCAGCGAACGCCGCGTATGCGATCAACGGCGCGCTGTTGTGGTCCCAATACGGCGAGATCGGGGCTACCCCGCCCGCCTCGGATAATTATGTCTGCGTGGGCGGAACCGGCTCCCAGTGGACCGTTAGCACCTATCTCGCGGCGGGAAACGGAGGCTCGGGCAACCGCTTCGACGTCTGTTGCGGCGGCACCGTCGAGAGCGCCTTCGGCATGGTCGGCACGATGCACACCGCGTACTCCAACCAGGCCAACGTCTACGATCCCGGCAGCGTCTGGCACAATACCCAACGCCTCAGCGTCGGCGTGGATGGATCGCGCAACATGTTGTCGGTCTTCCAAGGCGGTCGGGTGACCTGCGGCGACCTCGTCATTGGCGACTACGACATGGCCCGCTCCAATACCGTATCGGTTTCGGGAACGGGTTCCGTCCTCGCCGTTTCAGGCAACATGATTGTCGGGGTGGATGGCTCCGGCAACCGCCTGCTCATCGGGAACGGCGCCGTGATCACATGCACCAATGTGATCGTCGGGCAGTACGGCACAGCTTTCGACAACGAGATCGTCGTCGAAGGCCCGGGTTCCACCCTCACAGTCAGCAATTCCACCGGCTACGGGTCTATCTCGATCCTCAACGGAAGGCTGGCGGTGCCGGGCGGGACGGTGAACGCGGCCTCAGTCCTGATCGGCCCCGGCGGTGTCCTGGAAACGGACGCACCTTCTTCCGGAGGCTCGCTGAACCTCTCGGGCGATTTCCGCCGCTCCGCCACCAACGCCCCGGCGGATCTGCTGGGTCTCTCGCTGGTCTTCTCGACTCCAGGAACCCACCGGCTCGACATGAACAGCCTGGACATGGGTCCTTCCCTTCAGGGCTTCCTTCGCAATCACGCCCTCGGCAAGGTGGAAACGTCCGGCACACTGATTGTGACCAATGTGTGCTACGCTTGGAGCCTAGGTGGGGCGGGCACGATGGAGATTCCCGATGGCGCCACGTTCTACTATGTGGACGATTCGGGTTGGTCCGGTTCCATCATCGTCACCGGCGACGGCCGTATGAAGAAGGTTCCCGTTGCCTTCCGCAACATGGAAATCATCTCCGACTCCGCGCCAGTTCTGGAGTGGAACTCCGCATCCGGATTGAACTTCCGGGTGGAGTGGTCGCCGGACCTGGCATCCACAAGCTTTCTTTCCGCCACCAACCTGACGGGCACCGGCGATACCGACAGGTGGATGGATGCAGGCGATTCCAACCGGCCTGCGCCAGGGCTTGCCACCCAGCGTTTCTATCGCCTCCGCGCATGGCCACCTTGAGTCTTGGCAAGAATTCGACCTCAACGCCATGACCGGGAACTGTCCAGTCCACCCTCGTGTGAAGTCGCCATGGCCGCCCGGATCTTGCGCGCAATTTCCGTGTTGTCCTGCACTCCGGCAAATTCCCCCGCGCCCGAGCCAAGGGCCCAGACACACACATCCGCCCCGGTATGCCCGCGCGATGTGAACCGATACCCCGCCCGCCTTGCCAGCATTTCGCCGGTCAGACTGCTGTCCGACCGCGTCGGCCCCAGCAGAACCTCCGGGCTGAAGGGACCGCCCGGCAAGGCCTCCAGCCCACCCGTCTCATGATCGGCAGTAACCACGATCAACGTCTCGTCGGCATGCAAACGGCTGAACGCCACCGCCTGACGAATCGCCTGATCGAACGCCAGCAGTTCCGCGGTCATGGATCCCAGATCGTTGTCATGGCAGGCCCAGTCGATCTTGCCCCCCTCCACCATGACGAAGAACCCTTTGTCCTGCTCCAGCAGCCGGATGCAAGCACCGGTGAATTCCGCCAGGGGAATATCATCCGGCAACGTATCCAGCGCCGAAGGCAGGGCCGCCGATCCGGCAAGCCTATGGTTGAACGCCAGCACCTTACCGCCCGGGGCCAGTTCCGCCAGGGCCTGCCGGGTCCTGACAACCACAAAGCCGTTCGAGATGGCGCGCTGGAGGTTGTCCGGCTCTCCCGGGTGCTCCGCCGCCTGCCCCGCCAGTCCGCCTCCACCGAAGAAATCCACGGCGGAGTCGGCCAGTTGCCGCGCGATTTCGGAATAACTCCCGCGCCGGTGGCAGTGCGCATAAAACACCGCCGGGGTGGCGTGGTCGAGACTGACGGACGATAGAATGCCGACCTTCCTCCCGGCGGATTTCGCTTCCTCCGCCAGCGTCCGGAGAACGGATCCGTCCGGCGTCATGGAGATCATTCCGTTGTCTGTCCGGACTCCGGTGGCCAATGCCGTTCCACCCGCCGCGCTGTCCGTGATCTCATCGGAAGCAGACCGGGTGCGCTGCATGCCGCGCACCGGAAATTCCCGCAGCACAAGGGGATCCCTGCCCGCCGCCGCCAGCGCCCGGTCCACGGCCGCCACCTGGTTGGACCCCATCCCATCGCCGATGAACAGGAACACATAGCGCGCCCTGGCAGAAGGCTCGGCCCCGGCAACGGAAACCGACACGAGCAGGAGCGCAAGGCATCGAGCCCAGGTACGTTTGCCAGTCAGTGTCATCCAACCCGCGTCCAGGCTTACAGCAGGAACTGCAGGCCGAACAGGTACTGATCCGGATTGTCACCCCAGCGGTATTCCAACCCGCAACGGGCATTGTGCTTCTTGAGGAAGTAGTTCACGCCGACCGTGGTATCCTGCTTCGCCTCCCCCTTGTCGGGATCCTGGTCGGACAGTTTACCCGTCACCTGCACCTGATCGCGCCGGACTCCCGCTTCCACGAAGCGGGTATCCCCGTCGAACGTCGCATTGTCCCAGAGGAACCAGCCGCCGTTCAGCGTGATGGCCAGCGGGCCGGCGTTCCAGCCGGATTGGAAATCGAACACAATCGCCTCGTTGTCGGTGATCTTGTCGGGCGTGCCGTTGGTGGAAACCACTCGTGTCGCTTCCTCCTGGTAGTCGCCGCCGACACCGATCGCCAGGTAGGGCTTGTCCCCCAGTCGTTCCTGGGTAAAGAACCATCCGGTCTCCACCTCGCCGATCAGGTTCACGGCCACATGCCCCGTATAGCGCAGCGGCGCGTCGGGATTCTTGGTCGTCGCGCTGTCGTCATAGCCGTCGAACACCCCGGCGCGATAGGCGAACTTCTTGCCGAAGCTGCCATGGAACTCCGCGCCGTAGTCCCGCCAGACGAAGGTATTGACGAGCTTGACCACCTCGCTGTTGTAGTCCAACCCCAGCAGGCTTGCGGCGGAGGACTTGGTCTCGAACGAGAACGGCAGGAGGATCAACCCGACCTCCACCCAGTGGTCCCCGGCAAGTCGCAGGTCAACAAACGCGTCCTGGATGTCGGTCTCGATATCGGTGGTGCCGTTCTTGCCGGCATTGTCGTTATCGGTCTCGGCGAAGAACTTCACGCCATCCATGATCTGTCCGGACAGGATGATCCGTGCGCGGCGCAGATAGATGTCTTCCTCGTCCGCCGCATCCTTGGTGTAGTTCGCATGCACCTGCCCCAGGAAACTCAGTTGCAGGTTGGAATCCTCGGAGATGTCCCACTTGGGACCGGCCATGACAGTCAGGGAAGCACAAGCCAGCATCAGACCCCACAAAATGCGCCGATATAACGCTTTCACAATTTGTCTCCTTTCAGGTTGGCGGGCACGCTAAATGGAAAACCATTGGAAAACAAGAACTTTTGTAGCAGGTCAGTGACGTACTCTCTTTTTTGCCGCGCCGGACGGCTCCATGGCTGGGAAGGCCTGCGCCGACGGGCATCCGGGTGTGTCGTCGTGCTTGACCCATCCACCGCTGGGCTTCCTTTGGGTGGACCTATTTCAGGTCTTCCAAAGGCAGGATTTGTTTCGTATGTCGGACCGTTAGAATCGAAACCTGATGGACCTCGATGCGATAGATGATGCGGTAATTGCCCCAGACCAATGCGCGGATGTCTTGGCGAAGGGTCTCGGGGATTTGCCCGCCGCTTTTCGGAAACCGCTCCAACTGCCCCACGTGCGCGAAAGTGTCACGAATCCATTTCTCTGCGGCGACAGGATTGTCTTCCGCAATGTTGGCAGCGATTTCCGCCACCCTATCGATTGCCAGCGGCGCCCATCGCACCTTCATCGGCGGACCCTGGCGAGCACCTGCGTGAGCGCGGCATCGTGAGAAACGCCATGGCCTTCCGCGAGTTGATCCTCGGCCGAACGAATATCCTCGAGAACCTCCATTTTTTGCATCAATCCCTCGTATTCCGAGACGCCAAGAAGCACGGCGGCGGATTTTCCATGATGGGTGATGACCAGCGGTCGCCGTGTACTCCGGGTTTGGCGGATGCACGTTGTGACATTCGCCCGGAATTCAGATAAGGGCTTGACGTCTTCGTCCAGATTGAGGCGCGGCATAGGTGTTCTCCCTTTTGTACAATATATCGTACTATATTCTGTACGATTGTCAAGGCTCGACCGCCCACCTCCTCCGGCGGCGAAGACGTACGGAGCAAGGTGTGGCTGGGCAAAGGTTCTGTTGCTGCGTGCTTAACCACCAAATGGGGGGTTGTAGTTATACATTTTGGCATTGGGAAACAGCGTTAGTATTGCCTTCCAGTAGTCAGGAAATCCCTGCGCGCTTACAACAACGGAGACCTTCCATAGTGTTGAGCTCACAAAGACAATGACGAAACATCCTTCAGGGGCTCCCGGATGGGGCACCATGTGAGTCTTTTCGGTTATCCATATTTCCTTTGTATCGCTGTAATTCCACTTGGTATTTACAGGGGTATAGACAGCTAAGAGGCCCCGTATCTCGGGTGAACCATAATTAAGACCATGGTAGATCGCGTATCCGTCACAGAATTCTACTCTGTCCTGAAATACCCGTCCGTCCGTTGCCACAATCTGGGCTCTCGCCCCATCCACTGTGGAAGTGTATTCAAACCTATTTAGGGCTTTGATTGCGTCTGTCCTGTCCGCGAATGTCGTCTTACCGAGATGACTTGGCGGCAGGTACGGAGTCCAGCAACCGCTGAGTGTCAGCGATAGGAAACAAATCACAACGAGGTGAACTGTTCTGGTTGTCTTGAGACCATACATAAGACATTTCCTTCCTGATAGGATCATTTTGGTGCTAACTCAATCTTGCCCAATCGAGTAGCTGGGGGAGGTTGCCCTCCCCCAGCTCTCACACCACCAAACGTACGGCTCCGTATTCGGCGGTTCCCAAGTTAATGCTGGTCACGAGACTACCAGACGCGCTTTCGCGCCTCAAGCCTCTCGCGGGTTGGACGCTCCCGTCACCCATGGACTGAACCCAGCACTCATGGCGTACTCAGCCGGATTCCGTCCAGCCCCCTCTGCCCGAGCATTTCTCTGTGAGGGATCTTCTGTTGTATGGTCAGTACGCACAATGGCCGTCGGGCCAGCACCTTGCTTCCAACTTCTCGCAAATCCGCGTAGAGTAGCCGCCAGCCGAAGCTGGCGGCCCTCATCGAACCGGACATG
>CAYWKN010000114.1:0-7676 GCA_964458765.1 uncultured Verrucomicrobiota bacterium
GAAGCCGCTGATCCTGGCGGCGGGTCTTACGCTGTTGCTCTGGAGCCTGCTGGCGATACCGGCGCTGGCGCCGGTGCTGGCGGCGCTGCTGTGGCTGGCGGTTGTGCTCTGGATCTGGGTGGCCGTGGCGCGCCGCGTCTTCCGGCGCGGGCGGGCGCTGCGGGAGACCGACCGGCGCGAGGCGCGGGAACGCGCCGCCGCCACCGGGGGGGACGAACTGCCTCCGCCCTTCGTGGAACCGCCTCCGACGCCCCCGCTGGACAGCGGCACGGGCAGCGTGGCCCTGCTGCTCGGCCTGCTGCTGGCGGCGGCCCTTCCGGCGCTGGCGGAAAACCCGCCCCGGCAGGAACCGCCTGCGGCGGAACCCCGGGTGGTGCGCGAAGCCCTGCTCAAGATCGAAGCGCCGGATCCGCTCAAGGACCGGGAGGGCAACGTGAAAGTCGCCTTGACGCTGACCCTGACACCCCGGCTGTCGGAACGACTGCTGGTGTTCCCGAAGGAGTATGTGCTTGTGGACTCGTCCCTGACTCCCCGCCAGGGGCGCGTGGTGGCCGGGAAGGAAGGCTACCATGTGTTGTTCGCCGGCGAGGAACCCTGCACGGTGACCTTCCAGGGACTGGTGCGGGTGACCAGCGCCGACGGCGTGTGGAGCCTGCCGCTGCGTCTGCCGCCCAGCATCCGGAACCGTGTGGAGCTGTCGGTGCCGGCGACCGGCTGGGAGATTGCCAGTCCTTCCGCGGCGCTGTTGACGGTGTCGGAGAAGGACAAGAGCACGGTTGCCGTGATGACCCTTGCCGGGGCCGTGCCGCCCGTGGCCACCTGGCGGCCGCGGGAGCGCAAGACGCAGTTGGAGCAGACGGTTTTCTATTGCGACCTGCAGACCTATGCGCTCCTGGCGCCCGGGCTGGTGAACATGACGCACCTGGCCCGCTGCCGCGTGGCGCAGGGCGAATTGCAGACCGTTCGCATGACCATTCCCGCCGGCATGAGCGTGACGGCGGTGGTCGGCGACGGGCTGGGAACCTGGCGGTTCGAGCCCGACACCCGCGTCCTGGAAGCGTGGATGGAGAAACCTGTCAGCGGCGAATTCCAACTGGTCATCACAACCCAGGTGCCGCGCGAAGGGTTGCCGTATGACGCCGAGCTGGCGGTGCCCGCCGTGGAAGGGTGCGCGCGCCAGCGCGGTTCGCTGGCGCTGGCGGCCGGCGGGGCGGTCCAGGTGCGCGCGGACACCCTCAAGGGGTTGAGTCCGATGAATGCCGGCGATTTCGCCCCCGAGGCCGTGGAAGCCGCCTTGCGCGGCGCGGTGACGGCCGACGCGCCCGAGATCCGGTTCGCCTATCGCTACCATGAACTGCCCGCCAACGCGGCGGTGCATGCCGAGCGCGTCCTGCCCGAGGTCCGGGTGGTTGAACAGGCGAGCCTGGACATCTCCGACGAGCGCATGGTGCTCAGCTCGCGCCTGGCGCTGACTGTCTCGCGGGCGGGGATCTTCGACCTGCGGATCAGCCTGCCCGAGGATTTCGACATCGAGTCGCTCTCCGGCGAGGACGTGGGGCACTGGGACGAAGTGCGCGAAGGCGGCCATGCGGTGATTGTCCACTACCGGCGCCAGGCGCTGGGCAACCGCACGGTGAACCTTGTGCTGGGCCGGATGGGGCGCGGGGTGGAGGCGCAGATCAAGGTGCCGAGGCTTGGCGTTCCGGAAGCGGTCAAGCATGTGGGGACCCTGGCGGTGTCCGGCGAGCGCGGGGTCCGGCTGTTGACCCTGGAGCGGGACGGGGTCAGCGAGATCCATCCCCGGGAGCTGGGGATTGAACAGCCCGGCTACCTGGCGTTCCGGATCCTGCGGCCCGACTGGACGGTGTCGCTCAAGACCGAGACGATGGCGCCGGTGATCCGGGCCGACCTGCTGCAGCGGCTCGACATTTCCGAGGGCATGCTGCACGGGCGCTGCATTGTGCAGTACAAGATTGACCAGGCGGGGATCAAGACCTTCCGGTTCAAGGCGCCGGCGCCGGGGGTGTCGTTGACGGTATCCGGCCGCGGCGTGGCGAAGGTGGCGGAGGTGGACCGCGCCGCCGGGATCTGGGAAGTGGAGCTGCAGGGGAAGGTGGAGAACCGCTACACGATGGAAGTGGCGTACCAGATGCCCTGCGAAGCGAAGGAGGAGAAGCTCAAGGTCACGCCCCTGCGCACCGTGGATACGGAGTCGCAGAAAGGGTACGTGGTGGTCTTCACTTCCGGCCGGCTGCAGGTCCGGGCGGCGGGAACACCGGCCGGCCTGCACGAGGACGATGCGAGGAATGTGCCCGGCGGCTTCGGGGCGGGCAACCTGGCCGAGGCCGTGCTGTGCTACCGCACGACGCGGCCGGACTACGAGCTGGACCTGTCGGTCATCCGGCATGATTCGGCGGATGTGCTGGCGGCGCGGGTGCAATCGGTGACGCTGACGTCGGTGCTGTCGGACGACGGGCAGATGGTGACGCGGGTGGCGCTGCAGACGCAGGTGGGGACGCTGCGGTTCCTGGAGGTGAAGCTGCCGGCCTCGGCGAAGAGCTGGTCGGCGTTTGTCAACGGCGCTGCTGCGGCGCCGTTGCAGGACAAGGGCCGGCTGATGCTTCCGCTCGAGAGTGCGCGGGCGGCGGGCGAGGCTTCGGTGGAATTGACGTATGTTTCCACGGCGGGGACGGGGCGGTTCTTCGGGCGGCAGCGGATCGAGGGGCCGCGCTTCAACATTCCGCTGGCGGATGTGCGGTGGGACCTGTATGCGCCGGCGGGGTACCGGTACGGGCGGTTTGGCGGCACGATGACCTGGAAGGGCGAGTGGCGGCAGGAAGGGGTGATTGTGTTCGACGCGCGGCAGTACGAGAGCCAGACGAAGGCGGCGGCGCTGGCCAGCAATGCCCGGGCGGAGGAGGTGCTCAAGAAGGGCGAATCGTTGTGGAAGGCCGGCCGGCAGGCGGAGGCCAAGCAGGCGTTGAAGCAGGCGCTGGTGTTCTCGCAGGGCAAGCAGGAGCTCAACGAGGATGCGCGGATCCAGTACCGGAATCTCATGCGGCAGCAGGCGGTGGTGGGGTTCTACAACCGGCGCGCGGCGCTCAAGAAGTCGCAGAACGTGATGGACGAGGCGGAGGCGGCGCCGCAGGCGGCGGGCCAGCAGGTGGATCAGGGGCAGTGGACGGCGGATTACGGGCGGCAGTTGGAGCAGAGGCTGGACGCCAAGGAGCTGGGGAACCTGAACCTGGTGGCCGACAAGATGCTGGAGCAGCAGGATGCGGCGCAGATGCGGGCGAATCCGATCCGGGTGACGCTGCCGGTGCAGGGGGTGCATCTGCCGTTCCACCGCGAGTTGCAGATCCAGCCGGATGCCGGGATGACGCTGGAATTCAAGGCGGGCGGAGGGCGGTTCCTGGGTTGGCTGGCGGGGACCGGGATGGCGGCGGCGCTGGTACTGGCGTTCTGGGGGTTGTTGCGGCTGGCGCCGGGAAGGGGGGGAAGAAGAGGGGAATGCAGAGGGAACCACGAAGTTCACGAAGGGCACGAAGAAGAGGGAAGTGATCCGCCGTCGCTGGGAGAGCTATGGCGGACAAGTCGGTAACCGGTGACCGGTAATCGGTGGGAACAGATAACAACTGGGCTGGGGCAGGCGGAACGGTCGACGCTTACGGCGACGCTTGCGGTGGACGATTGGGGCGGATTTCCCTCGTAAACCGTACGCGTCGCCGTCGGCGTCAACCGGGACCGGGCGGTGTTCGGGAGGTGACTGTTCGGGAGGTGACTGTCCCTACGCGCACGATCAGCGATCAGGCGTGGCTTGAACCAATCTGCGCGGGATATTCGCCCAGGACTGTCCTGAACGCCTGGACAAGGTTGCGGCCGCGGTGGAAGCCGCGCGCTTCGATCAGGCGCATGGCCTCCAGGGAAGCATCAAGGTCCGGGGTCCGCGCCGCCGCGATCAACAGGCGAAGATCGGCGGCATCCTGCGGGCGGGTGCGATCGTCGCGAGCCAGGACCTTGAGCGCGATGAGGTGATGGATTCGCGCCACCGGAACCGTGATGCCGGGAAAGACCGCCAGGGGCTCGGCCGCTGCGCAAACCTCGGCTTCGATGCCGGACGAGGCAAACAACAGGTCAACCATCAGTCCCGTGTCCTGGCCGCCAGCGGGCGCCATGCGTGCCGTGGCCAGGCGCCGTGTCTCCTGTTGTTCGACGGTGGCCAGTGTGCGGAAGCCCTTTGCCTGCAACTCGAAGACCAGCGACTCGGCCGCGGGGTCGTCGCAAACAGCCACGGCGAGGTCAATGTCCCGGGTGAAGCGCGGTTCGGTGCGGATGGAAACGGCCAGTCCACCGACCAAGGCCCACGGTTGACGCCGGACGGCGAGCAACGATGTCATTTGCCGCAGGAGATCCTGAAGTGGATTCATGGCCTCCGCTCCCGGACACGAATCGATCCGGAAATGTCGCCCGGAACGGGATCGTCCGCGCGACACAGCCAGGCGCGCAGCAAGGCGTCCACCTCTTCTTCCGGGCTTTCGGGATGGCGCCGCCTGATATTCTGGCGCATCAGCGCAATACCGGAGTCCATCAGAATGGCTGTGAGTATGGCATTCTCGCGATACTTGTCGGTGTCAGCGGCGACCATGTTGGAAACGATACTATAACATACGGTCCGGTTCAATGTGGAATGCCAGCGGAGGCTGGCGGAGGCAACAGATAGCCTGTCCCTGCTGGAGCCCCTGCCATCACGCGTTCGGGCCGCAACGGATTTGCGGCCTACGTAGGGCGGAAATCCGTTCCGCCCGCTTCCGGTTCAGCCTGCATCACCGGGTAGCAATGCCATAATGAGAATTGCTGAAAGAAATTGAACCAAGGATGCTCTCGTGGCACGATAGAAACATGAACACGAATTGGAATAGTTGCCCCGAGGTGGAGCGGGAACCCGGAAAGGTCAGTGGAGCCTGGGTCTTTAAAGATACGCGTGTTCCGGTCCAGGCGTTGTTCGAGAATATCGAGGGCGGCGCCTCCATTGACGATTTCCTGGAATGGTTCCCAGGCGTCTCCCGGCGCCAGGTGGAAGCGGTGATCGAGTTTATATCCGCCGACTTGCTTGTTGGAAGCGCCGCATGAAGGTGCTGTTCGATCAGGGGACTCCTGTCCCGTTGAGGCGGGCTCTCCATCCTCATGTGGTGGACACGGTGGCCGAGCGCGGTTGGTCACGAATGCGGAACGGCGATTTGTTGAACCAGGCAGAGGCGGAAGGATATGATGCGTTCATTACGACGGACACCCATCTGCGATATCAGCAGAATTTGAGCGCCCATACGGTTCGAATTCTTGTGCTGACCACCACCTCCTGGCCTCGCATTCGAAAGCAGACGGACAAGGTTCGTTCCGCCCTTGATTCTTTGCCCAGTGGCGGCTATGCCGAGGTGGATATCTGACGAGAAGAACGGTGTCTGCCCCCGGCAAGTCTACCTCTCCTTGACCCCGGAAAATACCAGCTTGGCTCCGGGCTTCCGGAAGTCGAGATCCAACAGCGCCCGTTCGGCGGCGTCGAAGCGCACGGTGACCCCTCCTGGCCCTTGACCGCGCCCTGCCATCACTCCTCGCGGACGCCGTTGCGGAGGGTGCGTGGCGCCCCGGCCGGCTTCAACTTCTGCACCACGGCCCGGCAGGACTTGCCGTCGAGATGGAAGACGGGCGGAGACAGGTCCAGACGGCGGCCGTTGGCCTTGAGTTGCAGCCGCCACAGGGTCTTCGCCGTGCCGGTAACGGAGCGGGGGTCAGGAGACGCTGACCTGGAGGCCGGTGGAGTTGAGGGAGAAATCCACGATCCGGGCGCGGTTGTTCTCGAATTCCTTCCGGAGGAGGGCGCGGGTGGCGTCCGCCCCGGCCTCGTCCGCGGCGAGCAGCAGGGCATAGCCACCGCCCCCGGCGCCGAGGAGCTTCGCCCCGATGGTCCACCGGGCCGTGCGGGCAAGCAGGGCCTCGACCTCCGGATTCGTCGTTCCCGGATGAATGCGCTTGTTGGCTTCCCACGACATCCGCAGCAGGGGCCCCAGGGTTTCCAGGTCGCCCAGCTCGATGGCCTGCCGCACGTCCAGCGCCAGTTGGCGCATGTGACGGAGCGTGAAGAGATACGCGGGCGTGTTGCGGTTGACCTGCTGCACCACCTCCGCCAGGATGTTCTTCGCCAGCCGGGTGATTCCAGTGTAGAAGAGCGTGAACCGCCGCAGGCTGGGTCCGTGGGTGAGGATGTTGGGGTTGAGCTGGTGCACCATGGGGGAAGGCCGCAGGCCCGGCGCCGCGCTGATGTACTTGATCCCGCCCACCACGCCGCCGATCTGGTCCTGCCAGCCGCCGCCGGTGGTCAGCATCTGCTCCATGTGCAGAACCCGGCGGAAGAGTTCGTCGCGCTCCACCGCCCGGCCGAAGAACCGGTGCAGCGCGGCCAGGATCGCGGCGCCGAGGATGGACGAAGTTCCCAGCCCCGACCCCTTGGGGACCGCGCAAAGCAGCGTGAGTTCGATGCCGGACCCGAGGCGGGCCAGGAGGGCCTCCAGGTCCGAGCAGCCCGACTGTTCCCTTGTGAAACCCAACAGGCAGAGCGCCGCCTTGGGAAGGGCAAAGGGGGAGGTCGGCGACCGGTAGTCGTCCAGCTCCCCGAACGTGGAGCAGGTTTCGCGGCTGCCGGTGTCAATGGAATGCAGGCGGATGAACCGCTCGGCGGTGCGGCGGCAGAAGACCTGGACGGGCGGCTGGCCGTTCAGGTCCACGGCGCAGTTGACGACCTGTCCTCCGTAGCGGAGGGCGTAGGGCGGGGTATCGCTCCAGCCGCCGGCCAGGTCGAGCCGGAGCGGCGAGCGGGCCCACACGATCTGGTCCTCCTTGACGGCCAGGGACAGGGGCGGTTGTTCCTGGCGGCCGAGGTAGTCAATGAGGAACGCATCCCCGTCGGACGGGGCGGCAAGGTTGGCGGAGACCAGGAGTTCGCGGCGGTAGAGGCGCAGCAGCGGATCGTTGGTGCGCTTCAGCCAGTCCGCGAGGCGGCTGCCCGAGATGCCTCCGGCGACGATAGGCTGGAAGTCGTTGAAGCTGACCTCCTGCCATCCCGCCTCGCGGTCGAACGCCGCGCGCAGGAAGGCGGCGCGGGCCGCGGTGCGGCGCCGGTCGCGTTCGATTACATCTTCGCTGCTGTTGAGTTCCAGGAGGCTCCAGCGGCGCGCCGCGCGGAAGCGGGCGGCCCACTCTGTCTTCCTGTCCGGCGCCTTCCACAGGCCTTCCAGCAGGGGGGTGTCGGCGTTTTCGGCGAACAGGCGCGCCTGGAGGAGGTCGCGGCAGGCGGGGTCGTCCCACAGGTCGTCCGGGGTCAGTCCCCGCTGGCCCAGCCACAGGGGCAGAGGCGTGTCGCAGAAACGGATATCCTCGAGTCGCGCGGCGACGGCGAACGAGTCATTGGCGTGGTAGGCGGCGCGGATGACGGCGGCGCCGCGGCGGCGTTCATCGAGGCAGAGGCCGGACGGCAGCGCCAGGCCGGGGGTGAGGCCGGAGACGCCGACCAGCAGGTTGTCGCCGCCGGCGGCAAGGGTTGTATCGCCGCAATTTTCCGCGAGGAGGGTATGGGCGGCGGAGGAGGAGACGCGGGCGCTGTTGAACACCAGCGGGGCGGGGGC